>URTL01000008.1 GCA_900550785.1 uncultured Collinsella sp. | reverse complement strand
ATCACGTGACGGACCACGCCGCCAAGCGAATCGCGGGCCTCGAAGATGGTGACGGGCACGCCGGCGCGCGTCAGGAAAAACGCCGTCGCCAGACCGGCAGGGCCGCCGCCGATAACGGCAACGTTGCGGTCGCTATCGTTGGCGATGGCCTGGGCGCGCAACTTGGGCAGCACGGCGGTCATGGCCTCGCGGGCGGCCTTGAGCTTGCTGGCGCGGATCTGGGCGCCCTCGGGCTCGTAGAATGCACGCTCGCAGGCACGGCCGCAGGGATGCGGGCAGATGGTGCCGGTAATGAACGGCAGGGCGTTGCGCTCGATGATGATGTTGAGTGCGTCCTCGAAGCGGCCCTCGTCAACAGCCGCCAGATAGGCGGGGATATCCTGCTGGATGGGGCAGCTCGTGCGGCACGGCGTGGTAAAGCAGTCGGAAAGCGGGCTCTTACCGGCGACCTTGCGATCGGGCAGCGGGCGCAGCGGCTTCTTGTAGAGCGGGTTGGTGAGCGAATCGGTCTGGATCGCGGTCACGGCGTCGAGAGAGACGCCCGCGAACGGCTTGCCATCCAGGTCGGTAAACTCGCCGGCCATCTGGCTAAAGCGCTCGTAGCCACCGGGCTTGAGCACGTCGGTCGCCAGGGTGACGGGCCAAATGCCGGCATCGTACAGGGCGCGGATGTTGTAGACCGTGGCGCCGCCGGAGTAGCTGATGCGCAGCTTGCCATCGAACTGCTCGGTAATGCGGCGGGCAGCCTCGATGGTCAGCGAGAACAGCGAACGGCCGGACATGTACATCTCGGTAGAGGGCAGCTCGTTCCTCGTCACGTCGACGGGGAACGTGTTGGTCAGCTTGACGCCAAACTCCAGGCCGTGCTCGGCGCACAGGGCAATCAGGCGCTCGAACATGGGCACGGCGTCGGCCCACTGCAGGTCCTCGCGGAAGTGCGTGTCATCGAAGACGATGTAGTCAAAGCCCAGCTCGTTCAGACGCTGGCGGGCAAACTCATAGCCCAGCAGCGTGGGGTTGCACTTGATGTAGGTGTTGAGGCCCTTCTCGGTGATCAGATAGGTCGCGATGCGCTCGATCTCCGCCGGCGGGCAGCCATGCAGCGTGGACTCGGTAATGGAGTTGGAGACGCGCGCCGGGATGGACTCGACAAACGCGGCATCGACATGCTCAAACTTGTCCAGGTTAACGAGCGCCCACGTGCGGCACTCATTCCAAACCTCGGAGCCGCTGGCGTCCTTCATGCCCTCGATGTAGGCGTCGACCTTGGGACTCTTGATGCCTTCCAGGTCATAACCCACGGACATGTTGAAGACAAAGCCGTCCGGGCTGCCCAGGCCGTACTCGCGAGCGATCAGGTGGCAGGCAAACCATGCCTTCACATACTCGGCAAAGGCCTGCGGAACCTCGAGCTCGGTCGACCACTCGCAGTTGTAGCACTCGTCCTGCGCCACGATGCAGGGCTTGTTCACACACTTGGAGAGCTCCTCGCCGTCCATAACCTGAACGGTCTTGAGCTCAAAGAAGCGGGAACCGGCCACGTAGGATGCCACGATGTTCTGGGCCAGCTGCGTGTTGGGACCGGCGGCCGGGCCAAACGGAGTCTCGATGCGCTCGTCAAAAATGGGAAGCTCGCCCTCCTGGTTGGTCGTGGCCATCTTGCGCACGCCAAAGACGGCGCCCTGGGTCTTGTGCTCCTCGATGATCCAGTTCATCAGCTGCGAAAACGGGATCGGCCTCATGATGTCGCTCATAATGAGCTCCTCTCTGTAACGCCCGGCGAGACCGCGCGGCGGGCGCAAATACGGTGTAGCGCTAGCACAGCGCCGGCGACCCCGCGGAGGCCGCCTATACGCGCGTCGAACGCGGCGAAACATCCGACGCGCGTGAATCTACTTGTGAATTAGTAGGTGCGATCGTTGAGCGTGCTCCAGAGCTTCTTGGACTCGGCCATGGTCCACGCGTTGATCTTGTCCTCATCAATGCCAACGAACTCGCGATCCCTGTACAGGACGCGGCCGTTGATGATGGTGGTGCGGCAGTTTTTGCCCATCATGCCAAAGAGCATGTGGCCGTCGATATTCTCCTCGCTCAGCGGCGTAAAGGGCTTGTAGTCCATGACGATGACGTCGGCCGCAGCGCCGGCCTCGAGCACACCGAGCTTGCGATCGAAATACTTGCTCGCCATCTTGGCGTTGTTCTCGAACAGCATGGTCATGGCCTCACACCAGCCCACGTTGGGCATGGCGGCGTTGTGACGCTGAATGATCAGGAAGACCTTGAGGCTCTCGAGCATATCGTGGGTGTAGGCGTCGGTGCCCATGCACACGGGGATGCCGCGGCGGAAGAATTCGAGCACGGGGGCGCAGCCCACGGCGTTGCCCATATTGGATTCGGGGTTGTTGACGAGCCAGGTGCCGGACTCCTTGACGATATCCATCTCGGCAGGTGTCACGTGGATGCAGTGACCCAGCATGGTGTCGGGACCCAGCAGGTTGTGCTGCAGCAGGCGCTCGACGGGGCTGATGCCGCCGCGGTTGAGGCGGGAGTCCCAAACGTCATTCATGCCCTCGCACACATGGATGTGGAAGCCGGTCAGGCCGTTGTTGGCCTCGGCCATCTTGTCCATGGTCTCGTCCGACAGCGTAAAAGTGGCGTGACCGCCAAACATGGCGGCGATCATATGGTTGTCGTTATCGCGACGCTCCTTGGCGGCCCACTGGGCAAATTCGGCGTTCTCGGCAATGGCCTGGTCGCATTTTTCCTGGCCGCGGCGATCGGAGACCTCGTAGCACAGGCACGAACGCATGCCCAGCTCCTGAGCTGCGTCCTTAATGGTAAAAAGGCTACCCGGGATCTCGCAGAAACTCGCATGGTGATCGAAGATCGTGGTGACGCCATCGCGGATGGAGTCCAAAATCGTGGCATAGGCGCTGGCCTTGGTGCCGTCGAGCGTCAGGTTGTCGTCGATCTTCCACCACTGCTGCTCAAGATTCTCCAGGAAGTTGGTGGGGTTGCAACCCTTAATGGCAAGGCCGCGGGCCAGACCCGAGTAGATGTGGGTGTGGCAGTTGATGAGTCCGGGCATGATGAGGTTGCCCCGGGCGTCGACGTACTCGGCATCCGGGTACTTGGCCTTGAGCTCGCACTCGGGGCCCACTTCGATGATCGTATCTCCGTCAATGGCGACCGCACCGTTTGGAATAAACGGGGTCTGAGCGTTGCGAGTAAAAACGGAACCGTTAGCGACCAGAAGCATGGATGCTCCCTTCAACATCAGAGGCGGGGTTTGACACCTCTGACATGGCGGAGTGCGAAGCGCCGGCCTACACCGGAAACGGGCCCTCTCCCGTCAACGCTTCACCAAAGGGACAAACCCTTTGAAGTGCGGCTTGGCGCCGCATGACGTCGGCGGACGAGGCGATGCGCCCGCCGACGAATAGCACCGAATTGGTTACTTCTTGCTCTCGGGCAAGACCAGATCCACGGCAGCGTCCTTGGCAGCATCGATGTGCTGAGCCACGACCGGCGTCTGCGGAAGGATCAGGTTAAGGACAATGGCCATGATGGCAGTGGGGGTCACGGCATTGGAGCCGATGACGGTGGACACCCAGGTGGGCATACCCTCGCCGGCAAGGCAACCGCTGGCCATCCAGATACCCAGGCCAAAGACGACGGAGGTACCGACGATGGTGGTAGTGCGCTGCGTGAGGCCCTCGCGGGTGAACATGCGCACGCCGTTCATGGTGATGGTGCCAAAAACGCCGACGGTCGCGCCGCCGATGACGGGCTGCGGGATAGCGGAAAGGACGGCAGAGAGCTGCGGGAACAGACCGGCGATGGCAAAGACGGCCGCGATGATCACAAAGACCCACTTGTTGACGACCTTGTTGGAGCAGATGATGCCCACGTTCTGGCCAAGGGCGCTGGTGGGAAGACCGCCCAGCAGGCCGCCGACCATAGAAGTAAGGCCCTGGGACACGATAGCGCCGGAGAGCTCGCGCTCGGTGGGCATACGGTCGATGGAGCCCAGGCAGGCGGCGGAGACGTCACCGATAACCTGGATGGCAACCATGGGGAACACGACGGCGAGGGTAATGCAGACCTCGGGATCAAACTCGAGCGCGTAGGGCATGAGCTTGGGAAGGGCGAAGACCTGAGCGGTGGCGACGCTGGAGAAGTCGATCATGCCAAAGGGGATCGAAACGATCATGCCAACGATCATGCCAAAGAACACGGATCCCAACTTGAGCGTGCCCTTGCCAAAGTTGGCGAGCGCAAAGACCACGGCGAAGGTGATAAGAGCGACGCACCAGGCCTGCGGAGTGCCCCACAGCGGCGTACCCATACCGCCGGCCATATACTTGACGGCCGTGGGATAGAGAGAGACGCCAATGGAGAAGATAACCGTACCGGTCACGACGGGCGGGAACAGCCACTTGATCTTGCTGTAGGCCAGACCAAAGAGGACCGCGACGGCGCCGCCGACAATCTCGCCGCCCAGCAGCGCACCAAAGCTAAAGCCCGAGGCACCCATGGCCTGCAGGGCCGGCAGGAACGCGAACGAGACACCCATGACGATGGGCAGGCCGCCGATGCGACGGAAGGGAGCGAAGGCCTGAAGGGCCGTGTCGATCGCCGAAAGAATGAGTGCAACCTGAATGATGTCGGTGCTCTGCTGGCTATTAAAGCCGTAGACGCCGGCCATGATGACCGCCGGGGTAATGATGCCGGCAAACGATGCCAGTACGTGCTGAAGGGCACACGGGATCATTTCCTTAACGGGAGGCATGCCTTCGCGAGTGAACAGGGCTTCAGTGCCGTTCGTAACCGTCTCCTGGGTCATTTGACCACCAATCCTCGAAGTAGTTGTTTTCGCATCTAACGCTCTATTGTGACGCAGTGCGGGGTTGAGGTTGTGCCTTCATTGCATATCGTATTAAAGATGATTCTCATTCTCAATAATAATTTTTTGTTATCAGACTATTCTTCAGCTGAAATAACGCATTTCCGCAGGTCAGGAAAGTGTCTGGTCAAAATAACATCTAACATTTCTTTTGGTCAACCGTTTACCGCTAAATTCCTACCGTTCGTCTGCATTACGCAATGTACCTGCGGATATACGAGATGATGGGCAGCGTGTTACCATGAGAAAAAATTGTTATGAACATTTCCGATTTCACCCAAAGGAGTTGCCCGTGAACGAGACCGTACGTCGCTTTTTGCCGATGGTCGATTTTCTGGAGCAGATACTCGGCAAAAACAGCGAAATCGTGCTGCACGATTTCTCGGATCCCGACCACGCCATCGTCGATATTCGCAACGGCATCGTGAGCGGCCGCAAGGTCGGCGGTCCCGCCACCGATCTGGCACTCAAGATCATGCACGATGGTAAATATCGCGATCTGCCGTTCATTACGGGCTACGAAGGCCGCGGTGCCGGTGGCAAGACGCTGGAGTCGGCGACGTACTTCATTCGCGAGGACGGCGAGATCGTCGGCATGCTCTGCGTCAACACCGATCTTTCGGCCTTGCGCAACATCAGTGCCATGGCCCAGCAGCTTATGGCCTGCTTCGACGCCGCGCCGGTCCGCACGGAGCCCTCCCCCATCGAGGTCGAAAGCCTTTCGGAGTCTACACAGGAGCTCATCGACCGCAGCATTGCCGAGTTGCTGAGCGCGCGCGGGCTGGATGTAACGTCGCTTGGTCAGAGCGACCGCGTGGACGTCATTCGCCACCTCAACGGTAACGGGGTGTTCATGCTCAAGGGCGCCGTGGCCTGCGCCGCCGCCGCGCTGGGCATCTCTGAGCCCAGCGTCTACCGCTACCTGCAAAAAGTCCGCAAGGAAGGCTAACGAGCAAAATGGAGTGCGGCTCCACAAGCGATCCGTCACTTGATAAAAGACCCTGCAGCTCGCACGCGCTGCAGGGTCTTTTTGCATGTCATGTTTAGTTGTGGCCAACGCCTTAGAGAGCGGCAACGACCTCGATCTCGACCAGACCGCCAGCCGGAAGGGCGGCAACCTGGAAGGCGCTGCGCGCGGGGAACGGGGCCTCAAACTTGGAGGCGTAGATCTCGTTCACGGCGGCGAAGTCGGCGATGTCGGCCAGGTAGACCGTGGTCTTGACGACATCGGCAAAGGTAGCGCCGGCAGCGGTCAGCAGGGCCTCGACGTTGGCGAGGGACTGCTTGGCCTGGGCCTCGACGCCCTCGGGCATCTTGCCGGTCGCGGGATCGATGCCCAGCTGGCCGGACAGGAACACCATGTTGCCGGCCTGGATACCGGGGGAATACGGGCCGATGGCTGCGGGTGCGTTATCGGAAGACACGACGGTCTTGCTCATGTTTTTCTCCTTACGATCAATTGAGAGAGCGTGAGCGCGGTGTTCACACCGGGAGGCACAGTTCGGTCTGAACACCGCGCTTGATTGGGATAGTACTCAAGGTTTCTGTTTGATGCAAGAATATTATCAGCTTACGAGAATATTTTATCGCCCAACGGTTTCCCCGAACCGCTGAACGGTTCTCATGTGGAGCAGCCAGTCCAAGCTGCTGAAGACTTTGTCCTGCTTAGGCTGCGGGCGTCGCCCACCGCAGCGACGCCACTATACTTTTGAGTATCTGAGCATTTTGAAAGGCAGGATATGACCGCAACCGCCAGCCGAACCACTAACCGCAGGCCCGAGCTTTTGGCCCCCGCCGGAGGCCCGGAGCCCTTTGCCGCCGCGCTCGCCGCCGGGGCAGACGCCATCTACTGCGGCATGGGCAGCTTCAACGCCCGCCGCAAGGCAACCAACTTTACCGACGAGGCCTTTGAGCAAGCCTGCCGCGCCGCGCATCTAGCCGGGTCGCGCGTCTACGTCACGGTCAACATCGTCATCAAGCAGTCCGAGATGGGCGATGCACTGCAGCTCATTCATCGCTGCTCCACGCTGGGCGCCGATGCCTTCATTATCCAGGACTGGGGTCTGTTCTTTGAGGCCAAGCGCACCATGCCCGGCATCGAGACACATATCTCGACCCAGGCGAACATCCACGACGACCGCGGAACCCTTTGGTGCCGTGAGCAGGGCGCCGACCGCGTGACTCTCTCGCGCGAGCTCTCCATCGACGAAATCACCGCCATTCACGACGCCGCGCCCGATGTGGACCTTGAGGTCTTCAGCCATGGCGCCATCTGCTTTTGCTACTCGGGCCTGTGCCTGCTGTCGAGCTTTGCCATGGCGGGACGATCGGCCAACCGCGGCATGTGCGCCCAGCCCTGCCGCCTGCCCTACGAGTTGATCGACGAGAACGGTCGCGCGCTCTCCCCTGCCGGTCGCGAGCGCGCGCTGTGCCCGCGTGACACCAACACCTCACAGCTTGTTCGCCGTCTGTATGACGCCGGCGCCGCATCGCTCAAGCTCGAAGGCCGCATGAAAGCCCCCGATTACGTATATTCCATCGTCGACGTGTATCGTCATCAGATTGATGACATGCTGGCCGGGGTCGCCGTAGATAAGGACGAGGACGCCGCCCGCCAGCGCCAGCTCAAGCGCTGCTTCAACCGCGACTTTACGCACGCCTATCAGGACGGCACCTCGGGCGACGAGATGATGAGCTATGAGCGTTCCAACAACCGCGGCCAGATCGTGGGCACGGTGCTGGGCAGCCGCCCGGCCAACCGCGATGTGCGCGGCCTCAAGTCCGACGACCGCCGTCGCCGCGCCGCCATCGCCCGCATTGAGCTGTTTGAGCCCGTGGGCAAAGGCGACCTGCTGGAGCTTCGCCACGATAACGAGTTTGACCAGTTCCTGACCACCATTGCCGCCGATGATGCCGCCGCCGGTGACATCATTGAGTGCCGCGTGCCCCGTAGCATGCCCGAGGGCTGCCGCGTGCGCGTGATTCGAAGCCAGAGCGCCATTGACGCCGCCGGCGCCGCGCTCAAGCGCGATGTGCTGCGCCGCCGAGCTGTTGATGTGTCCGTCGTGGCGCGCCTGGGCGAGCCGTTTACTGTCACACTCACCTGCTGTGACAACCCCGCGCTCACCGCCACCGCCACGGGCTTCACCGTCGAGGCCGCCAAGACCCGCGCCGTCGAGGCATCCGATCTGATTGAGCACGTCGGGCGCATGGGCTCCTCTCCCTTTGAGGCCGCGAGCTTTGATGTGGCGCTCGATGAGGGCTGCGGCATGGGCTTCTCCGCCGTGCACAAGGTGCGCGCCGCCGCCTGTAAGGCGCTGGAAGAGGCCATTCTGGCACCGTACGAGGAGCGCGCGAAAACGCTCGAGCTGCCGGCGATTGTAGCCAGTGATTCCCGCCCCGCGCCCGAGCACTACCGCGATGAGCCGCAGATCTGCGCCACCGTCACCTCGCTCGAGGCCGCCGAGGCCGCTCGCGCGGAGGGCGCCACGCGCATCTATATGACCACCGACGCGCTCGAGGCTGTCGGACTCTCCCCTGCCGATACATTTGAGCAGGGTATCGTGCCCGTACTCGACGAGGTCTGCCGCGCCGTCGACCACGAGCGCGTCGATCCCTGGGTTGTTGCCGGCGCCACGGTCGCTATTGGCAACATCTCTGAGCTTGCCCTGGCCGCCCAGGTTGGCGCCACGGCCGAGATTCGCTCTTGCCTGCCGGTTCACAACGCACCCTGCATGGAGGCGCTTGCCGAGCGCGGAGCCGGTGCGTTTTGGCTCTCGCCCGAAATCACGCTCGACGAGATTGTCTCGCTCGGCGCCGCCGCGCCCGCGGCTCTGGGCATCACCGTCTTTGGCCGCCCGCGCGTCATGACAAGCGAGCACTGCATCCTGCAGGTGGCCAATGGCTGCATTCACGATTGTGCCAACTGCCGCCTGCGTGCCCGCAAGCTCTCGCTCAAGAATATCGACGGAAAGGTCATGCCGGTGCGTACCGACATCCACGGCCGCTCGCGCCTGTACGACGCCTACCCCATCGACCTTACGCCGCAGGTACCACAGCTGCTCGACGCCGGCGTCCGTCGTCTTATGGTGGACGGCACGCTGCTCGAGGCCGATGAGATTGGCCGTGCCGTCGCTCGCGTCCGTCGCGCCGCCGAGGCGGCTCAAGCTGGCCGTAAGCCCGCCGCCCGCCTGCGCGGGGCGACCTCGGGCTGCATGTTTGTGGGAATCAGCTAACCGAAAGGCTTACACGTGAACGAAGAACCTCAAGTCCTCTACTGCGACGCCTGGCTTATGGCCATCGACAAGCCCGCCGGCATGATCGTCCACGGCGACGGCACCGGCGAGCGCACGCTCACCGACTACGCCAGCGACCTTTTGTTGGCGATGGGCGACGGCTTTGCTGCGACCGACATGCAGCCACTCAACCGCTTGGACCGCAACACCACCGGCGTGGTGTTGTTCTCGCTCGACAAGCAGACGCAGCCCGCTTTTGACCAGATGGTCATCGACCACGCGTTCGAAAAGCACTATCTGGCGCTCGCCGAGGGCAAGATCGACTGGAACGAGAAGCTCATCGACAAGCCCATCGCGCGCGACCGCCACGACAGCCGCAAGATGCGTGTAGGCGCCAGCGGCAAGCCCTCTCAAACACGCGTCAAGGTGCTCAAGCGCCTTAAGAGCCGCCGTGGTCTGCCCACGCGCTCGTATATCGATGTCGAGTTGCTCACCGGCCGCAAACACCAAATCCGTGTGCATCTGGCGAGCGAGCGTCATCCCCTGGTTGGCGACGACCTGTACGGCACGCCGCGTCCTTGTGGCCTCATGCTTCACGCCCACAGCGTGTCCTTCACGCATCCCGTAACCGGCGAGCACATCCACATCGAAGCCCCCTGCCCCTGGGAGCCCTAAAGTCTCCCGAAAAGGGACGGGTTTATTTTGGCAGGTTTTATCTGGGCAAACGTAAAGGGCCGACCGCGGAGATTGAACTGCGTCCCAAATCTTGGACGCCCTAAATAGCGACTAGGCCGCAAGGGCCTGATTCCGGTACTCCTCCGGGGTCAGGCCCTTCAATCTTACCTGCCTCCGGCTCGTGTTCCAGTGGACTATGTATTCCTCCAGGTCGCGTTTGAAATCCTCGAACGTCTTCCACTCGCGGCCCCTGTAGAACTCGTCCTTGACGTGGCCGAAGAGCTGCTCGGTGGCGGCATTGTCGATGCAGTTCGCCTTCCTGGACATGCTCTGGACGATACCGGCGGCCTCGAGCCTGGATGTGTATGAGGCGTGCTGGTACTGCCAGCCCCGGTCCGAGTGCATGGTCGGGGCGGCGCCCTCGGGGATCTTGGGCAGCAGCTCGTCGAGCATCCTCGCCTGCTGGGCCATGTCGGGCGTGGTCGATATGTCGCTCGCCACGATCTCCTTGGTGCAGAAGTCCAGCGTCGGGGCCCAGTAGGCCTTACCGCCAGCCACCTTGAACTCGGTGACGTCCGTCCCCAGCTTCTGCCACGGGGCCCCGGCGTCGAAATCCCTCGCGATCACGTTCTCGAACGTTCTGCCGACGACGCCCCTGTACGAGTTGTACCTGTGGTAGGCCGTCTCGCGTCTGATGCCGCAGCGAATCCCCATCTCGCGCATCATCTTGAGCACGGTCTTGTTGGCTATCACGGCCCCCTCTTCCGCCCTGAGGCACATCGCTATCTGCCGGTGCCCGCAGCCGTTGGCGGTGCGCGAGAAGATCTCGGCGGCCGCCTCCCAGAGCTCGGCGCGCGTGGGCCTCGGCGGGTGCGCGAGGGCGTAGTAGTAGGTCGACCGCTTGAGCTCGGCGCATGCGAGCAGGTGCCCGAGCGCGTGCCCCTCGGCGCGCAGGGCCGCGACCGCTTCGGCCTTCACCCTGGTCAGAGCCCGTCCCTCTCGACCAGGGCGCGTAATTTTTTTAGGTAGGCCACCTCGGCCTCGAGCCTACGGCACCGCTCCTCGAGCTCCTCCTCGCGGGTCCGCGGCCTCGCCTTGGAACCGCTCGGCCGGCCCTTGGGCCTCGGGCGCAGGGCCTCCGCGCCGCCCCGGCGGTATAGCGCGCACCACTTATCGAGCGGCGACATCGACATTATGCCGAACGCCGCCATCGCCTCGGTCTTCGTCATGCCGCCGTCGACGACGGCGGAGGCGGCGGCGACCTTCTGCTCGTATGTGTACCTGCCCTGCTTTCCGTCCATGCGCAGCAGCACCTCGCTCCCGAACGCGCGGTATATCTCCTGCCATCTTCTCACGGCTTCCGCTGGAAGCGAAAGGGCAATCGCGGCAGATTTATACCCGTGCCCGAGCTCGAAGAGCCCTATGGCCGCCTTCCTGGCCTCGATATCATGCTTCACTCTCAAATCAACGCGCATAAAGAAAGCCTCCCATTTCTCATGTCCAAGAAATGGGAGGCAGTTCAGATGCGCGATCGGCCCTTTTTAGTTGCTTGGCTGAAACAGAGGTTATGAGAAGCGGGCGCTTACAGGCGGTCCTTGTTCTCGGCCTTAACGGCGTGTGCCTGCTGAACAAAGAACAGGTCGTACACCACGATGACAAAGGCGACGATATTGACGGAGCTGCCGCCGAGCGCGGGAAGCGTGAACACGGCCTGGAGGAGCGTGGCTGCCGCGGCAACGATACCGAGCTTAAATGCGCCGTCTACCTGCGAAGGCTTGTTGGCGCCCTTGATGCCCGCAACGCCTGCGGCAAGATCGACAATGCCCTTGGCGACCAGCACGACCGCAGCGAGCATGGCGTTCGACCCGTACGTGGAATCGAGGTTGCCGGTCGCGACGCCGGTGATTCCAATGACGAGGCTGACGATGCCCAAAACAAAATAGATGAGGGCAAGGATTTTGAGAGTCTTACGAGCGGAGCTCATGGCTGGTCCTTTCGATACGAGTACGCCAACCTGGCGCACCTCATGTGCTGCACATATGGTGAAGCACATTGTAGTTCAACGGTGCGATGCATGCGTTTGAAAGCGTCTCTTGCCTGCACGGTCCAACCTTTCAAAAAGGAAAGCTGGGCGTAAGTCAAATCGATGGCAGCGTATGCGCGGCGCTGCGATGATGGGTCCATGGTAAGAGCTGGTCTCAAGGAGGAGCCATGATGTACGGAGCAGGGCAAGTGCGTGAGCCGCGGTCGTTGGGAAGGCGCATGGGTGATTCCGTGATTGCTGCCGTGTGTACGGGATTGATGGCGGTGCTTTGCATTGGGATGCTGTGGGCCATGTCGCATGTGGGACAATAGCGGACGGTTGGGTGCTGGCATAAACGGCGCTCACGTATTCGTTTTGCTTGTTAAGGAGTATCCATGGGCGTCGTCGATCCCTTTTCTGTTGCTCGGGCCGCGGGGCTTGAGCTGACCGGGAAGTCCGAGGGCCTCACGCTCACCGACGGCACGATGGAGCTGCGTGCCGATTTTGGCCGCATGCTTTCACGACTCAAGCAGGGTCGCTTGCAGCAAGAGCTGCTGGTGAAGGCCGCACGCATAAAAGGTGCCGAGCAACCGTGGGCGATTGACGCCACGGCAGGCTTTGGCGAAGATTCGCTACTGCTGGCTGCTGCGGGCTTTACCGTCGATCTGTATGAGCAGGATTGCGTGATTGCGGCGCTCCTCAAGGACGCCTTGGATCGCGCGGCAGATGATCCGGCGCTTGCGGCTGCCGTGTCGCGCATGCGCTTACATGCGGGTGAGGACAGCATTGCCGGCCTTTGCCATGCAGCTGAGCTGATCGGGCGGGGCGAGCTCACCGCTCCCGACGTGGTGTATCTGGACCCCATGTTTCCCGAGCGCACCAAGAGCGCGGCGGTTAAAAAGAAGTTCCAACTCTTGCATCATCTGGAACAGCCGTGCGCCGATGAGGAGACGTTGGTCGAAGCCGCGCTTGCGGTGCATCCGCGCAAGGTCGTTATCAAGCGGCCGGTGAAGGGGCCACTGCTTGCCGGCGTTAAGCCGAGCTATCAACTTGCGGGCAAGGCCGTTCGCTACGACGTTTTGGTGCCGCCGCGCCCGTAGCTTGCGTGCGATGGTTGGAGCTCCGTCAGGGCCGTGCCGATGAGGCGCCTATTTCCATGGGTGCGACGTCAGGTGCCATCCGCCGCAGTATTCGCATTTGTAGCAGGCCAAACCACGCCGCCCGCGGTTTTCGCATTCGGCCATAACGGCCTCGGCCTCGGCGCGCGTGTCGTAACGGTTTTTGCGTTCGCACGACTTGTAGCGCCAGGCCTCATCGCACTCGGCATCCAGGGCGTCGCGGCGCTCGTCCTCGCGTGCAAACAGGTCGCTCATATCGCCGCCGGTAGCAGCGCCCAAAAACTCGCTTTTGGCCTTTGACCAGGCGGCTCGCTTTTTGCTTCCCATCTGCTTCGCGCCCTTCTCAAAACGTTGGTATCATTGCTCAGTCAAAGTGATACCAATAAACGTGAGGTCGCCGCGTGATGATCAGAAAAACCCTCGATACCGACATTCCCGCTGTCATGGCTATCTATGACGCGGCCCGCGCCTTTATGCGCGCGCATGGCAACGCCACGCAGTGGCCCGAGGGCACGCCTTCTGCCGAGCAGCTGGCAGCCGATATCGCCGCTGGTGGCAGCTATGTGTGCGAAGTCGACGGTCGCGTGGTGGCGACGTTTGCATTTTTACAGGGCCCGGACGAGTGCTATGACGTAATTGAGGACGGGCAATGGCGCAGCGACACTCCGTACGCCGTGCTGCACCGTGTGGCGTCCGACGGCACCGTGCACGGTATCGCGGCTGCGATGTTTGCCTTTGCCAAAGAGCGTGCCGATCACCTGCGCATCGATACGCACCAGGACAACCTGCCCATGCAGGGTGCGAGCCTCAAGGCCGGATTTGAGCGCGCCGGCATCGTGTATGTGTCAGACGGCACGCCGCGTGTTGCGTTCGATTGGCTGCGCGAGGTGTAAGAGCGACGCCTCATATCAATAATTCGTGCGAACGAAAATGGTCCCACCCGGGGCCATTTTCGTTCGCTGCGCTGTTTTGAAAGCCGGCTTTCGCAAGGCGCGAACCTACGAAAATCGCCGCGCGGCAACGCGGGGCGATGAGCTCGGTCGGGGGATAGGGCCCGCTTCGCCCGCCGGCCCGTAAATTGTATCATCCAGTGTGGAGCGTGAACGCCCGTTGCCGCGTGCGATGGGCTTGTAATAAGAGGAGAGCCATGTCGAAGCAAGCGGTCGTTGGAATCTTGGCGCATGTCGATGCCGGCAAGACCACGCTGGCCGAGGCCATGCTGTTCAACGCGGGTCGCATTCGCAAGCGCGGCCGCGTTGACGATGGCGATTCGCACCTGGACACTAATGCGATCGAGCGCGAGCGCGGCATTACGATCTTCTCGTCGCAGGCCGTGCTCGACCACGGCGATACCCGCGTCATGCTTGTGGATGCGCCCGGCCACGTCGATTTTTCGGCCGAGGCGGAGCGCACGCTGCGCGCGCTCGACTATGCGATTTTGGTTGTGGGTGCCAACGACGGCGTGCAGGGGCACACCGAAACCCTGTGGCGCCTGCTTGCGCGCTATGACATTCCGACGTTCATCTTTATCAACAAAATCGATTTGGAGAATCCCGGCCGCGATGTTTTGCTGGCACAGCTTGGGCAACGTCTTTCCGAGGGCTGCCTGGATGCCAGCGAACTGTTGGCGGGCGGCACCGTTCAGGAGGACGCTGCTGCGTTGGATGAAGCGGCGCTCGAGGAGTTTTTTGAAGCGGGCGAGCTTTCTGTCGCAACGCTGTCGCGCATGGTTGCCGAGCGCAAGCTCTTTCCCTGCTTTGCCGGCTCGGCGCTCAAGGACCAAGGCGTGGACGAGCTGCTGGATGGCATATGCGCGCTGATGCGCGAACAGACGTGGCTCCCAGAGTTTGCCGCGCGCGTCTACCGCGTGAGCCGCGGGGATCGCGGCGAGCGCTTGGCTTGGGTTAAAGTGACCGGCGGCACGCTGCATGCCAAGCAGATGATTGACGGACGTTCCGGTGCCGAGGCATGGGAGCAGAAGGTCGATCAGGTCCGCATCTATAACGGCGAGAAGTATGAGCTTGCCCAAGAAGTTGCTGCTGGCGGTATTTGTGCCGTGACGGGTCTTGCGCACGTTCGCCCAGGGGACGCCCTGGGCGCGGAGCCTGCGGGCGATGCGCCCGTCATTGCGCCAGTCCTTACCTATACGGTGCTTCCGGGCGAACATGATGTCCATACGGTGTTCAAAGCATTGACTGAGCTGGCGGACGAAGATCCCATGCTCGGCGTAAGCTGGAATACGCATCTGGAGCAGATTCACCTGCAGTTGATGGGCGCCGTACAACTCGAGATCGTGCAGCGGGTGTTGGCCGATCGTTTTGGCCTTTCGGTTGCGTTTGAGTCTGGCGGCATTCTCTATAAGGAGACTATTTCGCAGCCGGTCGAGGGCGTGGGCCACTTTGAGCCACTGCGCCACTATGCCGAGGTGCATCTGCGCCTGGAGCCGTTGCCGGCGGGCTCGGGCGTGCAGTTTGGCACCGTGACCTCGACCGACGAGCTCGATCTTAACTGGCAGCGTCTGGCGCTCACCAACGCCATGGAGCGCGATCATCTGGGCGCGCTGACCGGCTCGCCCATCACCGATGTGCGCATTACGCTCACGGGTGGCCGCGCGCATGCCAAACACACCGAGGGCGGCGATTTTCGCCAGGCCACGTACCGCGCGATTCGCCAGGGGCTCATGCAGGCGCGTGAGGCCGGCGCGGCGGTGCTGTTGGAGCCGTGGTATCGCTTTGAGCTCGAGGTGCCGGGGGAGTGCGTGGGCCGGGCGCTCTCGGATGCCACGCGCATGGGTGCCGAGTACGAGCCGCCGACGATGGCGGGAGACCGGGCGAAGCTTGTGGGTCGCGTGCCGGCATCTGAGGTGCAGGATTACGCGCTGGAGGTGGCTGCCTACACGAGTGGTCGTGGGCATCTGTATCTAGAGTTCGCCGGCTATGCGGCTTGCCATGATGCCGAGCGCGTCATCGAGGCGGCTGCCTATGAGCCCGAGGCCGATCTGCCCAACACGCCCGATTCGGTCTTTTGCTCTCACGGCGCCGGTTATACGGTCAAATGGTACGACGTCCCCGCCTCAGCGCACGTAAAGGTCGATCCCACCGCCTTCCGCTCCTGGCGAGCAGCAGACGCCGAGTTTTTCGGCCATAGGTGATAGAGGGTCAGTCTCTTTGCCGCATCCTGTTGGTATAACTCGGTATAAGTTGGTATAACTGTTACCAGGGTTTGCCAATCCGAGGAGGCCGACATGAATCCAAATCCCTTTAAGCCCACGGTTGGCAAGCGGCCTCCGATGCTCATCGGTCGAGAGTCGGTCATCGAAGATTTTGAGGAAGGACTCGACAACGGCGCTGGAGCGCCGGGCAGGCTCATGCTCATTACGGGAAACCGCGGCTGTGGCAAAACGGTTCTCCTGCGGGAGCTGCAGCGTTTAGCTAGCGAGCGCGGATGGGCGGTTGTCTCCGATTCCGCTTCGCTTGGCTTATGCGACCGCTTGGCCGACGCGCTTCGCTCGAATAAACCCGTTGTGACGTCAATGGAGTTCGGTTCGTCGTTTGGCCGGATGTCGGTCGAGGCGGCGCGAGCAAAGGGCGAGACGTTGCGCGGGCTGGTCAACGAGCGCCTCAAGAGGCTCGGTCCAGGCCAGGGCATACTGTTTGCGATTGACGAGGCTCAATCGGCGTCTATCGAGGAACTGGCGGCTCTTGCCGTTCTCTATCAGCAGGTGCTCGGAGACCAGGATGCCACGGGCCTGCCCGATAGCGACCAGCGCGGTCTTGCGCTGGTGTTCGCCGGCTTACCCAGTATAGTTGACGACCTGCTCGAAGAGCCGAGCGTGACGTTTTTGCGGCGTGCCCAGCGGCGTACGCTGGGTGCGATATCCTTGCCCAACGTGCGTGATTCATATATCCAGACAGTCGAGAGTACCGGTCTTTGCGTTGACGCGGAGACGGCGGACCTTGCGGCGCGCAAGAGCATGGGGCATCCCTATATGGTTCAGCTGGTGGGATATTACATGTGGCGGTCTGCTGTCCGGCGTGGCTCGCAGGTCATCGAAAGGCGCGATGTCGAGGATGGCCATGCGGATGCCGTCTCCGAGTTCTACGAAGCGGTCGACGCGCCCCTGTATTATGGATTGCGCAGTCCGCAACGCCTCTTTATCGAGGCCATGGCGGTTGACGAGGGCAAACCGACGCGCATGGCGGATATCATTGAGCGTTGCGATCGCACCCAGAGCTGGGCGAGTAAATATCGCGCAAGCCTGATTCGCGAGCGCGTCATCGAGGCTGCCGGATACGGCCTCGTCCGGTTTACCGTGCCCATGCTGGGCGTGTACATTCGCGATCGAGTTTTATGGCATGAGTAGGGTGATAAAGGTGACGGAACAGAAGATGAGCCCGCAGGCTATCGAGGTGCGTGGCGCGCGTGTCCATAACCTTAAGGACATCGATATTGATATCCCGCTGGGAAAGCTCGTGGGTATTGCCGGCGTGTCGGGTTCGGGCAAGAGTTCGCTGGCACTGGGGGTTCTTTATGCCGAGGGCTCGCGTCGCTACTTGGAAGCACTTAGCACCTATACTCGACGTCGCCTGACGCAGGCCGAACACGCCCAGGTGGACGAGGTGCTGCACGTGCCGGCGGCGCTCGCGCTGCACCAGCGTCCGAGCGTGCCGGGCGTGCGCTCCACCTTTGGCACTATGACCGAGCTCAACAACAGCCTGCGTCTGCTCTTTAGCCGTTGCGCCCATCACGTGTGCCCGCATTGCGGGGCGCGTGTGGAGCCAAGCCTCAACGTAGCGGCTGGCCTGTCGCTCACGTGTCCGACGTGCGGCCGCGAGTTCTACGCTCCGAGCGCCGAGGACCTTGCCTTTAACAGTGGCGGTGCATGCCCCACCTGTGGCGGCACCAGTGTCATGCGCGAGGTGGACGAGGCGAGCCTGGTGCCCGACGAGTCAAAGACCATCAACGAAGGTGCGGTGCTTCCCTGGGGTACGCTCATGTGGGATTTGATGAAGCAGGTCGCCGGCGAGATGGGCGTGCGCACCGACGTGCCGTTTAACCAGCTCACGCCTCAAGAGCGCGATATCGTGTTCCATGGTCCGGCGGTTAAAAAGCACATTCTCTACGTTCCCAAAAACGGCGAGGGCGCCACGCCGCTCGACTTTACCTATTACAACGCCGTCTATACCGTCGAGAATGCGCTCGCCAAGGTTAAGGACGACAAGGGGCTCAAACGCGTTGCGCGCTTTTTGCGCGAGGGGCCATGCCGCGACTGTGGTGGCACGCGTCTTTCCGAGGCTGCGCGCCAGCCCCAAGTGCGCGGTATCAATCTGGCGCAAGCGGCGGCCATGACGCTGGGCGGGGCGATTGAGTGGGTGCGCGGGGTGCCCGCATCCTTGCCGCCCGAGATGCGGCCCATGGCGACGGATATCTGCGATTCGTTTTTGAGCGCGGCCCGTCGCCTGGTCGACCTGGGTCTTGATTACCTTTCACTCGATCGCGCCGGTGCCACGCTCTCCACGGGTGAGCGCCAGCGCGTGCAACTTGCTCGCGTGGTGCGCAACCGATCGACAGGCGTGCTTTATGTGTTGGACGAGCCCTCGATTGGCCTGCATCCGGCAAATGTCGACGGCCTGGTTGGTGTGATGCGCGACCTGGTGGATGACGGCAACACCGTGGTTGTTGTCGACCACGATACGCGCGTACTGGCGGAAGCCGACTATCTGGTCGAGATGGGCCCCGTCGCCGGAGCAGGCGGCGGTAACGTGATCGCTGCCGGTACAGTAGACGAGGTCGAGCAATCGCGGGGCAGCCGCATCGCTCCGTTTCTGCGCGCAGAGCCCAAGCGTTTGCGTCCACAGGTGACTGACGACGAAATGTTCGACCAGGGCCACATCCGTATGGCAACCGATACCATCCATACTGTCAAACCGCTCGAAGTCGATATCCCGCGCGGCCGTCTCGTTGCGGTGACGGGCGTTTCGGGTTCGGGCAAGACGACGTTGGTGCTTGAGACGCTCATCCCGGCGCTTAAGGCGCAGGCAGCCGGCGAGCGCCTGCCGGGGCACGTGCGTTGGGTCGATGCCGAAGGCATTGCCCGCGCAAACCTGATTGACGCCACGCCTATCGGCGCCAACGTGCGCTCGACGGTGGCGACTTATGCCGACATCCATGACGAGCTGCGTCGTGCCTTTGCCCGTACGCCCGAGGCCAAGGCAGCTGGCTACAAGGCGGGTGCCTTTAGCTATAACACCGGCGCGTTGCGCTGCCCTACGTGCGACGGCACGGGCTCGATATCGCTCGACGTACAGTTTTTGCCCGATGTCGAGATCGTCTGCCCAGCATGTCGCGGTTCGCGTTATGCAGACGCGGCTTCGCGTATCCATCGCGAGGGCAAGGACGGGAGTCTACTTACGTTGCCGCAGATCATGGACATGAGTGTGGACGAGGCTATCGACGTCACGCTGGGACTCAAGAAGGTTCAGACGCGCTTGCAGACCTTGCACGACCTGGGCCTGGGCTATCTCACACTTGGCGAGCCCACACCGGCGCTTTCGGGCGGCGAGGCGCAGCGTCTTAAGCTCGCGAGCGAGATGGGTCGTGTGCAGGACGATGCCGTATTTGTGTTCGACGAGCCCACGATCGGACTACATCCGCTCGATGTTCAGGTGTTGCTGAGTGTGTTCGACGGCCTTGTCGCCAAGGGCGCCACGGTTATCGTGATCGAGCATGACCTCGACCTTATCCGTAACGCCGATTATGTGATCGACATGGGTCCGGGCGGTGGCGAAAGCGGCGGACGCATCGTCGCCACCGGAACGCCGGAACAAATCGCGGCCAATCCGAACAGCATCACCGGGCGGTATCTGCGCTGACTCGTATGGCGGCGGCACGCCGGCGGATATCGCTGCCTGTCCCAAGAGCGTTACTGGCCGCTACCTATAGACAATGAGGCAAAGGGACTGCCTCTTTGTCACATTGATTTCTATTTCACGCATTGAGCCGCGAGATAGTCGCGGAAGAATGGCAATTCAAATGCGACGAGCCCTCGTCCTCGTTCTCCGATGATGCCGGCATCTATCATGCGGCGTCGGTAGCGGGAGACCTGCTGCGGCGAACGCTTAAGGCGCTCGATAAGGTCGGCGGTGGTGGACTCTTCTTCGTCATCGAGCATGGCGATGAGGAATCGCTTGTCCTCTGCAGTGAGTTCCCGATAGGTTGCCGCGAGGATTCGGTCGTCCATCTCGTCGCGCGCGATTTTGATTCCCAGGTCAAAGTCGCGTGACGAGATTTCCTTCGAATCGCTTGTGAGATCCCAGGCACGGTAGCCTACGAGTTGCAATAGGAAGGGAAAACCAGAGATCGAGCGAACGGCTCTATCGATTCCCTCGGCATCTGCCAGGCGATCGTTTTCCTGGATTGTGCGGATCAAGGCCTCGCGCACGTCATAGTCGGCAATGCGACCCAGATGATATTGTTGGGCGCGGCGAAGGAACGAGACCGTCTTGTGGTTCAGCAACGTCGAGACATTGTTGGGAAGTCCCGCCATGAGCAGGGCGACGCGTTTCCCATCGGTCACAAAGTGCTGATACGTCGCTGCGAGCTGAATCATCTCGTCGAGTGTCGGGTCCACCTCGTCAACCGTGACGAGCAGACCGGTGCCCGCCTCGTTGAGCTGGTCGATGATGTCGCTCATGCGATAACGCCAGGTTGAGGCATCGTGGACACGATTGACCTCGATGCTGCCGAGCGGTGCAATTCCGAGGCCGGTGACTTCGAAGTGGTTGGACGGGTCGATGAGATGGGCTGCGGCGCGTTTCGCCCCGAACTCGAGTTCCTCAAGCATTCCCGGGAGCGCGGTCGTCTTTACGGCTATCCAGCCGTGGGATTCCGCCCTTGTCGCGAGCGACGACATGAGAGCGGTTTTACCGGTTCCACACGCGCCTGAGAAGATCGAGGTCAATTCTGGGCGCCTGCGCTGGCTCAAGAAGGCACGGTCCAAATCCCGAATAATCTGTTGTCTGCCAGCGAGATGGGCGGGAACCTCACCAAAACTGGGGGTAAACGGGTTCTCGAGATATTCCACAAGGCTCTCCTTTCACACCGCCGTTTAACTTCATTTTATTTTAGTTAATTCTGATTAAAAGTAAGGGCTCTTTATCTAGAGCATCAATCAGGCGCGTGTGCCATCGGCGTGGCGCTCGAATGTGATAAAGGGACAGTCCCTTTGTCACATTCCCGGAAAGCCTGTTTGGCGCAGGGCCTCGTAGAGGACGATGGCGGCGCTGTTGGAGAGGTTGAGTGCGCTGATGCGGTAGTCGTCCGGGTTGACGAAGTTGCCGCAGATATCCTGCTGAAGGATGGCCTCGTGGCTGTCCTCGGTATGCCCGAGCGATTCCTCGCGAGCTTCCCAAGCCTCGGCGTTATCGAGTGAGTCGCAATCGCGCAGCATCGGGATGCGCTCGCAGCGCTCGGGCGCCGCGGCAAGCAGTGGCTCGGGAATGCCCGAGCTCTCGCTGCCAAAGACCAAATAGTCGCCATCGCGGTAGGTACTCTGCGCATAGGTGCGGCGTGCCTTTTTGGTCAGCAGATGCAGGCGACCATCGGCAGGGGAGAGGTCGTTGCGCGCAAGAAAATCCTCCCAGCCGGCATAGGTGGTCACGTCCAAGTTTTGCCAGTAGCCCAGGCCGGCGCGACGCACCGTCTTGTCGTCGAGTGAAAACCCCAGCGGCTCCACCAGATGCAGGCGGGCGCCGGTGACCACGCAGGTGCGACCGATATTGCCCGTATTGGCCGGAATCTCGGG
This sequence comes from uncultured Collinsella sp., assembly GCA_900550785.1. Classification (GTDB taxonomy): domain Bacteria; phylum Actinomycetota; class Coriobacteriia; order Coriobacteriales; family Coriobacteriaceae; genus Collinsella. Next base: position 9,245 of record URTL01000008.1, on the reverse strand, counting down.
CGCATACAGCACGATGTTGAACATGAATCTCCTTGGCTCAGAACGAAAAACCACCACGAAGAGCACCTTCGTGGTGGTTTGGCGGTTACGTAGGCGGAAAAATACCCGCTTGGATAAACCTAGGCGCGGTGCCAGTCGGTCAGGCAGGCATCGAGGGAGGCGATGAGCGCATCCTTGTCCATGTGACGGCCGATGATACACAGGCTCGTCATGCGGTCGCCCGTCTCGTTGTCCCAAATCTGCATGATCTCGGGGTTCTCGTCGATGATCTTCTGCTTCTCGCCCTCGGGCGCCGAGTCAACGAACAGGCCGTTCTCCATCAGGCGCATCTGGTGGCCGGCCTGCTCAAACATATAGCACATGTCCGGATCGCCGGTCTGCCACAGCGGACCCTTGACGCGGATGACCTCGTCGGGCCACTCCTGCTCAACAAAATTGGTGAACTTCTGCAGGTCAAACGGCTTGCGGCGCGAGTACACAAAGGTCTCGATGTCGTACTCGAGCACCTCGGGGTCGTCGTGCTCCTCGGGGTGCTCCATGGCCTCGATCCAGGCGGCAGAGTTGTAGGCGCGCATAAAGTCGAAGCGGTCGGTATCGAGCAGCTCCTCCATGGGGACCTCGCCGTTTTGAGCCTCGACGATTACGGCGTCCTTCTGCAGGCTGCGCACGATAGCCTTGAGCTCGGCGATCTGCTCAGGGCTCACGGTATCGGTCTTGTTGAGGATCAGCGTGGAGCAGAACTCGATCTGCTGGATGAGCAGGCTCTCGATGTCGTCCTCGTCGATATCCTCGGCCAGCAGGTCGCGACCGCCGTTGAACTCGTCGTACATGCGGGCACAATCGACCACGGCCACGATGTTGTCGAGCGCGAGCTTGGGCTCGCCGCCCACCTTGGCCTCGTCGCAGAAGCTCGAGATGGTGTAGGCGATGGGGATAGGCTCGCAAATGCCCGATGCCTCGATGATGATGTAATCGAAGTTGCCCGAATCGGCGATGCCCTGCAGCTGGTTGGCCAGGTCGTCCGAAAGCGTGCAGCAGATGCAGCCGTTGGTGAGCGGGATGAGGTCGTCGGTCTCGGAAAGGCCGCCGTCGGCGATAAGGCTGGCATCGACGTTGATCTCGCCGATATCGTTGACGATCACGGCGGCGCGGATGCCGCCGTCGTTAGCGAGGATGTGGTTGAGCAGCGTGGTCTTGCCGGCACCGAGGTATCCGGTAAGCATGATGATCTTCACGGGTTTGTTGGGCATGTGCCCTCCTTTGTTAGACATGGCTTACAGTTGAATCATATGCCAAACGCCTGCTCTTATACCCACGCGCTGGCAAATAACACAGGCTACTCCCAGGCTTCCCATACATCGGGGCAATAACCGACGGTGGCCTTTTTGCCGTTGCGCACGATGGGCTCGGCCAAGACCTGCTGGTTCTCGAGCAGCTTGTCGAAGCGCTGACTGGGGGTGAGATGCTGAATGAGCGCGAGCGTCTCCTCGTCCTTGGCTTTGGGGTTGAGCAGCTTGTCGATACCACCGACCGCCTGCATCACGCTCGTGAGCTCGCCCTTGCTCATCTCCTTTTCCTTAAGGTCGATAAACTGCACCTTAATGCGGCGCTCCTTAAAAAAGCGCTGCGCCTTCTTGGTATCGAAGGACTTCTTGGTGCCAAAAATCTGAATCATTTTGTTCCGCCGCTCTATCGAATGAAGTTGGTCGTTGCGCGATCGGCTTCGGGTGCGTTGATGCCGGCGGCCTGACCTGCCTCGATGCAACGCAGGAGCCAGGCCATGTTTTTACCGATGTTTCGCATGGTGGCAAGGCCCTCGGCATCCCCATCGGCGTCGCCGGGCACGCGGCCAAACACGTTGTTCCAGTAGGTGGAGGCAACTACGGGCATCTGGTTGATGGTGAAGTACTTGTTGAGTACATCGAACGTGGTCGACGTGCCGCCGCGGCGGGCAACGGCGACAGAGGCGCCCGGCTTGTGCGCAAAGGCCTTGCTGCCAGCATAAAACGCGCGGTCGAGGGCCGAGAGGATGCGGCCGCTGGGGTGCGCGTAATAGACGGGCGAGCCAAAGACAAAGCCGTCTGCCTGCTCGGCGGCAGCGATGAGCTCGTTCACCACGTCGTCGTCAAAGGTGCAGCGGTAATCGAGCTTGCCGCACTGACCACAGCCAATGCAGTCGCGAATGGGCTTGGCGCCCAGCTGGAACACCTCGGTATCGATACCCTCGGCATGCAATTGCTCGGCGACTTCGGCAAGCGCGCGAGCGGTGTTGCCGTTTGCCTTGGGGCTACCGTTGACTAAAAGAACCTTCATCACAAACTCCCTCTGCTTTTGGTGACTTCTGCAGAGGATTATCGCACGATGGGGGGGGGCGGCGCGGGCGCGGCGCTAATCCAGTTTGGTACCTGGCACCTGCACGGCTTTCCCAAGCAACGCTTTGAGCTCGTTCAAAATGGAAACGGGCTGTCGATCGACAGCGTCCAGATGAAGCGTGGCCACACGAATGGGTGGCTGATATTCAAGCGAGCCGATGAGCACAGGAGAACCCAGGAACCGCTCGATTTCGTCTGCGAGCTCGTCGATTGCCTCGGGGCCGAGCTCATCGAAAAGCGCCACGAACATTGGTCCCGTCGAGCGGAACAGGCGACCCTTGCCGCGCGAGCAATCCATGAGACAGGCGGCGCTTTCGGCGAGCACACGGTCGCCCGCATCGAATCCAAAGCGGGCATTGACCTCGGCGATATCGTCAACCTTAATGGCAATAAAGCCTGCCTCGCGCGCCACGCGGCGCATCTCTCCAATAGCGTTGACCAGCGCGTGGACATCGCCCAGGCCCGTTACCGAGTCGGTCGTATCCGCTAGGCTTCGGTTGACGATAATGCCCACATACATGCTGGGCTCGGTATCGGTGCCGTCCAAGCGGTAGCCCGTGCAGTCGCAAAGCACGTATTTTCCGGTGGCGTCCATTACGCGATACTGCATGTAGTGGAAGTGCCATGTGCCGTGTATCACCATGTCGAGCTCGGCGCGTACGTTGTCGCGGTCCTCGGGATGAACGCGGGCGAGCCACATGTCGAGTGAGTTAAAAGGGTGCTGGGAGGGCAGGTCAAAATCGCGCACGGCGTTAACCGACCATTGCGATTCGCCCGTATCGAGATTGAGGATAAACGGATAGCGCGTCTCGGAGCTCATGGAGATCGCTTGGAATACGCGGTCGTTGCAGGGAAGCTGATCGACGATTGGGCGTTGCGGGGCGTCATCGTCTTTCGGTTGCTGCACACGATGCATAAGCTTATAGCGATACATCTTGCGATCGGCATCCATCGTCATCTGGCGACGCGTGTCGCCAGCAAGTGGATCGACGCGCGAGCAGCCAAAGCTAAAGCTGGCGATCATGGGCGCCTTGCCACCTGAGCTCGCCTCGACCAGCCCGGCGCGTATCTGCTCCAAGCGCTGCTCGAGTTCAGTCTCGTTTGCGGAGAGCGAGATGAGCACAAACTCGTCTCCACCGATACGGAACAGCATCTCATCGTGCTCCATGGTTTCGGAGAGCGTGCGGCAGATGCTCAGAATATAGCGATTGCCTTCGGCGTGGCCAAACCTATCATTGCAATGCTTGAGATGGTCGATGTCAATATAGGCGCAGGTGAAGGGGCTGCCTTTGCGCCAGAGTTGCTCGACGTGACGGTCGAGTCCGCTGCGGTTGCCCAAGTTGGTGAGCGGGTCGATATAGGCGTTGCGCTCAAGCAGCTGGCGCTCTTGTTGCAGGATGGCATGCGTCTTTTGCAGTTGCTCGCCAACGGCGCGTAGCCCAGCAGGCAGCGCGGCAACATCGAGTTCGGCGGTCGAGACGCCGTTCGCAAGTCGCTGAAGATAGGCAATAATCGATTGCTCGCCCAGGCGATACGACTCGTTCATGATGGATAACCTCCTTGGGCGGAACAACGGTTTGTATCATATCCCCAATTCGGTTTGAATTGGGGATATAAGTTAGCTAATGGAGACAAATATCCCCTTCGACGGTGGCGTTTTGCGCGCGAGCGTATCAGTTGTTATTGCCGCCATCGAGCAATGCCTCAAAATCCTTCGCCTGCATGGGGCGGTAGTAGAGGAAGCCCTGAGCGTAGCGGGCGCCCATTTGTCGTAGCATGTTCGCCTGCTCATTTGTCTCGACGCCTTCGACCACGACGGGCAGATGGAGCGACTGCGCCATTTCGAGCATCGATGAAATGATTTGCGTGCTGCGGCCTTGATCGCGGTCGGTGGGCACAAAGGTGCGGTCGAGCTTGATGACGTCGACGTTGACGTTCTTGAGCATCGCGAGCGTGGACTGGCCGGTGCCAAAATCGTCCATGTAGGTCGAGAAGCCACGGGTGTGCAGGTCGGCTGTCAGTTTGTCCACGGCCTCGGACTCCCCCGTATAAGCCGTCTCGGTAATCTCGATACGCACGAGCTCGGGCGGTAGGTTGTATTGGGCGGCGAGCGCCCCCATATGTTCGGCAACGTCGCAGGCAAGGATATCCACGCGCGACACATTAAGCGAGATCGGAACCACGCGAAGTCCTCGATCGATGCGCTCGCGCAGCCACGAGGCGACACCCTGCCAAATGTACTTGTCGAGCGTCACCACAAAGCCGCTTTCCTCGAGTGCGGGGATAAACGTTGCGGGCGAAATGAGAGAGCCGTCCTTGTCAATCCAGCGGGTGAGTGCTTCGGCACCAATAATCTCGCCGGTTTCCATATCGACCTGGGGTTGCAAGTGGTAGGTAATGCGACCGTCCGAGAGCGCGTACTGGAATTCGGTCAGCGTGCGGTGGAACACGACTTCGCGCTCGTACTCCGCGGGGCAGAAAATGGCAATGCGCTCCTTGAAGTCGTTTTTTGCGCGCCGATTGGTAAACATGGCCTTCGCCTGCGCATCGATGGTGATCTCCTCATTGGAGTCGATGGGGTAAACGCCCATGGACGGCCAAAAACCTACGCCGTCATCATGCCTGGCTACTGCCTCGCGAACGCGGTTGTAGATTTGATGGACGGTGATGTGCTTAAAGGGGATGAGTACGCAAAAGTCATCTTGGCCCCAGTACCCTGCGACGCCCATATCGGCATTCTCGATATCCTTGAGGACCGTGCCCACATCGGCGAGTACGCGGTCGCCCTCGGCCTGGCCGTGCCATTCATTAAACAGGCGCATGTGGCCCATGTCGACCGTGGCGATGCACCAGGTGCCGTTGCGCCTTGCCTCGAGAAATGCGTTGGCGCGCCGCATAAACTCGCTGGGTCGATAGAGGCCCGTGAGCGAGTCGATACGTTCGGCTATGGCGCTTTTGCGCTCCGCCTCGGGTATGGGGAGACTGTCGTTGGGAACAAGCCCGCCGGCCGTGCGAAGGCGACGGTCGAGTTCGCCTAAAACGGCGGTCGCTTGATGGGTTAAGTGCTCGTAAAAGGCCGGGACGACAAGACAGACGGGAGTAATGGTGTCGCCTGCGATTCGAACAGGAGCGAAAACGGCCTCTTTAAGGTGGCGGGTCAGTTGCTCGAATGCCACGTGGTCCAGGTCGTTGCTGAGCACGACGAACTGGACGCTTCGTGAACGGTAGACCCTGCTCCTGCCGCGGGTGATCGACAGCATGCGGCCTGCGTATTCGGCAAGCATGTTGTCGACAGCCTCGGCCCCGTAGAGCTCGTTGAGCTTTGTCGTGCCACGAACGCGCACCGCTATAAGCCCTGTCTCGCAACGATCGCGGCGGCAGGCGTCGATGGCGTTGGCCAGCATGCGCTGCGTTCCGAGGCCTGTGGCGGCGTCGACGGTTTCGGCAAGCGAGTGGTTGACGAGCTCGCCGACATAGAGCGAGGGGACATTTCCGTCGCCGTCGATACGAAACCCGCGAGCACGGCAAAGGACGTAGTCGCCTACGGCGTTGCGCACACGATACTGCATGACGCGACGGTGCTTGGTGCCGTTGTAGACTTGGCCGATGTCGTTGATGCAGGCCTCAAGGTCGTCGGGATGGACGCGCGTTTTCCAGTAATCGCGACAGTTGTCTATGTGCTCCGAGGGAAGGCCAAGATCGCGCAAGGCACCTTGTGACCAAAGGGTGCGATGTTTGTCCAAGTTCTCGATAAAGAAATAACGGCCCTCGTTGAGCATCGAAAAGGCGTCAAAAATACGATCGCTTATTTCGAAGTCGTCGGCGTGAACTTGCGTGATATTACGTCGATCGAGGTGCATGGCATGACGTAGCTTGTAGTCGTACATGCGATGGTCGGCATCGAGCGTCATGCGATTGGAAGCTTCGCCCAGGGCGGGGTCGGCATGTGACACTCCGTAGCTAAACGAGCGGGGCATCTCGGAATCGTTGTTTTTGAGCAGAACCGTTCGGCAGTGTTTCAGACGTTCGGCGAGGTCGTCCTCGGTTGCAATCGTAGATAGGATGGCAAACTCGTCGCCGCCTATGCGAAACGCCGCTTCGCCCACCTTCATATACAGCTTAAGATAGAGACTTACCTGCAAGATATAGCGGTTGCCCTCGTCATGGCCAAAGACGTCGTTGCAGTGCTTGAGATTGTCGATATCGATGAACGCCATGGTAACGGGGGCGTCCTGCTCCCAGAGTTCTTCGAGGGAGCGGGCAAAGCCGCCGCGGTTACCAAGCCCGGTAAGCTGGTCGGTAAAGGCGGTCCTGATCAGATCGTCTTGACGTTCGAGAAGGTCGCGGACGGTCTTTTCGAGCGTTTCGGTGTAATTGCTGACAGTTTCCATGTTCTAAGCGGCTTTCTGAGGTCGGGGCGGATTGCGTCGGGCGAGCTCGTTGTGTACACGCGTCGTTGCTCAGCGCTTTGCATGTATCCAGGCCCCCGCCTTGCCGCGTTGTTGAGTTAATTTGCCGGTTAATGTTCGCTGTTGATAACAGCTGAGTAGTGTAAACAATAGTGCACAATTATATATGGGTGCACATGCTGTGGGCGGCTATTATTCGACAAACGGTAGCGCGACGATGCGATGTTCGATGAAAATGCGACTGAGACGATGTATGTTGACGGGTATACTTGTTCCGTTTGAATTTGTGGGGACGGAGATGGTCGCATGGCACAGTCAAATACGACGCGCACAGTGGGGCTGGCACTCGAGGGAGGCGGCTACCGCGGTATGTATACGGCGGGCGTGCTCGACGTTTGGATGGAGCACGGCTTAACTTGCGACCATATGGTGGGTGTCTCGGCGGGCGCGGCGTTTGGCTACAACTTTAAATCGCGCCAGATCGGCCGCGCCATTCGCTACAACAAGGCTTATTGCGCCGACAAGCGCTATGCGGGTGTAGCAAGCTGGCTGCGGACCGGCGATATGTTCAATGCCGATTTTGCCTATCACGAGGTGCCTATCGAGCGCGATCCCATCGACTTGGAGGCGTACCGCGCCTGCCCCATGCGATTTACGTGCGTGTGTACCGATATCGAGACGGGCAAGGCCGTCTATCACGACCTGCCCTATGGCGATGAGCGCGATATCGAGTGGATCCGGGCGTCATCGGCGATTCCTGTGGCGACGCGTCCCGTTGCTATTGACGGGCATAAGTATCTGGATGGTGGCGTGGCTGACTCTATTCCCAGCGCTTGGCTGTTTGCGCAGGGGTATGACCGCAATATCGTGGTACTCACGCAGCCGGCGGGCTTTGTGAAGCAGCCCAACAGCGTGATGCCCATGCTGCGTCGCGTGTTCCGTCACTATCCGGAGTTTGTCGCAGCGCTTGAGCATCGGCATGAGGTCTACAATGCCACGCTCGATGATTTGGCGCGTCGTGAGGCCGCCGGCGATATCTTTGTGGTGCGTCCGAGCGAATCGGTGAAGGTGCCGTCGCTGTGTCGTGAGCCCGATGAACTTGAGCGCATCTACCAGATTGGTCGCCGCGATGCGGAGGCGACTTTGCCGGCGTTGGAAGCGTATCTGGCGGGGTAAGGGTCGCATGTGGAAAGCGCATCCCGGAATGGAGGTCCAAACTGGGATGCGCTTTCCATTGCTGAAGATGTGAGGCTGCGGATTAGCTGCTCGGCTTATGCCTATGCCTGCTGCCAGGTATCGACAAGCTCCTTGGCGGCGACGTAGGGGTCGTCGGCACTGCAGACGGCGCTCACCACAAAGAAGCCATCGACGCCGGTGGCCTTGAGCTGCGGCAGGTCGGCCGTCTTGACGCCGCCGCCCACTACGATGGGCACGGGGCTTGCCGCGTGGAGCGCGGCCAGGTCCTCAAAGCTCTTGGTGATGATGGAGCCATCGGCCGCGCGTCCGCAGTCGCGCTTGGTCTCGGTCTCGTGGAGCGGGCCGATGCCCAGGTAGTCGACCAGGCTCATGTCGGCGGTCTTGACGTACCCGAGCATCTCTTCGCAACGGGCCGAAAGGCCCACGATGGCATCGGGGCCCAGAAGCTTGCGGCAGACCTCGACGGGAATGTCGCTCTGGCCCACGTGCACGCCGTCGACGGCAATACCCTGCTCGCGTGCGGCAAGCACACAGTCCAGACGGTCGTCGATTAACAGGGCGACCTGACCGGTCTTGCCGGCCTGAGCGATTGCCTGCGCGGCGTCGCCGGTCAGCGCAATGATCTCGCGGGCGCTTGCCACCTTGGAGCGCACCTGGATGCAGGTAAAGCCTGCGTCGAGCGCCTGGGCCACCACATCGCCCACGGGGCGCCCGAGGGTGTTTTCGGGGCCGAGTACCAGATAGGCCGAGATATCAAGGTTGTCGCGGATGTTCATCGTGCTTCCTCCTGCTTCTTGATTTGCGCTTCCATGCGCTCGAGTTTGCCGGTCATGGTGTCGGTAAATCCGGGTCGAATATCGGCTTTGAGCACGACTTCGGTGCGGATGCCCTTGCTCGCCAACACAAAGGTTGCGTCGCGCACGACCTTCATGACCTCGTCCCAGTCGCCCTCGATTTCGGTGAACATCGAGGTGGTGCGGTTGGGAAGGCCGCTCTCGCGTATGACGCGCACGACCTCGGCGACCTCGGCGGACAGCTCGTCGCCGGTGCCGCACGGGGCGATGGCCACGGCGATGAGCGTGTTCATTCCGGCATTGGTTGCGGGCTCGGACATGGCTTACGCCTCCTCGAGCTCGAGCTGGTTGTTGGCGATGTCCTGGGCGCTCGCGCGGTAGAGCTCGTCGATAAAGGCGACCTTAAAGCTTGCCGGGGCGTCGGCGACAGTGGCGGCACGCGTGCCGGCCACGTTGTAGACAGCGGTGCCGCA
>URTL01000007.1 GCA_900550785.1 uncultured Collinsella sp. | reverse complement strand
TGTGACCAGCCGTGCCTTGGCGTCCCTGGTGCGCCTGTCGGTGGCGATCTCATGCGGGTTGGCGAAACCGGGGATGATGATCAGATCAGGTTTCTCGTGGTAGTCGCGCAGCGCGGTGGTGGCGATGGACATGCCGTGGTCGAGTGCCTTGGAGCTTGCATTCGCGATGAAGTCGATGACCGGACGGTCGGGCGAGCCGTACATGACGGAATCGTCGTCGAAGATCTGGATGATGGAGATGACGTCGAACGCCCACATCGTGCCGGGCAGCGGTACCGCAATGCGCATGTGCGTTCCTTTCCGCGTGTCCCGGCCCGATTGCCGGCCTGCCGACATGATAGCCGTGGCAGACGATGGACGGCTGGGAGGGTGTCGCAAGTCCGATGGTCTGCTATACAATAGTACGGTTGGCCTATTCGCCAACGTGGGGCTGTAGCTCAGTCGGTTAGAGCATCGGACTCATAATCCGCCGGTCCAGGGTTCAAGCCCCTGCGGCCCCACTGAAATCCATGCCTCGGCGTATACTTCCGTAGGTTCCGGTTCACGCCAGCCATCGGGGCGCGGCGACCCGGGTCCCCCGAATCCCCTAGGAGACAAAACCATGCAGCAGGGTATCCATCCTGATTATCATGCCGTTGAAGTCCTGTGCTCATGCGGCAACACCTTCGTCACTCGTTCCACCTACAAGGGCGACCACATGACGGTCGACGTGTGCTCGAAGTGCCACCCCTTCTACACCGGCAAGCAGAAGATTCTGGACACCGGTGGCCGCGTCGCTCGCTTCGAGAAGCGTTACGGCAAGAAGACCAAGTAGCGTATCTGACGCCAGTCCCGCACGGGTTGGGCGCGCTTCGGCGCACCCGCTCGGGGGACTGGCGTTTTTGTATCTGTAATGGCGTCGCGACAGCGATGATGACGCGGTGCCGACCGTTGTTACTATCCGGAAGGACAAGCCAGACATGGCAGTCGAGCAGTTCCCCGCGGCACAGACCGCGTTGGAGGAATACCAATCCATCGAACAGCAGATGGCGAGCCCCGAGGTGGTGACGAACCCCGATAAGATGCGCAAGCTGGGTCGTCGTCATGCCGAACTCGGCGCGATTGTATCCGCGTATCAGTCATACACGGCCGTGCGCGACGACCTTGAGGCCGCGCGTGTGGTCAATCTCGTTGAGGAGGTTAACGCGACGCTCGTGGCGACCACCCTCAAACTCGGCGTCGAGCCACTCGTCGACGATCATCTTGGCGAGCTCGGAGCCCACGACGCGGGCGCCAAAGGCAAGCACGTTGGTGTTGTTGTGCATGCGGGAGAGCTTGGCGCTGAAGGGCTCGGAGCAGACGACGGCGCGTACGCCCTCGACCTTGTTGGCGGCCAGGCTGATGCCGACGCCGGTACCGCAGATCAGGATGCCCAGATCGACGTCGCCGTTGGCTACGGCCTTGCCCACCTTGTAGCCGGCGATGGGGTAATCAAAGCTCTCGGAGGTGTCGGTGCCAAAGTTCACGACCTCACAGCCGCGCTCCTTCAGGTGCTCGGAGATGATGTTCTTGAGCTCGACGGCGGCATGGTCGTTGCCGATACCAATCTTCATGAGTGGTTCCTCTCTGGTCCGTGCGGCGGAATTGCTAAAGGTTTTACCGCGTTCGACTGCATGATAGCGCGACTTTTGTGTAAACGCTCGGGCGTTTTTTGGTCAAACGCTTTAGCATGCAACAAGACCGGCTTCTCATGAATGAATGCTGTCAGTTTGTGCTTGAGCGCCGTCCGCCGGAACCATGGTTGCGGTTTTTGATGCATTGTTATCAAATAAAGGAGCTAACTTTTTTGAGAGCCCAGCCCGTTATGCAAGCAGGAGATACCTATGCCCACCGATTCCATCCGTGATGCCGCGTTTTGCGATGTTTTAAACCGCGAACTTGTCTGTGCACTCGGCTGCACCGAGCCCATTGCCGTTGCCTATGCAGCGGCGCTGGCGAGCCAGACGCTCGGTTGCGAACCCGATCATATGGACGTTGCCTGCTCGGGCAACATCATCAAGAACGTCAAGAGCGTGACCGTGCCCAACTCGGGCGGTATGCACGGTATTGAGGCCGCGGCCGTGCTGGGTGCCGTGGGCGGCGACGCTAAGAGCGCGCTCGAGGTGCTCGAGAGCGTTAACGATGAAGACCGCGCTCGCGTGGCCGAGCTCCTCGCCGACGCCGGCTACTGCGATGTGTCGCTTGTCGAGGGTGTGCCCAACCTCTACATCAAGGTGACTGCGACGGCCGGGGGCCATACCGCGGTCGTCGAGATTACCGATCACCACACTAATGTCACGTGCCATACGCTCGACGGTATTCCGGTATGCGGCAAGTCGGCGGAGTGCGCCGCCTGCGCCGAGCGCGTGGTGGCCGAGCGTGCGGCAGATAACGCCGACACGCCCATGTCGATCGAGACCATCATCGACTTTATCGAGGATGGTGACATTGAGGACGCCCGCGCTGCCGTTGAGCGTCAGATTGAGCTGAATGGCGCGATCAGTGCTGAGGGCCTCGCGCACGCTTGGGGCGCCGAGGTGGGCCGCACGCTGCTGGGTGCTCGTGCCGATGACGTCGCCTGCCGTGCCCGCGCCCGTGCGGCCGCCGGGTCCGACGCCCGCATGAACGGTTGCGCGCTGCCGGTCGCCATTGTGTGCGGCTCGGGCAATCAGGGCATTACCTGCGCATTGCCCGTCATGGAGTATGCCGAGTACCTGCGTTGCGACCACGAGCGCCTGGTGCGCGCCGTGATGCTGTCCGATCTTATCGCCGTGCATATCAAGAGCTATATTGGTGCGCTCTCGGCGTTTTGCGGTGCTATTTGCGCTGCGTGCGGCGCCGGCGCTGCGATTACCTGGCTGTGCGGTGGCACGCGCGAACAGATTGGCGCGACGGTCTCGAATACGCTTGGCAACGTGGGCGGCATCGTGTGCGACGGCGCCAAGGCGAGCTGTGCCGCCAAGATCTCGGCTGCCGTCGATGCGGCGATTCTGGGCCACGATATGGCCATGCAAGGCCGCGGCTTCCGCGCCGGCGAGGGCCTGATCCAAGATACCGTTGAGCAGACGATCGCCAGTATGGGCTACGTAGGCCGCGTGGGCATGAAGGACACCGACGTCGAGATCCTCAACATCATGATCGGCAAAACCCAGGTCTGCTAGATATTAAGTTGCGGTGAGATAGTTCCTAAAATTACCCGGGTGAGGGGCAAACAGGAACTATCTCACCGCAACTGCGCTAGATGTTCTGGCGCCTACGATAGTTCGTCGGCTATTTGGTGCTCGTAGAAGGCTTCTACTACGGCGTTAAAGTCGCGGGCGAAGTCTTCCATGGTTCCGCGCCAGGTGGCTCGGCCGGGTTTTCCCTGGCCAACATAGGCAGTTTGAATGCCGCAGGCGGGACTGGGGAAGTCGCGCTTGGGATCGTTGCCCACCATAAGGACCTCGTGCGGCTCGAGCCCCATCACCTGAAGCTGCTCTAGATAGTAGGTGGCAGCGGGCTTGCAGCGGGTGGTGTTTCCCATGTGCGTGACGAGCTCAAAGGGAGCGTCGGCCAGGTCGCCCCAACCCATGCGGCACTCGATGGCCCCCTGGGGAAAGCTGGGGTTGGTAAAGAGCGCACAACGCAGCCCTGCGTCCTGTACGGCCTGGAGCGCGGCGTGTGAGCCCGGCATGGCGTGGGCGTTAATGACATCGTCGTTCTTGTACGGAAGAACTTCGCGGTCATAGTAGGTAAACGCCTCGTAGATGAGGGGATCGGAGAGGCGGATCCCGCATCGGCGCTCGACCTCTTCTTGGTAAAACTCAAGATTGGTGCGGTTGTCCGTGCCGCTGCGGCGATTGGCGTTGAGGTCGACCAGGATGGTGCCGAGGCGTGCCATCGTGCCACCGCGGCTGCGGCGCCCGATATCCGCGAGCATCGAAGAGACATCTTTAAAATAGCGAAGGATGAACGCGTTGAGGTTGATGCTGAGAAGCGTTTCGTCCATATCGAAAACGACTGCTTTGAGCACGCGGGCACCTTTCTCGTAAATTTGATCTAGAGTCGTTGGCTCCGGATACTTTACCCCAAAGCCAAATGCCTGGCTGGTTATCGTCAAGTTGCGGATACGTGTGTTCATAAGATTACGAAAAAGTCTCCACACGAGTAAAAAATCGCAGTTCACGCTTGAAATCGAACTCATTTCCCCGTAACCTATACGAACGTGATTGCATAAGCGTCACATTAGTATCTGTCGGCTCCCGAGTGTTCCTAAACGTTGTGTGCTTGTCGCACCCTTCTGTAGGTCCTAGCAATCGGGGCCCCGTAGTTCGAAAGGGGTCCACCTTTGAGTGAGATTCAGAACTCGTCCATTTTCTCTCTTGACGATGTCAACGAGGAGGAGATGAACAACCTCATCGACGGTACGATTACCGACTTTGATGAGGGCGATCTCGTTAACGGCACTGTCGTTAAGATCGAGCATGACGAGGTGCTCGTTGACATCGGATTCAAGTCCGAGGGCGTTATCCCGGTCCGCGAGCTGTCCATCCGCAAGGACGCTAACCCTGCAGACATCGTTGCACTCGGTGATCCCATCGAGGCTCTGGTTCTCCAGAAGGAGGACAAGGACGGTCGTCTGGTCCTGTCCAAGAAGCGTGCCGAGTACGAGCGTGCTTGGAACCGCATCGAGGAGAAGTTCAACTCCGGCGAGAATGTCGAGGGCGAGGTTATCGAGGTTGTCAAGGGCGGCCTGATCCTCGACATCGGCCTGCGTGGCTTCCTGCCCGCTTCCCTCGTCGACCTCCGTCGTGTCAAGGACCTCACCTCCTACATGGGCACCCGCATCGAGGCCCGCGTTATCGAGATGGACCGCAACCGCAACAACGTCGTCCTCTCCCGTCGCGTCGTGCTCGAGGAGTCCCGTAAGGCCGAGCGCTCCGAGATTCTGTCCAAGCTCAAGTCTGGCATGCGTCTCCAGGGCACCGTTTCCTCCATCGTCGACTTCGGCGCCTTCGTCGACCTCGGCGGTATCGACGGCCTCATCCACATCTCCGAGCTCTCCTGGAACCACGTCAACCATCCTTCCGAGGTTGTCAAGGTCGGCCAGGAGGTCGAGGTCGAGGTTCTCGACGTCGATCTCAACCGCGAGCGCATCTCCCTGGGTCTCAAGCAGACCACCGAGGATCCGTGGCGCGCGCTGGTCAAGAAGTACCCCGTCGGCGCTATCGTCGAGGGCACTGTGACCAAGCTTGTGCCGTTCGGCGCTTTCGTCGACCTGGGCGAGGGCATCGAGGGTCTGGTGCACATCTCCGAGATGGCCAACAAGCACGTCGATCAGCCTTCTCAGGTCACCCACGTGGGCGACAAGGTTCAGGTCAAGGTCATGGAGATCGATCTCGACCGTCGTCGTATCTCCCTGTCCATGAAGTCCGCTGCTGAGACTTTGGGCGTCGAGATCGAGGTTACCCCGCTGCCTTCCGAGAAGAAGGACGAGGAGACCGACGCCGAGTAAATCGGTTTGACGATCACTTGTTTTAAGGGATCCGTCCGCAATGGACGGGTCCCTTTTTTGCATTTGCTGCTGAGGTGCGCGATGCTGCCCGGGCTGTCCACAGGCTATTGGGTTGTCAGTGCATGAAAAATGCCGACATCCCGCCTCGGGGAGGAGGCGGGGACACACCGAGTAGACGGAGGGGTGTGGAGCGCGGTCGCGTCTCGACTGACGACGTTGCCCATCGACAGGATCATTGTAGCGCATGGCGGTTCTTGGTTTATCGTGTCGAGCGTTTGCGTTGTGCCATTGCCTGCGGCAACGGTGTGTTACACTTTTACACTGCTGAGTGGGCCAGACGGTCGCGCGATGTGCTGCTTGCAGTACGCGTGAGGAAAGTCCGGGCTCCAGAGGGCGGGATGCCGGCTAACGGCCGGGCGGAGTGATCCGACGGAAAGCGCCGCAGAAAAGAAGACTCCCACCTGCGCCGCAAGGCGTAAAGGGAAAAGCTGAAACGGTGGTGTAAGAGACCACCAGCGTCGTGGCAACACGGCGGCTTGGCAAGCCCCATCCGGAGCAAGCGCGAATAGGAACGTTATGGGCCGGCCCGGTCCGCGTTCGGGTAGCGTGCGTGGAGCTGCATGGTGACGTGCAGACAAGATAAATGACCGTTCACGACAGAACCCGGCTTATCGGCCCACTCAGCACTTTGTTGACGCTGCGAACCCGTCAGCGCGGCAATCTGCCTTTCAAGCCTTCGGGCATGACCATAAGGTCAATGCCCTTGTCTTTCAAGGCACCTTGCTCGCGCTGACGGGTTCTCGCTGTTGGTGACGGTATCATTGGCGTTTCCGTTCTTGTTGGCGAGGTCAACGGTGCTGTCTTTGCCGTATGATTGAGGCTGTTTGTTGCCGCGCTTAGTTTTGTTGAGGGGCTTTGTTGGACAGCTATTTTACTTTGCAATCGAATATTGAGGCTACGGGCGAGTTCGTTGACCGCAAGAGCCGGTTTATTGCCCAGCTGGTCCATATTGAGTCCGAGGATGAGGCGAATGCCTTTATCGAGACCGTTCGCAAACGTCATTACGACGCTCGACACAATGTTCCCGCGTGGATTTTGGTCGATGGACGCGAGCGTCAAAGCGATGACGGTGAGCCGAGCCGCACGAGCGGCATGCCGACGCTCGAGGTGCTGCGCGGCGCGGGGTTCAAAAATGTTTGCTGCGTGGTGACGCGCTATTTTGGTGGCACGCTATTGGGGCCTGGTGGCTTGGTACGCGCCTATACCGCGGCGACGCAGGCGGCGGTGGCTGCGGCTCGGGAGGCCGGGCAGATTGTCGAGATGACGAGTGTCATGCCTGTTGACGTGCATGTGGCCTATCCGCAGTATGAGCAGGTGCTTCGTTTGGCGCAGGATTCGGGTGCCAAGGTTTCGGATACCGATTACGCGGATACCGTGACGATTCATTTGGTGTTTAAGGCGGGGGAGCAGGAGCCGTTTTGCGCTAAAATGCGCGAGCTTATGGCAGGGCGCGAGGAGATTGAGGTCGGCGCTCCCGAATTTGCGGAGTTCTAACGGCAACGGCCGGCGTGCTTTTGGATGAATCCCAAGCGCGCCGGCCGCCGTTTTATGTCGCTGCCGTTTACTCGGCGAGCTGCTTTAGCACATCGCAGGCGATCTCGACGGCATCGTCGATGCAACCGGGGCAGCTGCGGAGCGGACCCTTGTCCGATCCGATGCCCTTGAGCGTGCCGCAGACGGTCGTCGTGTTCTTCTCGCCAAAGCGCTTGGCGATTTCGCGCGACAGCTTGTAGGTCTGGCCCTTGGTCTTGGGGTTTTCCATGCCGTCGCTCATTACAAAGCCCATGATGGCCACGGCGCCCGAGATGGCGCCGCAGGTCTCGGTCATGCCGCCCATGCCGGCGCCAAAGCCCTCGGTGAGGGTAAAGGCGACCTGGGGGTCGAGCCCGACGGCGGGCGCGAGCGTGCAGGCGACGGCCTGGGCGCAGTTAAAGCCACGTGCGTGGTATTCGGCAGCCTGAGCCTGACAGGCGGTGATATCGAGCTGGGCCGTATCGATCTGCTTCATCGTTGTCTCCTTGGTCACGGTGTACCCGCCTATGGTACCCGTGACGGGGCATGTAATCATCGAGAGCTTCATGTATGCCTCATTTTTATCTATCGAGCAAATGCCCAAGGCTTGAGATAAATACCCCTAATCAATTTGTCCCATAACCTACCTTGGGGATGGGTTGAGAGGGGTGCAGGGTAGCGGTATCGTGAACCGAATAAAACTAAAACCCAGGCAAGGGAGCTAGATATGAGCGAGCAGACTATCGGTACTACATGTGTTCAGGGCGGCTATCACCCGGGAGATGCGGAGCCGCGCCAGGTGCCCATCTACCAGTCCACCACGTGGAAGTACGACACGTCGGAGCACATGGGCAAGCTGTTTGACCTGGAGGAGTCTGGCTACTTCTACAGCCGTCTGCAGAACCCCACGTGCGATTTGGTTGCCGCCAAGATCTGCGAGATGGAGGGCGGCACCGCAGCGATGCTCACGAGTTCGGGCATGGCTGCGAACTTCCTCGCGATCTTTAACGTTGCCGGTGCCGGCGATCACGTGGTCGCAAGCTCTGCCATTTACGGCGGTACGTATAACCTGCTCGCCCACACCATGGGCCGCATGGGCGTGACCTGCACGTTCGTCGCCCCCGACTGCACCGATGAGGAGCTGGAGGCTGCCTTTCAGCCCAACACAAAGCTCGTCTTTGGCGAGACGATCGCAAACCCCGCCCTTGCCGTGCTCGATATTGAGCGCTTTGCCAAGGCCGCACATGACCACGGCGTGCCGCTGATGGTCGACAACACCTTCCCGACGCCCGTGATGTGCCGTCCCTTTGAGTGGGGCGCCGACATCGTTACGCACTCCACCACCAAGTACATGGATGGACATGCTGCCTACCTGGGCGGCGTGATCGTCGACCACGGCCAGTTTGACTGGATGGCCCATGCGGACAAGTTCCCGGGTCTCACCACGCCCGACGAGAGCTATCACGGCGTGACCTATGCCGAGAAGTTCGGTCGTGAGGGTGCCTTCATTACCAAGGCCACCGCGCAGCTCATGCGCGATCTTGGCCCCATGCAGAACCCGCAGGCGGCGTTTTTCTTGAACAGCTCGCTCGAGAGCCTGCATGTGCGCATGCCGCGTCATTGTGAGAACGGCCTGGCCGTTGCCAAGTTCCTGCAGAGCCATCCCAAGGTGCGCTTCGTGAGCTATCCGGGCCTGGAGGGCGACAAGTACTATGACCTGGCTCAGAAGTACATGCCCAACGGTACCTGCGGCGTCGTGAGCTTCGGCTTTAACGGTGGTCGCGCGGCGGCCGAGACCTTTATGAAGAGCCTCAAGCTCGCCCAGATCGCCACACACGTGGCCGACGCCCGCACTTGCTGCCTGCATCCTGCTAACGCCACGCATCGCCAGATGAACGATGAGGAGCTCATCGCCTGTGGCATCTCCGCCGACATGGTGCGCCTGTCGTGCGGCCTCGAGGACACGGCCGATCTGATTGCCGACCTTGAGCAGGCGCTCGAGCAGTGCTAGGCTAGCGTTCGTGCAAGGCGCCGATGCTAGCAGAAAGCTTCGGTGACCTTTCGTTCCGATTCCGTAGGCGGGACCCCAATTGCGGCTGTTTGCATGCGATTGGGGCCCCGTTTTTTTGCGTTGGGCCACTCGAAAGGATGGATATGGAGAAAACTGCAGAGCAGCTGCGCCGCGAGCACATTGCCCTAGAGGGCGACACCCATGGCAAGAACAAGTGGGCGATTCTGTTTACCGTGCTCATCATGACGTTTATGGTGTGTCTGGATTCGACCGTCGTGACCGTGGCGCTGCCCGTGATGCAAAAGGAGCTGGGTGTGGGCCTCGATCGCATTCAGCTGGTAAGCTCGGTGTATCTGCTTGCGACATGCGTGGCTATGTTGCCGTTTGGCCGTCTGGGCGACGTGCGCGGCAAGGTGAATGTGTTCCAGCTGGGCGTCATCGTCTTTTCGGTCGGTTCGCTGCTGTGTGGCCTTTCGTCCTCGCTCGAGGTTCTTATCCTGGCACGCATTGTTCAGGGTGTCGGTTGCGCGGCGGCCATGGCCAACAACATGGGTATCATCACCGAGTCGTTTCCGGCGCGCGAACGAGGCCGTGCCATGGGTATTCTCGCGACCTTCGTGGCCCTCGGCATGATGTGTGGCCCCGTGCTCGGTGGCATGCTGGTGGCAAGCTTTCCCTGGGAGAGCATCTTCCTCATCAACCTGCCCATTGGCGTCATCTCGTTTATCGTGGGGCTCTACACGTTGCCGCATGTTAAGCCGGAGGCCGGCGACCGTCCCATGTCCCTTGCCGAGGCCGCTCGTCGCTGCTTTGCAAATTCGGCCTTTACCATCAACCTTGCCTGCATGCTCATCGTGTTCGTTGGTATTGGCGCATCCGAGTTTATTTTGCCGTTCTATTTTCAGGACGCCCACGGCTTTGGTTCCGACATTTCCGGATTGCTGTTTTTGGCGCTGCCGATGGTGAATGCCTTTATCGGCCCGCTTTCGGGTGCGGTTTCGGACCGTGTTGGCTGCGAGGGTCCCACGGCGGTCGGCCTGGGCGTGTACGTGTGCGGGCTCTTTGCGGTAAGTACGCTCGACGAGCACTCTTCCATTCCTGTGATTGTGTGCTGTGCCGCGTTTATGTCGTGCGGTACGTCGATTTTCCAGAGCCCCAACAACTCGTTGTATATGGGCTCGGCTCCGCGCGAAGCACTTGGTTTTGCGGGCAGCTTGGGCAGTTTGGCGCGCTATGCTGGCATGGCACTCGGCATTACGGTGGCGTCGAATATCCTGTATGGGCAGATGAGCGTGGCGATGGGCGAGGCCGTGACTAGTTTTGTTGCAGGCCGTCCGGATGTATTCCTATTCGGCTTTCGCTCGGTGTTCTACGTGCTCATGGCTGTGGCCGCTGTGGGCTTTGCGCTCGCCATGGTGCGTTTGGTGAGGATGCGCGCCCGCCCTTAGTGCGTTGGGAGGCTGTCTGCCACGATTTGCGTTGTCCCAAAAAGACTGGTTTGTGGTGCGATGCGGCTTGTGGGGCGGGCGGGGGTCGGTCCGTGGTAGACTATCGAACAACGTTTATTAATCGCGCGGTATCGTTGCCGCGAGAAGGGGTTGCGCCATGCAGGAGCTTGAGGATCGTATTCGCCATGACGGCATCGTAAAGGCCGGTAACGTCCTTAAGGTTGATGCCTTCCTCAACCACCAGTGCGACGTTG
Source organism: uncultured Collinsella sp. (assembly GCA_900550785.1). Taxonomy (GTDB): domain Bacteria; phylum Actinomycetota; class Coriobacteriia; order Coriobacteriales; family Coriobacteriaceae; genus Collinsella. Next base: position 20,471 of record URTL01000007.1, on the reverse strand, counting down.
AGCTGTTCGACCACATGGGCGCCGAATGGGCCCGTCTGTTCGAGGGTGTCGAGATCAACAAGATCCTGACGATTGAGGCTTCGGGTATTGGTATGGCCTGCATCGCAGCTCAGCATTTTGGCGGCGTGCCGGTGGTCTTTGCAAAGAAGGCCCAGTCCATCAACCTTGACGGCGAGCAGTATGCCACGACCATCTATTCCTTTACCAAGCAGAAGGAGTACCCGGTCATTGTCGGCAAGCGCTTTCTGTCCGAGGGCGATAAGGTCCTGATTATCGACGACTTCCTGGCCAACGGCTGCGCGCTTGAGGGCCTTATTAAGATCTGCGAGGCTGCGGGCGCCGAAGTTGCCGGCATTGGCATTGCCGTTGAGAAGGGCTTCCAGGGCGGCGGCGATAAGCTCCGTAAACGCGGCTTCCGCGTTGAGAGCCTGGCCCGTATCGCCGATATGGACTGCGAGAACGGCGAGATCACCTTCGCCTAAGCGCGCAACACAAGCGATTGGTATGCGATGTGACAAAGGGACTGTCCCTTTGTCACATTTTTTGTATGAGGGGAGGTGCTGATATGGATGAGAACAAGATGGGATGGCGTGAGTATGCGCGCTATGCCGAGATGTCGGTCGAGGAGCTGGCGCGCGATTGCGAGGTACAGGTGTTTCGCGCGACGGGTCCGGGCGGGCAGGGCGTGAACACGACGGACTCTGCGGTGCGCATGAAACATGGGCCCACGGGGATTGTCGTGACGGCGCGTGAGAGCCGCAGCCAGTTTCAGAATCGCGCGAGCTGCCTGCGTAAGCTGCGCGCTGAGCTTGAGCGTCGCGGGCGTCCACCGCGTCGACGCGTAAAGACCAAGGTGCCTCAGCGCTCTCGCCAGCGCAGGCTTAATGACAAGCACTTCAACGCCATTAAAAAGGCCAACCGTCGCAAACCGGGCAGCGACGAATAGCCTCCTCATAAGTTGCGGTGAAATAGGGACTGTTTTGCGGCTTTAGATGCATAAACAGTCCCTATTTCACCGCAACTTAGGGCAGCTAGCGGGTGGGGTGCCAGACATGGAGGGCGCCGGCGAGGATGTCGACCTCGATGCGTGAGGCGACAACGGGCTCGCCGTCGGCCTGGATGGGGTAGTCGGGCTCCTCAAAGGTAAGCTCGGCATGGCGGCAGCGGCGCATGCGAACCGGCGGCAACTTGGTATGGTGGCCGTCCTTGGCCGAAAGGAACATAGGCAGGGCAACCGCGCGAGGGACGGGGCCGCAGGCGTAGCAGACGTCGAGTGTGCCGTCACAGGGGTCGGCGTCTGGACAGATGCGATAGCCCGAGCCATAGGTAGGACCCAGCTGAATCGCCATGATGATCGCCCTCACGCGCTCGGCGGGCGCTCCGTCAAAGCTGACTGTCATGGGGTAGTTGCGATAGCGTAGGCCAAACTGCTCAAGTCCCGAGAGGGTGTAGAGCGGAGCGCCGGCGAGGCCCGTCTTTTTGCGCAGCTCGGTGGTGCCAAGGCCGATGGCGGCATCGATGCCGACCGAAAGCGTCTGGTCGTAGTACTCAACGGAAGCCTCGCCGCTACCGCTCGCAGGGCTCCATGAGCGAATCCGCCCGATATCCTGACGCTGCAGCTCGCAGGTGAGCAGCGCGCCAAAATCCTTGCCGGAGAAATCATCGATACCGAGCGTTTGGGCAAAATCGTTGCCGGAGCCCACGGGCAGGACGGCAAGGGCGGGCCGGACCGCCTCATCCTGCGTCATAAGCCCGTTGACGACCTCGTGGATCACGCCATCGCCGCCGAGTGCGATAACGGTGCGATAGTCCGTTGCCTGGGCGGCCAGTTCCTTGGCGTGTCCCATGCGCTCGGTTAGCACCAGGTCAAACTGGGATGCGCGCGCGGTCATGTCCAAAAAGCGTTGCAGGCGCTCGGCAACTTCGCGCGCGGCGCCCGACTGGGCGGCTGGGGTGGCGATGATGAGCGTGCGACCAAAATCAATTGCGTGCATGGGGCGACTCCCGGCGTGTGACATGACAGTGCGGTCGCGCTCAGGTCGAATTGCCCCCGATTGTGGCTGCACGGCGATTATTACATCTACTCTATCAGGTCGTTGTGGCGCTCGATAGCATCCGCTACCGTACCGCCCTCATCCACAATAAGCGAACGGCGCTTGGGTGAGATGATGCGCTGGGCGGGGTACACGCCGCGGTGACCGGCGGTTAGGTAGCTGATAAAGGCCACGATGACAAAGAACCCGGCTGCCGTGCCGTGGAACAGGTCGATGGCCATCATACAGGTGGTGATGGGCACGTTAAGGCCGGCGCAGAACACACCGAGCATGCCCAGCGCTGCCAGAAAGCTGGGATCGATTCCGACGAGGCAACCGATCCAGCCGCCGAGCGCCGCACCGATGCCAAACAGGGGCGTGACCTCGCCGCCTTGGAAGCCCGCGCCCAGGGTAAGCGCTGTGACGACCAATTTGATGACTGCGTCCGCCAGGGTGGTGTTGCCGGCAAATCCGGCGCCGGAAAGCCATGTGGAAAGGCCGGCGTAGTCCCAGGCGTCGAGGAGGGCATACGCGGCCAAAACCACGAGTGCGCCTATAAGTGCGCGAACGAGGTAATTGGTGATAAAGCGACCGTACAGGCTCTTGACGGTTCGAACCGACCACGCAAAGAGGCGTGCCGTCAGACCGAAGATGATGGCGCTGATAACAACGATGACGACCGTTTTGGGCGTCATGGCGGGAACGCTGACGATGACATTCGCTTCGTACTCGGTACCCAGGGCGATTGATGTAAAGTAGCCGGTAAACGAGGCGACCAGGCAGTAAATGCCCGCGGTGTAGTCAATCTTGCCGATAAAGCACATCTCCATGCCAAAGAAAGCTCCGGCAAGGGGCGAACCGAATACGGCACCAAAGGCCGACGAGATGCCGGCGAGCATGAGGTCGTGGTGGTCATGCTTTTTGAGGTGGGCGAGGCTCGAGATGTTGCTGGCGATGGTGCCGCCAATCTGCACCGCAGCTCCCTCGCGACCGGCCGATCCGCCCGTTAGGTGCGTGAGCGTGGAGCAGACGAAGGTGAGGACGGCCATGCGCATATGGATGAGGCGTGTGCCCAGAGCGGAGTCGATGACCAGGTTGTTACCGCGTTTGGCGGCGAGACCGTGTTTTTTGTACACCCATGCGGTGGCAACGCCCACAACGGGAAGCAGCGCGTAAATCCACGCATGCTGCTCGCGATAGTCGGTCGCGATATTCAACGAGGCCAAAAACGCCCAAGCGGCAACGCCCATGGCGAGCGAGACGATGACGACGAGTGCGAGCAACTTGGCGCTCGCGAGTAGGTTGCGGGCGTTGCGGCGCGTGTCGGCAGCCAAGAGATGCTCGGAGCGGGTAAGTTTATGCCTGCCTGCCGTGATGACGTCGTTCAGGGAGAAAAAACCGCCTTCGTCGAGCGGCTGGGAATGATTCTGCGCTTCGTTTGCGCTTTCGGGTTTGTCGTTATGAGCCATACGTTCCTCTTTTAGGTTGCAACGCAAGCATTATAAAACGCGGTAAACGCGACGAGCCGGTGGGTTGGTTTCCATTCTGTTTCGCGGCCTGCAACCGACAGGTGTATTTGCGGGTGCAGGCCGAGTCGCGGTCGTGCGTCGGGGGATTATACTGAGACAAGCATAAAGAATCGGCGCCCCTGTTGTGCGCCGTGGCATTAAGAGGTGCATATGGCAGAGAAACTCATTCCGCTGGAGGACGCGCAGTCGATTGTCCTGTCGCACGTTGCTCCGACTGATCTTGTTGAGACTCCCGTGTGGCAGGCTGCCGGTCTTCCCTTGGCCGAGGACGCGGTGGCCGATATCGATATCTCGCCGTTTGCCAACAGCGCTATGGACGGATATGCCGTGCGCTCGGCGGACTTGGCGCAGGCATCTGGCGAGGCACCGGTGACGCTCGATGTTATTGGACACGAGGCTGCGGGCCATGTGTTTGAGGGCGCAATCGGCGCGGGCGAGACGGTCCGCATTATGACAGGTGCGCCGGTACCCGAAGGTGCCGACGCCGTAGTGAAATACGAGATCGTCGACGTGCTCGATGGCGACGGCAACGAGGGCTCGCATGTTCGCTTCTCGGCGCCTGCCAAGGTGGGGGAGAACGTTCGCTCTGCCGCCGAGGAGGCCCATGCCGGCGATGTTGTGATGTACGCGGGCGAGGTCGTGGCTCCGGCGGGCGCCGGCTTGCTGGCAAGCGCCGGATACGTGAGCGTGAAGGTGCACGCTGCCCCACGTGTGGGCATTATCTCGCTGGGGACGGAACTGGTCGCACCGAGTAAGGTGCCGGCGCGCGGTCAGATTCGCGATTCCAACTCCTCGGCGTTGATGGCCGAGGCGCTCGATGCGGGAGCCGAGCCCGTGTTTTACGGCATTGCGCCCGACGATGAGCAGGCGATTGCCGAGTTGGTGCATCGTGCCGTGCAGGAGTGCGATTTTGTCATTACGAGCGGTGGCGCCTCGGCGGGCGATTACGATTTCGTGACGGCGCTCGTCCGGCGTGAGGGCGAGGTACTGTTTGACCGCATCTCGATGCGTCCGGGCAAGGCCATCACGTTTGGCTTGCTTGGGGGTAAGCCCTACCTGGGGCTTTCAGGCAATCCGGCCGCGGCGTACGTGGGCTTTGAGATGCTCGCCCGTCCGGCAATTCGCAAAATGCGTGGCTTTGCCGAGGGGGCGCGCCCCGTGCAGCGAGCGGCTCTTACCCACGGTGTGAAAAAGCGCCAGGACCGACGCTTCTTCGATCGCGCCACGGTTTTGCGCGACCCCGAGACCAGTGAGCTGTTGGTGACCGAGGCCAAGACGCAGAATTCGGCGCTGCTCGGCACGATGCAGCGGTCCAACTGCCTGCTGCGTATTGACGAAGGACCGTGCGAGCTCAAGGCGGGCGACGTCGTGGATGTCGTGCGTGTCGACCTGCCCGAGGGCACGGTGTTGTAGGAGGAAGACTATGGAGTTGAAGATATCGATCGTGACGTGCTCGGATACGCGCGATCTTGCTCAGGACGAGGCTGGAGCCGCACTCGAGGAACTTATCGAGGCGCAGGGCTGGACGGTCGTCTCACATGTGGTCGTGCGCGACGACGCCAGCGAGATCGGTGATGCCATTGTGGAAGCCGCCGATGAGTGCCACGCCAATGTCGTGCTCACCTGCGGCGGCACGGGGCTTTCGATGCGCGACGTGACGCCTGAGGCGACGCGTGCCGTCTGCGACCGCGATGTGCCGGGTATTGCAGAGGCAATCCGCGCGTATTCGATGACCAAGACGCGCCGTGCCATGCTCTCGCGCGCCGTGTGCATGCAGCGTGGGCATACGCTTGTCATCAACTTTCCGGGATCCACGAAAGCGGCCCGCGAAAGCTGGGAGGCCGTGAGCGATCAGCTGGAGCATGCGGCCCAAATGACGGCGGGCGGCGGACATACCAAATAAGCGGTTTACCTGCGGCGGGGCGACCTTATCGGTCGTTCTGCTTTTGTTTTCCGCCGAAGCGACGCCGAGGTGCACGGCAACTCGAAACTATATTCTCTAGCGAGAATAATTTCTCATTATCATTATTCGCGCGGAAGTATAATCTAGTAACAGAATAAAGCCTGCGGCGGGGTGCCCGGGCATAGCGTTCGAAAGGGTTGAATATGTTCGATATGGTTTCACGCCGCGGTTTTGTCTCGCTTTCTGCTGCCGCTGCCGCCGGCCTTGGCCTTGCCGGCTGCTCGGGCAACAAGACGTCCGAGCCCGCTGGTTCCGATGCCGGCTCCGTCAAGTCTTCCTCTAAGAAGAAGGCTGTCGAGCTGCAGGTCTTTGCCGCTAACTCGCTCGAGAAAGCTCTGCCCGAGGTTCAGGAGCTCTACACCGAGCAGACCGGCACCACGTTTGCCGACACGCAGTTTAAGGCGTCTGGCGACCTTGTCGAGCAGATGCGCGCCGGTGCCGCCGTCGACGTGCTCATCACGGCCTCCAAGGGCACCATGGACGACGCCGAAGCCGCCGAGCTCGTCGATGCCGACACGCGTGAGGACATGTTCGTCAACGACCTCGTGATCATTCGCGCCGAGGGCTCCGATACTAAGGTCGAGGCCATCGCCGACGTCGCGAATCTGGACGGTAAGATTGCCATCGGCGACGCCAAGACCGTCCCCGCCGGCAAGTACGCCAACCAGGCGCTGGCTTCCGTGGGCCTCTATACCGGTACCGAGGGCGACGACGGCGAGTACGCGCCCGAGCTCGCCGACAAGGTAGCCCTGGCCGACAAGGTCGGCACCGCTGCGTCTTACGTCTCTACAGGCGACTGCGTGGCGGGTTTTGTCTACAGCTCCGATATCTTCCGCTACGACGGCATCGAGGAGGCCTTCGTGTGTCCTGAGGATTCGCACAAGCCCATCGTGTACCCGGGTGCTGTCGCCGATGGCTCCGAGCACGCCGACGAGGCCAAGGCGTTTATCGACTTTTGCCTGTCCAACAAGAAGGCTCAGAAGATTTGGGCTAAGTACGGCTTTGAGCTTTCCGCGTAGTGCGGCTTGGCGCGATAATTCCATCGTTTTGTGTTTCACTCCGTCCTTGTATTCGCTTGGAGCTTTTCGTGCTTAATAGATTTCGCATGCTTGTCGCCTGTGCTTTGATCTTCGCGCTTTGCTGGGTGCCGGGATTTGCGTTTGCTGGGGACGCTGAGGATGGGTCCCAGGTTGCTGCGACCGCTCATGGGCTTTCCTATGGGATCGAGGGTTTTGAGCGGTTGGCCAAGGGGACCGCTCGTGCCATGGAGGGCCAGCCTGAGGGCTACCGGTTTCCCGTTGACGAGGACGTGGACCTTGTAGTGGCGCCTGCTGCCGATCGCGTTGTGGTGTGGATATCGCCCAAGGCGGTCGAGAAGTATGGGTTGGATCCGCAGGATAACGAGTGCGTATCGGGTCTCAAGGCCCTCGTCTGTAAGCTCGACAGCGCAAACTGCATGGGAGGTGCGCAGCTAGGGGACGTGAATCTTCCTTGGTATGTCACGGCGGAAACAACGTTTGATGCCGGTGGGTATACCTATGGCTTTGACGAGCGCGGTGCGGATGGGGACCGCTATGTGGTGATTGCATCAGCCTCGGGTGATGCCAAGGGCGGCGCGCGTTGGCTTGATAGCGCTCAAATGGTAGAGGCGTCGTCTGTCATGTTGCGGGATGAGCAAGGGCCCTTGACCTCTCTGGTCTCCTTTTTGGGCGACATCGACTATCGCCCGTTTTGGGTGTCCATTAAAACGAGCGGCCTTGCCCTGGTGATCTCCCTTGCGCTGGGCCTGTTCGCCGCGTGGAAGACTATGGGTACCTCGAGTCGCATCAAGGGCCTGCTCGATTCGGTCTTTACGATTCCTATGGTGCTGCCGCCCACGGTCTGCGGCTTTCTGCTCCTCATGCTGTTTGGCCGCTCGACCGGGGTGGGCCAGTGGCTTATCGCGCACGGCGTCTCGATCGTCTTTACGTGGCCGGCGGCGGTTATCTCTGCCGTGGTGGTGTCGTTCCCGCTCGTCTATCGTACGGCACTCGGCGCCTTCGAGAGCCTCGACACGCAGATGCTCGATGCGGCGCGCACGCTGGGCTGGTCCGAGCGTCGCATCTTTACCAAGCTTATGATGCCGCTTGGCTGGCCCTCGATTGCCGCCGGCACGGTGCTCGCCTTTGCCCGCGCGATGGGCGAGTTTGGCTGCACCCTGTTCTTTGCGGGCAACTATGCCGGCATTACGCAGACCATTCCCATCGCCATCTACTTTGAGTGGATGGGCGGCAATACGTCGGTGGCCCTCTTTTGGGTCGTGGTCGTAATAGCGTTCAGCTTCCTAGTCATCCTGTTCATCAACATGTACACGGCGCATTCGCAAAAATACCGCGAGCGTGGCCTTTCCCGTGCGGAACGTAAGCAGGCCAAAGATCTCGCCGGACAGGGCGATTCACTCGACCCGGCGGGCGGTGATGCCTTGCGTATCGATCGCGAGGCACTGGCCGAGCTTATGCGCGATGAGCCCGCTATGCAGGGAGGTCGATAGGCCATGTCGCTCGTTATGGATATTAAGAAACGTTATCCCGGGTTTGTGCTTGACATGCAGCTTGAGGCCGGCGAGGAGCGCGTGGCGCTGCTGGGCGCCTCGGGTTGCGGCAAGAGCTGCACGCTGCGCTGCATTGCCGGTGTTGAGACGCCCGACGAGGGCAAGATCGTCGTCAACGGCGTGACCTTTTTTGACTCGGCGGCGGGCATCAATCTGTCGCCCCAGGAGCGAAAATGCGCCCTGCTGTTCCAAAACTATCAGCTTTTCCCCAACATGACGGTGGCCGATAACGTATGCGCCGGTGTAAAGGATGCGGGCGACGCCGCCGCGCGCAAAAAGCTCGCCGAGCGCTATCTGAGCATTTTCGGTCTAGCCGATTTCGCCGACCGCTATCCCGCGCGACTCTCGGGCGGTCAGCAGCAACGCGTGGCGCTTGCCCGCATGGTGGCGTCGCATCCGGGCATCTTTATGTTCGACGAGCCCATGAGCGCACTCGATGCGTATCTCAAGAGCGCGCTTGAGCAAAACATGCTCGACCTGTTCGACGTCTGCAACCGTACCGTGCTCTACGTGAGCCACGACATCGACGAAGCGTGCCGCCTGTGTCAGCGCATCTGCGTGATGCACGACGGGCATGTTGAGGAGATTGGCTCCATCGAGGACGTGGTCCGTCGTCCGCAGACGCTGGCGGCACTGCGCCTGACGGGCTGCAAGAACACAAGCCGGGCGCGCAAGATCGGCGACGAAGAAGTTGAGGCCCTCGACTGGGGCATGACCTTTAACGTGGGTCGTGAGGTTCCCGATAATGTGGCGTACCTGGGCATTCGCGCAAGCTACTTCCATGTTGACAATCGCGCGGAGCGGGGCCGCAACAGCTATGATTTGCACGTGGCCCGTGTGAGCGATTCGCGCTTTGAGCGGCTGGTGCTGCTGGACGTGCCGCGCGTCGATGCACCCACGCGTCTGCAGTGGAAGGTCAACAAGGTGGGCGTGCCTGTCGACGAGCTGCCGCAAGCAGGCGAGACGCTGCGCATGCACTTCGATGCGAGTAAGATCCATTTGGTTTGTCGATAGCGCCAGGTAATGCCGTCGGGGATATAAGCCTCGGCGGCCTTGTCTTGCCGTTCGCCGAATGATGGATGACAAACACTTATCAACACAGATAATTATTTATTAAACGACGGCACACGACGCTGTCGTACGAATGTCAACGGTGTTCGCATGGTCGACGACCGTTGATATAGTTGACCTTAACTTGTAAAGGAGGGTGCGCATATGCCGCAGACGACATACATTCGCCGCGTTGCCGCGCGTGCCCTATATATGGCTCGGAGCCGCATATGAGCAGGTATGTTCACGGCTCCGGGAGAGACGACGCACAACTAAATAATCGACCGCAAATCAGGTTCCCTAAAATTCCTGGTTTAGGCGCGGCTGGGTTTTCGCCACCCACCGTGCAGCAATACCGTAGTTATCCGTATTTGGTTCGAGAGGGGAACCGTCATGGCTGAAGAATTCGATTTCCATCCGATGTGGGAGAGCCTCGGCATGAATCTTGCCGATCACGACATGCTGCTGGGCGCCGTGGGCCAGATGTACGGCGATATGTTCCTGACGCAGAACAATCGCCCCAAGTCCACGTCCTACCTGGATTTTGTCGCCACCAACATCCACAGCGGCCGTATTAAGGAGATGCTCGACAAGAAGGAGGCCGGCGAGGCCACCAAGATCGTCGGTTCGTTCTGTGTGTACGTGCCCGAGGAGATCGTACTTGCCTGTGACGGCATCCCCGTGGGCCTGTGCTCGGGTGCCGATTGGGCAACCGATAAGGTCGAGGAGCACCTGCCGCGCAACACCTGCCCGCTTATCAAGAGCTTTGCCGGCTTTAAGCTGGGCGAGGTCTGCCCCTACATTGAGTCGAGTGACCTGGTGGTAGGCGAGAACACCTGCGATGGCAAGAAGAAAGCTTACGAGTTCTTTGCCACGCAAAAGAACATGTACGTCATGGATAATCCCAACGTACACGACGAGTCGACGCTCGTGACCTGGAAGGCCGAGGTCAAGAAGCTCGCCGCCAAGATCGAGGAAGAGTGCGGCGTCAAGATTACGCCCGAGCGCCTGAAGGCTGCCATCCACGCCGTCAACGAGAAGCGTCGCGCCCTGCAGCGTCTGGCTGCCACGCGCGCTGCCGATCCGGCGCCCATCAGCGGTCTCGACAGCCTGCTGACCGTTCAGGCCGCCTTTATGGACGACACGCCGCGTCTGACCGGAGCCATCAACGAGATGGCCGCCGAGTGCGAGCAGCGTGTCGAGGCCGGCGAGGGCGTGGCGCCCAAGGGGACCAAGCGCATCCTGTACACCGGTACGCCCATGGCCGTGCCCAACTGGAAGCTGTTCAACCTCATCGAGAAGGCCGGCGGCGTTGTGGTAGGCGAGGAGTCCTGCACGGGCTCGCGCTACTACAAGGACCTGGTCGACGAGTCCGGCGAGACGGTCGACGAGATGCTCGACGCCATCGCCGAGCGCTACTTTAAGATCAACTGCGCTGTCTTTACGCCCAACGACCAGCGTATGAAGGACATTGTCCAGATGGCCAAGGACCTGCATGCCGACGGTATCGTCGACGTGGCCCTGCAGTTCTGCACGCTCTACGAGATGGAGTCGTTTGCCGTGGAGAAGGCCGCCGAGGAGGCCGGCATTCCGTTTATGCACATCACGACCGACTACGCCGGCGAGGATGCAGGGCAATTGCAGACGCGCATCGAAGCTTTCTTGGAAACCATTTAGGGCTATCCGTCCCGGCGGCTTTCCCGGACACCCGATCTTGCCGTTCAAACCGTCGCTTGCGTGTCAAAGTACGCGGCGCTCCTCTTTCACGGCAACCTCGGGCACCTGGGAAAGCCGTTTCCTTGGTTGGCTAAAAGGTTTGTTAAGGAGTTATATGTCGGAAAATAATGAGCAGCCGTTGCCGCGCACGTTTGAGGAGTTCAACGAGCAGCGCAAGGCGGCGTTTATTCGCGTCAAGGATTATAAGCAGGCGGGCAATCGCCTGGTCGGCTTTTTGTGCAGCTACACGCCGCTCGAGATTATCGATGCCGCGGGGGCTGCGAGCGTGGCGCTGTGTGGCACGTCCGACGAGGTGATTCCCGAGGCCGAGAAGGTACTGCCGGCAAATCTGTGTCCGCTCATCAAGTCGACGTACGGTTTTGCCTCTTCGCAAAAGTGCCCGTTTACGTACTTTAGCGACATGATCATTGGCGAGACTACCTGCGACGGTAAGAAGAAGATGTACGAGCTGCTTAACGAGCTCAAGCGCACGCACATTCTGCATCTTCCGCAGGGTCGCGATCGCGCCTACGAGCGCGAGGGCTGGTACGAGGAGTGCCGCCTGCTCAAGGAGGAGCTCGAGAACTTCTACGGTATTACGATCACCGATGACGACCTTCGTGCTGCCGTCCGTCGCCGCAACCGCTTGCGTGCGGCCCAGCTCGAGATGTTTGCGCTGCAGGCCAATCAGCCGGCGGCTATGAGCGGCGTCGACCTGATGAGCACCATGTTCGCCGGTACGTTCAGCTTTGATATCGAGGCCTATACGCAGCAGCTGGAGCAAAAGGTCGCCAAGCTGCGCGAGGCCTACGACGCGGGCGAGCGCCCGGTCACGGCGGATGCCAAGCGCATTCTGATCACCGGCTGCCCGGTGGGCGGCGTAATCAACAAGATCGGTCGCACCATCGAGTCCAACGGCGGCGTGGTCGTGTGCATGGACGATTGCTCGGGCGAGCGCACGGCTACCATGATGATCGACCCGGAGGCTCCCGATATCCTGCGCGCCATCGCCGACCGCTACCTGGACATCAACTGCTCGGTCATGACACCCAACGACGGTCGTATGGAAAATACGCTGGCCATGTGCGAGAAGTATCACGTTGATGGCGTAGTGGAGAGCGTGCTCCAGGCGTGCCACACCTTTAACGTGGAGAGTGCGCGCATGCAGGAGGCTGTCGAGGGTGCGGGTATTCCGTATATGAAGATCGAGACCGATTACAGCAACGGCGACATGGGCCAGATCGAGACCCGCATCGCCGCCTTCATCGAAACCCTCTAGCTTCCTCAGGCACCGGATCTTGCTCCTCAAACCGTCGCTTGCGTACCCAAAGTACGCTGCGCTCCTCTTTCGGGGCAATCTCCGGCACCTGAGAAACCTAGAGCTAAGGCGCCTGAACGCGCCGCTACCTTTGATGTTTAGATTGGGAGAGAGCCATGATAGGGATCGGGATCGATATCGGGTCTACGGCTGCTAAGGCCGCTGTGATCGATGGGGAGGGTTTGGTGGCGTGGACGTGCGTGCAGCCAACCGGGTTCTCCTCGGTCGATGCTTCCGAGCGGCTGCGCGAGGCACTGGCAGCGGCTGGCTATGACGTGGCTGCCGACGACGTGCGCGTGATCGCGACCGGCTACGGCCGTGTCGCCGTGCCCTATGCGCACAAGGTCGTGACCGAGATCACCTGCCACGGCACCGGTGCCGTGCGTCTGTTTGGCGACCACGGCACCGTGATCGATGTGGGTGGTCAGGACACCAAGGTCATTCAGCTTAAAAGTGGCCGCGTGGCCAAGTTTGCCATGAACGACAAGTGCGCCGCCGGCACGGGGCGCTTTTTGGAGATCATGGCCGACCGCCTGGGCATTACCCAGCAGCAGATGGCCGACCTTGCGCGTTCCGGTGAGCCCACCAAGATATCCAGCATGTGCACCGTGTTTGCCGAAAGCGAGGTCATCAGCCTGATCGGTCGCGGTGAGCCGCGCGAGAACATTGCGCGCGGCGTGATCGACAGCGTGGTCTCGCGCGTGGCGACCATGGCCGGGCAGGCCGCGGGCGCCCCGTACTACCTGACCGGTGGCCTGTGCGAGAACGCCTTCGTGGTGGAGCGGTTGGGCGAGCTACTGGGGTCGCCGGTGACCACCTCGCCCCAGGCTCGCTTTGCCGGAGCGATCGGCGCGGCCATTCGAGTCCAGGCGCTCATGTAAGGGGCGGTGTCATTCGCCGTCCGCTCTCGGCGCCGCCATGCGTATACTGGGAGGAACTGATTGACCTATGAGAGGAGGAATCGATGGCTGACGATGTTATTAAGCTCACGTCTATGACAGCCGCGAGCGGTTGAGCCGCTAAGTTGGCTCCCGGAGCCCTCGCCCAGGTCCTGGGCGATTTACCCAATGTGCATAACGACAACTTGCTCGTGGGATTCGATACCTCCGACGATGCGAGCGTCTTTCGCGTTGGCGATAACTTAGGCCTCGTGCAGTCCATCGACTTCTTCCCGCCGATGGTCGACGACCCGTTCCTGTTTGGCCAAATCGCCGCGGCCAACTCGCTGTCGGACATCTACGCCATGGGCGGGCGGCCGAGTCATGCCATGAACCTGCTCTGCATACCCAGTTGCCTGGGCGTTGAGGTTGCCGGGCAGATTTTGGCGGGTGGCGCCGACAAGTGCGTCGAGGCCGGCTGCACCATCGCGGGCGGCCACACCATCAACGACGACGAGCCCAAGTACGGCCTGTCCGTGAGCGGCTTTGTCGCGCTCGACCGCATGCTCGCTAACAGCGGTGCATGCGTGGGCGATGTCCTGCTGCTGACCAAGGCCATCGGCTCGGGCATTATCACCACGGCCATTAAGGGCGAGCTCATCGAGCAGGACGAGGCCGCAGCCATGTTTGACTCGATGCGAACCCTCAACGAGGCACCGATTCGTCTGGCCGAGGGACTTGAGCTTCACGGCTGCACCGACATTACGGGCTTTGGTCTGATCGGGCACGCGTGCGAGATGGCCGAGGGCTCGGGCGTGCAGGTTGAGCTTGCATCGGGGGCGGTGCCGCTCTTTGACCAGGTGCTCGACATGGCGCGTCTGGGCATTATCCCCGCGGGCTCCTACCGCAACCAGGACTTCTTTGGCCCGCGCGTGGCGGCCGACGAGGACCTGGAGCCGGGCATGCTGGATGCGCTGTACGATCCGCAGACCTCGGGCGGTTTGCTTATTGCGGCGCCCGCGGCGGATGTGGATGAGCTTGCGCGTCGTCTGCATGCCGAGGGGCGCGTTGCCGCCGTCGTCGGTCGCGTTTGCGAGGCGGAGCCGGGCGGTCCTGCCGTCCGCGTTGTCCGTTAACGGTTTGTTTATTCAACTATCTATCGTTCTTGATTGATTCATTCGAAAGGAATTTACTATGTCTACCAAAATTGAAGTCAATGCCATGGGCGATGCCTGCCCGCTGCCCGTCGTCAAGACGCTTAAGGCACTCAAACAGCTTGACGGCGAGGGCGCCGTGGTGACCTCGGTCGACAACGAGACCGCCGTCAAGAACATCTCCAAGATGGCGCAGGAGAAGGGCTGCACGGCCTCGGTCGAGAAGATCTCGGACGCCGAGTGGCACGTGACCGTCGCGACTTCTGGCGCCGTTGCCGTGGCCGATCCCGAGCAGGATGGCGCTGCCTTCTGTGGTGCCAGCGCCAGCAAGGGCAAACTCGTCATTTCCGTCTACACCGATTGTATGGGCCGTGGCGACGACGAGCTGGGCCACAAGCTCATGAAGGCCTTCATCTTTGCCGTGACGCAGCAGGAGGAGCTGCCCGCGACCATGCTGTTCTACAACGGCGGCGCCAAGCTCACCGTCGAGGGCTCTCCGGTGCTCGATGATCTGAAGGGCCTGGCCGAGCAGGGTGTCGAGATTCTCACCTGCGGTACCTGCCTCGACCACTATGGCATTAAAGACCAGCTTGCGGTGGGCGAGGTCACCAACATGTACGTGATCGTGGAGAAGATGGAGCAGGCCGTGCGCGTCGTGCGCCCGTAGCATATTGGTTGGAGTTGTCATGAGGGAGAAGCGCCCGGCGCTTGTCATCACGTTTCCCACCACGGCGGCCGCCATGGGCTGCGAGTCCCTATGCATCGAGCGCGGCCTTCCTGGGCGAACGATTCCCGTGCCCGGGGAGGTCGCTGCCGGCTGCGGTCTGGCGTGGAAGGCGTTGCCTGCCGATGAGGAGCTGCTGCGCGGCGAACTCGCCGCGGCGGGCGTTCCCACCGAGGGCTATACCGTGATCGATATGTGGGAGGTCGTGCGATGATCTATCTGGATAACGCGGCGACGACCATGCACAAGCCGCAGACGGTCATCGATGCCGTGACGCAGGCGATGTGCTCGCTCGGCAATGCCGGGCGCGGTGCCACGTCGGGTGCGCTTGACGCCGCGCGTACCATCCACGGCTGCCGCGCCAAGCTTGCGCGCCTTTTTGGTTGCCCGAGGGCGGACCATGTGTGTTTTACGCCCAACTCCACCGCGGCGCTCAACACCGCTATCAATGGCGTGGTGCGCCCCGGCGACCGCGTGGTCACGACGGTGCTTGAGCACAACTCCGTGCTGCGTCCGCTCAATCGCTTGGCGACGGAGCAGGGTGTGACGGTTGAGCATGCGGGCTGCGACGCGAACGGCGCGCTCGACTACGACGAGCTCGAGCGGTTGGTCACGCCCGGTACGCGTGCCGTGGTGGTGACGCACGCTTCCAATGTGACCGGCAACGCGGTCGACGTTTCGCGTGTGGCTGCCATCGCCCATGCGGCCGGTGCGCTGGTGATCGTCGATGCCTCTCAGTCTGCCGGTACGGCGCATATCGATATGCAAACCATGTGGCTCGACATTGTGTGCTTTACCGGCCACAAGGGGTTCATGGGTCCGCAGGGGACCGGCGGCCTGGCCGTGGCGGAGGGCGTCGATGTGGCTCCGTGGGCCATGGGCGGCACGGGCGTGCACAGCTTCGATGCTCTGCAGCCGCTTGGGTGGCCCACGCGCCTTGAGGCGGGCACGCTCAACGGCCACGGCATCGCGGGACTTTCCGCAGGTCTCGACTTTATCGAGGCGCAAGGCGGAGTCGAGGCGATCGCGGCGCATGAGCGAGCACTGGCGGATCGCTTTCTCGCTGGCGTGCGCGAAATCCCGGAGATCAAGCTCTACGGCGCCTTTGACCAGCCGTCGCGCTCGGCGATCGTCTCACTCAACGTGGGTGATATCGACTCTGCTGAGATCTCGGACGCGCTCATGCAAGGGTGGGGGATTGCGACGCGCCCCGGCGCCCATTGCGCCCCGCTCATGCACCGTGCGCTGGGGACCGAGCGCCAGGGTATCGTTCGCTTCTCGTTTGGGTATTTCAACACGGACGAGGAAGTCGGCACCGCGATTGACGCTTTGCGCGATTTAAGCAGCGATTAGACCAACCTTCTGCGCCCTTAGATAAACCGTTTGCGCTACCTTCCCGCATTGTCGCTTATACAAGATATTGTGAAATGATGGCCCGCACTGGGCCCTCGGTATCTTTGCGAATTGCGGGAAGGTTCCTATGAACAGGATCTCTGCTGCCCTCTATAGGTTTTTGGTCGTCTATCTTTCGGTCGCGATGGTCGTGACCTCGATACCCCTTGCGCCCAGCACAGTCTATGCTGATGATGCCGGGGCGGTCGCCGTCGAGAGCGAGGTCCAAGAGACCGACTCGGGCTCTGGCGCTGATGTCGATGCGGTCGATAACGCGTCGTCTTCGGGCGAGGGCAGCTCATCCACGTCTTCCGACCAAACGAATAACGCTCAGGACGAATCGTCCAGCTCGGATACCAGCACTCCCGCGTCGAGCCTGGCCCAAGACCTTTCGAGCTCCGCGATCGATTCCGATGCAGCAAAGACCTCGCCTGCAACGGCGGAGCCCCCGTCCGATGACAGCGAAGTCGATCCCCTCGTGTATGAGGACCCAACGGTCTATGAGTATGCCAAGCTTATGCCGAACGGCTATGTGTATCCGTGTGATGCTGGCGGAAGCGTTACGGTAGAAATTGATGGAAACGACCCGTATGAGAACTCTGTCGATGGTAAATTGGTGACCAATCTGATCGTTGATTACGGAGTGGATGGGGTCCCCGGATATATTTGTGAGTACTCCTCCAATCTGCGCTCGGTACGTTTTGAGAACAGCTCTATTTCTTCAATTGGACTACACGCCTTTTCTGGCTGCTCGAATCTCGCCGATATCAGTTTTTCTGGCATGACCATTGGGGGCATCGGAACAGAGGCGTTTTCTGGGTGCGGATCGCTCACGAGCCTGAACATTAATGACGTTGCTACCATCGACTCTATGGGCGATGCCGCGTTTGCCTGGAGCGGGCTGCGGTCTACGGGTCTCGACAAGGTCGTTGGTCTCAGTTCGATTCCTGAGAACGCTTATAATGGCTGCAGCGCTCTGACCGATACCGGTCTGGGAGGGAACGCATCTATCACATCAATCGGCGTTAATGCGTTCAAAAACTGCTCTCGCCTTGCGACGACGGGACTCGAGAACAATGCGACGATCAAGACGCTTCGCGAAGGTTGTTTCTCCGGGACCAATATGAGCGGCGGGCTGACACTGCCCCTTTATTCCAAGATCGAGGAACTGCCGAGCCGTGCGTTCTATGGCTCTAAGCTTGAAACTGTGTACTTTGGATGCGACCATGTGGTGCTCATTAATTCCACCACGTTCCCCAAGCAAAACATGACTGTCATGGTCCCTGCCAAGATGGTTTCGCAATACGCAAGCGGTCGCCCCAAAGAGGTTTGGGAGAGTTGCAATGGTAGCCTGCCCGTCCCCGTGGGCAAGATGCTTCAAAAGATTAAGGTCTCGCGTGATCCCGACAAGATGGCCTATCAGCAGGGTGACACCATTTCGCTCGAGGGCATGAGCGTCACGTTTCAATATCCTCATTCGACGATGGATAGCGACTACGAAGCGCTCATAAAGGACGAACTCGGCGAATACCTTACGGCGACCCCCTGCGATGGTGATGTCTTCGACGAGTCGATGGACGGAGAGCCCATACAGTTGGTGCATGACGATGGCTACACGCGCCTTGTCGCGTACAGCAAGGGCAACCTGCAGCAGGCGGCCTACGAGTATGCCAAGCTCATGCCCAACTACTATCTGTATCCGTGCGACGCAAACGGAAATCTTACGGTAGAAATCGATGAAAACAACCCGCGCGAGAACTCTGTCGATGGTCGAATGGTAACGAATTTGATTGTCGATTACGGGGTTGATGAAGTCGACGCACAGCTCTGTGCCGACTCTACCAATCTGCGTTCAGTGCGCTTTGAGAACAGTTCCATTTCTAAAATTGGACTGCATGCCTTCTATAACTGCCCGAATCTCACCGATATCAGCCTTTCCGGCATGACCATCGGCACCATCGGAAAAGAGGCATTCTATGGCTGCAAGTCGCTTACGAGCCTGAACATCAGCGAGACTACTACCATTAGCTCGATGGGCTATGCCGCGTTTGCCGACAGTGGGCTGGTGGCCACGGGGCTCGACAAGGTTGGCGGCCTCACATCGATTCCCGACAGAGCCTACGATGGCTGCAAGGCTCTGACCGATACCGGCCTGGACAAGAATACCTCCATTACATCGATTGGCGTTTGCGCGTTCAGGTTCTGCTCGAACCTTGCTACCACAGGGCTCGAGAGCAACACAAAGGTCGAAACGCTTGGCCACACCTGCTTCTACGGCACCGACTTGAGCGGCGGGCTGACGCTGCCATATAACTCCAAGATCGAGGAGTTGCCGGAAAAGGCGTTTGGCAGTACCAATCTCGAGACCGTGTTCTTTGGGTGCAACCATGCGGTGCTCATTAACACCGACACATTCCCCAAATACAACATGACCGTCATGGTCCCTGCCAAGATGATTCCGAAGTATGCTAACGGGCATCCCAAAGCTGTTTGGGAGAGGTGCAACGGCTGCCTGCCCGTCCCGGTGGGCAAGGTGCTCGAGAACGTTGAGATTTCATGCGATCCCAACAACATGACCTATGAGACGGGGGAGACCATTTCGCTCGAGGGCATGAACGTCGAGCTCGATTACCCGCATTCGGTATCGATTTGGGACTACGAGGCCCTCATACAGGAAGAGCTCGGCGAGTACCTTACGGCCACCCCCAGCGACGGCGACGTCTTCGATGAGTCGATGGACGGACAGCCCGTAAAGCTCGTGTATGACGACGGCTATTCGCATTTTGAAACCCAGACCAAGGGCGCGCTACAGCTTAAGAAACCCGCGCCGACATCGCTCCAGATCTCCTATGCCCAAACGATTGATAAGGGCGAACGCAAGCTGATGGACGGCGTTGAGCTTCCCGATGTTTCCGGCACAATGACGATCGATGCAGGTGCCGAGGTCACGCTCGATGCTGGTGCTTTGGGGATGCTCAACGACAACATCACGTTTAGGGGCTGGTATGACACCGAGTCCGGCAAGTACATCTCCAAGGAGTCGGTCTACACGTTTACGCCGGATAAGGACCTGTCCCTGGAGGCCCGCTTTAAGCTCAAGGACTATGCGGTGCATGTCAACGATGCGCAGGCGACCGATTCGTCACAGGACTATGCGCACCTGAGCGTTACCGCGCAAAACTGCTATCGCAATGCCGGCGAGACGGTTGAGGTTTCCGCCGCCACGGATAACGCGCTGTTTCTGGGCTGGTATCTGGGCGAGGGCGATGATGCGTACGCCGTGAGCGATCAGCTTGACTTTACCTATACGGTGGACAAGGCGGACGCAATTGTGTCCGAGGATAAGACTGACGCTAGGATCGAGATCACGCCGCGCTACTGCGCCCCCCAGGCAAGCGTTGTGCTGAGTGTGGACGGGGTCGATGAGAACGGGCAGCCGCTCGGACAGTTCCTCTCTACCGGTCTTTACGGCATCGGGTCGCGCGTCACGGTCGTGGCCGTCCCGTCGCCCGGCTATGTGTTTGACTACGCGACCGATGCCCTCGGCAACGTTGTCTTTACCGGCGACGATGGTCCGTCCTACACGTTTGTGCTCGAGGGAGATGTGCAGTACACCGCGCATTTCCGCGAGGCGACTGACCCCGACGAGTCACTCGCGGCGCTTAAGGCCGCGCTCATCGCCGCGATTACGGCTGCGGCCGTCCTCGCCACCATGTATGGCTTGGGCGAGATCGTCGACCCCATCGCGGCCGATGCAGTGATCGAGATCGGCATGGCCGACAACATTGAGGATGTTGCCGCTGTGGGCACCAAGGTGCTCAAGGAGATTAAAGACATCATCGACGACCACAAGAAGCCCAGGCCTCACGGCGACCACAAGATCGAAATTATTGCCACCGCGCAGCCCGAGGTGGGCGGCGTCGTTACCGGAGGCGGTATCCACTATGAGGGGACGGTCGCCACGCTCGAGGCTGTAGCAAATCCCGGTTATCGCTTCGTATGTTGGAAAGAAAACGGCGTCGAGGTCTCGACATCTCCTCTCAAGACGATGACGATCACGGACCTGACGCCCGAGGTTGTAAAAATGACGGCCGTTTTCGAGAAAAAAGTCGAGATTACGGCGG
>URTL01000006.1 GCA_900550785.1 uncultured Collinsella sp. | reverse complement strand
CTGCGGGATTTATTATGCTATTTCAGCAAGCGTTTTGCGCGATCTTACGCCTCGGGAGCGTACAGATCCTGCAGGCGCTTCAGGTGAGCGTAACGCTTGGTAGACTCTACCTCGGAACGCTCGAACAGGCCCTCTGCACGATCCGGGAACGAACGGGTCAGTGCGGAGTAACGAGCCTCGCCCATCATGAACTTGCGGTAATCCTCGGTCTTGGGCTCCTTGGACTCCAGAATGAACGGGTTCTTGCCCTCGTCAGCCAGCTGCGGGTTGAAGCGGAACAGGTTCCAGTAGCCGCACTCCACAGCCTTCTTCATTTCCTTCTGGCAGTTCATCATGCCGCCCTTGATGCTGTGCATCTCGCAGGGGCTGTAGCCGATGATCAGGGACGGGCCGTGATAGGCCTCGGCCTCGGCGATGGCGTTCTGCACGCCCATGTTCTCGAGCGAGGCGTCCTTGTCCGCCACGTGCACGGCCACCTGCGCCTGCGGCAGCAGCTTGCACGGAGCCGTGAGCTGCGAGAGCGTCTCGCGCTCGGCACGAATCACTTCCATCACGCGCAGCGAGGTCATAATGCCGTCGCCCGTGCGCTCGATATCGCCAAAGATCGTATGGCCCGTCTGCTCGCCGCCCAAGCTGTAACCGCCCTCGCGCATCTTGGCATACACGTGACGGTCGCCCACGCCGCTGGTCACGGCGCTCAGACCGGCAAGCTCCAGCGACTTGACCAGGCCAAAGTTGCTGGCAATCGTCGGCACCACGGTACCGCCCGAGAGTCGCCCGTGCTTGTTCAGATACACGCCGCACACGTACAGGATCTGGTCGCCGTCTACCACGCGACCGCGCTCATCCACGGCCAGGCAGCGGTCGGCATCGCCATCGTAGGCAAAACCGACGTCCAGGCCCTGCTCCACCACATGGCGCTGCAGGCGCTCCATATGCATGGAGCCGCAATCGACGTTGATGTTAAAGCCATCGGGCGCGGCATTGATCACGCGCACGTCGGCACCGAGCGCGTCAAACACCGGCTTGGCCACCGAGGAAGCCGAGCCGTTGGCGCAGTCGATACCGATCTTGACGCCCTGCAGCGAAAAGTTCGCACTGGCGATGAGCGAAGCAATGTAGCGGTTGCGGCCCTGCATGTAGTCCACCGTGGCGCCGATGTGGTTGCCCGTTGCCAGCGGCACCTCGCTCTTGCCATCGATGTAGTCCTCGATGAGCTCCAGCACGTCCTCGTCCATCTTAAAGCCGTCGCTGTTGACGAGCTTAATGCCGTTATCGCAAAACGGGTTGTGGCTCGCGCTGATCATGATGCCGCAATCGAAGCAGCCCTCCACGGTCTGATGCGCCACGCCCGGCGTGGGGATCACGTGCAGCATGTAGGCGTCTGCGCCGCTCGCGACCAGGCCGCTCACCAGCGCCGCCTCGAACATATAGCTCGAGCGACGTGTGTCCTTGCCCACGATGACGCGCGCCTTAGCACTGCGATTGGCGCCGTAATACCAGCCCACAAAACGGCCAATCTTATAAGCGTGCTCTACCGTCAGCCCAACGTTGGCCTCACCGCGAAAGCCGTCGGTGCCAAAGTACTTCATGCGCTCTCCTTACAAAATAGGGGCGGACAGATTGCCTGTCCGCCCCAAAATGGTACTCGATTATCTGCGCTACCAGAAAAACCCTACGCCGACGCGCTGTCGCGAGCCGCCTGGCATGTAGGAGTCTGACGCAGCGTAAGCGGCTTGTCCCCCGCCTCGGCCGACGTGGTCAGCGTATACGTGATCGTCGTCGTCTCGCCAGCATGCAGGTCAACGGTGCCCGAATAGAAGGGGATTCCATGCCACGTAGCGGCGCCAAGACCAAACTGGGCGCCCTCGACGGTCAGATCAGTAATGTTGCCGCCCGTCGGGGCAAACAACGAGACATTCAGACGCTCGTCGTCACGCGCGGCATCGGGTGCGCTCGCCGCAACGTAGTCGGGCAGCTTGCCAGCCTCCTCCTGCGTCATGATGTTCGTCAGGGTAACGGTGATGCGATAGGAGCACGTGCCGTCACCGTTCTTGATGCCCTGGCCAATCTGCGTATCGGCGTTCAGGTACCAGTCGAGCTTGGAGAAGCTCAGGTTGTTAAAGTAAACGCCGGCAACAGGATCGGCACTCGGGTCATCCGGATCGGGCAGCGAAGCGTCAATGCCCGTCTCTTTGATGGCATTCTGCTCATCATCGTTTCTCATCCACGCGATCAGGCGGCCCTCTTCGGCACCGCGCTCAACGGCGCTGACAAGCTTCGTAACATCGACATCGCCGATACCGCCAAGGATCTTGTCGAAGGCAGCGCTGGCGACGGATGCAAAGATGCCGTCCGACTCCTCGACCGGATAGTTCCAGTACACATCGTGCATGAGGACCTTTGCGGCGTTGGTGCCGTCGACAACCGTTCCGTCGGGCAGCGAGACATTACCGACCAGGCCCAGCAGATACTGCAGGAACACCGGGTCGATACCGATGACGCCATCAACGTCCTGTCCATACTGGGACTTCCACAGCGCGGCGACACGCTGCGAGTTGCGGGGCCAATCAGGCGAATAGGTATTGCCCGAGTTGTACAGGTTACTGTGGTTGCCGAACAGCGCCTCATCCTCTTCGTCGACGCTCTCGACTGCCTGATCCTCGCTGAGTCCAATGCGGGGAACAAACTCGCCAATCGACATCTGGCCGTCAGTGACCGAAATCAGGCCCTGCGAACCGCCAAAGCCGCCGCAAGCACGAATCTCGACGTTGTTCATGGCGTACATAAGGTAGTTGCGCGTCTGGCCGTTGGCGCCGAGCATCTGGGGAAGGACGGGGGCGACCTTCTCCGCCGCGTCGACCGCGCCGTTGAGGGTGACAAAGCCGTCCTTTGCCTTATCGACCAGCTCGGTCACCTGGGAAATATGAGTATCGCCAATGCCCTGGATCTTCTCGTTGGCGCTCTTGAACACCTTCGAGCTGCTGGAAAGCGAATCGGCGACCGCCTGCAGCGCGGACACGTTAATCATGCCGTCCTGGAACAGCTTGCCGGGCGTGGCCTGCGAAAGGTTGTCGGCCATGGGAACCAGCGCGTTGCTCGAGACATCGGACAGGGCATCAATCATGGTGCGGGCCGCATTGATATCGCTGCCATACACCGGGATAAACGAAGCCGCCGTCCACAGCGGGCTCGAGGTCTCCGCCTTCATGCTGTCGCAGAGCTCATCGATCTTCTTCGCGTCGTCAGGCAGCGTCGAAAAATCGCCCGACGTGACCTTGTCCTTAAGGCCACCGACGATCTCGACAGTCTCCTTCGCTTCACTCTTTACGGTCTTTGCCGAGTTAAGCAGCATGAAGCCGCTTGCGCCAAGCGCAACGAGAAGCACCGCGACTACAGCGGCAACAATGGCGCCAGTGTGACGCTTCTTGCCCTCGCCCTTGCGATGGCGATGACGGACCAGACCGTCAGAGGTCGAACTCGACGAAGCGTCGCTACCGTAGTTCAAGCCAAAATCGTAATAATCTTCCTTGGAACCCGAGCCCGCAAACTCGGCACCGCTGTCATCCAGGCGGGCGAACGTGCCAGTCTCGGAGGCGCCGGTATAAATCGTGCCAAGGTTACCCGTAAGCCCCGCGCCACCGGCAGAGGGAGTATTGTTGGCGGCCTTGCCGGCATCAGCGTTGCCAGCGGCATTCGCGGTGTTGGCAGCACCTGCGTTGTTCACAGGTACCGAAGGAGCCCCGCTCGGCTGCGACGTGGAGGTTGCACCGCCCGCAAAGACATTCCCTCTTGCACGGCCGGTCTTTTTTGCCTTTTGAGACTGCTCGTACAGAGCGGTAAACATCGCCGTCTCGCCCGGGGACACGCGCTTACCGGAACCGCCCTGTCCAGCGCCGCCCGGCGTGCCGGCCTTACCAGCCCCGTTCGGACGCGGCGGAACTGCAGGACGGCCGCTATCGCTGCCCTTAAAGTGATTACCAGCCATAAAGAAATCCTCGCAATTGAGTCGCAATGAAAAAATCCATAACGTTACTAGTTTATGGCATTTTGAGCATCGACAGCTAAACTCCAGACACGGACGTCAATTGGCGAAAATGCGGCACAACACCTTTTCTGTCTTGACGGCGGCGCCAGCTACACCGTGAGGAACATCATCACGATGATCATGGCAAAGCCGATAAGGTCGGTCGGCAAAAACACCGTGCCCAGCATAACGGCGCTGGTGATGGTCGCCGAAACCGGCTCCACAGTTCCGATGAGGCTCGCGCGCACCGAGCCGATGTCCTTAACGCCCTGCATATAGAGCATGTAAGCAAAAAACGAGCCGATAACCACGAACACCGCGAGCGCCTCGATGCCGGCAGCGTCGAGCGCCGGCATATGCGCCCAGGGCCGCACGAAGACACATGAGACCACGCCCGCCGTGAGCATTGCCGAGCCCGTGACGATGGGGCTGCCGTATTCGGGCAGGATCTTGGCGGGAATCACCGCCATACACGCGGCGCTGACCGCACACATAAGACCTGCTGCCAGGCCAAGCGGCGAGATATTCAGGCTGGTGGGGTCGCCGCCGGTGGCGATTAAAAAGGTTCCACCCAGAGCCAGGCCAATGCCGATGACTTCGCGAGTACGCGGCATGCGGCGATCGATCGCGCAGGCGTAGCCCATGATGATAACGAGTTGCAGGCACTGGAGCACCGTCGCGGTTCCGGCGTTCGTCAGGCGCACGGCCGAAAGATAGCAAAACTGGTTGAACAGCAGGCCAAAGGCGGTAAAGAGCAGCAGCTGCTTGCGATCGGCGGGTGTGGTCCAGAGCTTAATCAGGCGCTCGCGGTCGCGCGTAACAACCACGGCCATAAAGAGTAGACCGGCGAGAATCTGACGCACGCTCATAAGCCACAAGGTGTCGACGTGGTAGGTATCGAACAGAAAGCTCGCGCTGGTGCCCGAGAAGCCCCAAAACGAACCGCCCACCAGCGTAGCCAAGACGCCCGTGATCATCTTGCGCGTCGAAGCGCTGTTCAAGCGGTCGCGCCATGCGCGACGGGTGTTGCGGCTGAGCTCGTCGGTGCCCTCGGGCACATCAATGTTCGATATATCGGTCATCGGCACCGAAGCCCCTGCGCCTTCGACCTGCTCGACACACTCTTTGCTCATTCCACTCCCCCGAAACAGCCTGGAAACAATTCGGCTTACCTTACCACGGCGAAGTCACCAGCTGGAGGCTTGTCCGCTTATCGGTAGGACAATTCCGCAGGCGTCTTTCCATAGCTCGATACCGCAATGGCCTTGCATTATGCGACAGCCAAATCGCGGCAGCAGGCTCTTTTGAAATGGATGCGACAAAGCCCCCGAATTCCACAATGTAAGCGATTTTTAAAAATGTTCTTGCCACCGAGTTCAGGCTCCGTTATATTATCCCTTGCGCGCTTGCGCACCCTTGATCGGGCGTTTAGCTCAGGGGGAGAGCGCTTCCCTGACACGGAAGAGGTCAGAAGTTCAAATCTTCTAACGCCCACCAAATGTTCGCAGCTCAGAGGCTATGTCCTCTGGGCTGTTTTGTTTTTTGCCACCAAGCGCGCCGCCAAATAAGTCATCAAATATTGATCCAAGGTCCGTACGCGATGGTCTTTGTATCCCGTAGGGGTGCCGGCAGATTGCATGTGTCCTGGCCCATCATGACCGCAACATGTTGGTCAAGCATAATCTTTTGGATTCTTTTGGCGCGAGCAGCTTGGTTTTGGTGCTATTTGGCGGCGGCACGGTTGAGGGGGTTTCAAAACTGCTGTGCAGGTAGTTGGGTTGATAACGTTTTAGCAGTCTGCCAAGAGGCCTTCATTTATAATGCGTCTGCAAATTGACCAATTGCTTTGACCTGCTGAAACACTATATGTTGTGTTTGACCTAAAAAAAGAATACAGGATATAGATGCCTCTTTGTCGTATGATAGATGGCGGACAGAGAACGAGAACCTTATTCGCCCCATTATTTGGATGGATCTTTGAGCCCCTTGATTGGCTGCGAGGATTGTCCGCATGAGGGCCTATGGTTATCGAAAACACAGATTGCGCGACGGCGCCGCAAGACAGGGTAAGCCCTGCCGGGCATCGTTTGGCTCTGAAGCGCAATGAGGCTACGATGCGAAAGAGGCAAGAGGATGAAGATCATCAAGCGCAGCGGCACCGAGGTTACCTTTGACATCGATAAGATCGTCAATGCGATCCGCGCCGCAAACTTGGAGGTCGAGGAAGGCTCTCGCCTTACCGACCGCCAGGTGATCTATGCGGCACAAAACGTCGCCGAGGCATGTGAGAAGGCCGGCCACACCGTATCGGTCGAGGAGATCCAGGATCTGGTCGAGGACGAGATTATGCGTCTCGACTGCTACGAGGTCGCTCGCCACTACATCATCTACCGCTATGTTCAGAGCCTGAAGCGCCAAAAGAACACGACCGATGACAAGATTCTGTCGCTGATTGAGTGCAATAACGAAGAGGTCAAGCAGGAGAACTCCAACAAGAACCCGACCGTCAACTCCGTTCAGCGCGACTACATGGCCGGCGAGATTTCCAAGGACCTGACGCAGCGCGTGCTGCTGCCCCAGGAGATCGTGGATGCCCACAACGAGGGCCTGATTCACTTCCACGATTCGGACTACTTTGCCCAGCACATGCATAACTGTGACCTGGTGAACCTGGAGGATATGCTCCAGAACGGCACCGTTATCTCGGGCACGCTGATCGAGAAGCCGCACAGCTTCTCGACTGCTTGCAATATCGCGACGCAGATTATCGCCCAGGTCGCCTCTTCCCAGTATGGCGGCCAGTCGATTTCGCTGACCCACCTGGCTCCGTTTGTCGAGGTGAGCCGTCAGAAGATTCGCGGCGAGGTTGCCCGCGAGCTCGAGGAGCTTGGCGTCTCTGCGTCTGCCGAGAAGGTCCGTGAGGTCGTTGAGGACCGTCTGCGTGACGAGATCCGTCGCGGCGTCCAGACGATTCAGTATCAGGTCGTGACCCTTATGACCACGAATGGCCAGGCGCCGTTCGTGACGGTCTTTATGTATCTTAACGAGGCCCGTACGCCTCAGGAGAAGCACGACCTTGCCATGATCGTGGAGGAGACGCTTCGCCAGCGCTACGAGGGCGTTAAGAACGAGGCTGGCGTGTGGATTACCCCGGCATTCCCCAAGCTTATCTACGTGCTCGAGGACGATAACGTTCACGAGAATTCCCCGTACTTCTACCTGACCCAGCTGGCTGCCAAGTGCACCGCCAAGCGCATGGTGCCCGACTACATCTCTGAGAAGAAGATGCGTGAGCTCAAGCTGTCTAAGGGTGAGACCGCCGGCAATGGCGATTGCTACACCTGCATGGGTTGCCGCAGCTTCCTGACGCCCGACCGTTCGGGCAACGGCTTTAACAATGTTGCCAACGCGCTGAACTATGACCCGAGCAAGCCCAAGTACTATGGCCGCTTTAACCAGGGTGTTGTGACCATTAACCTGCCCGATGTCGCGCTGAGCTCGCATCAGGACATGGACAAGTTCTGGAAGATCTTCGACGAGCGCCTTGAGCTGTGCCACCGTGCCCTGCTGTGCCGTCACGAGCGCCTGATGGGCACGCTTTCGGATGCCGCGCCGATTCTTTGGCAGTACGGCGCCCTGGCGCGCCTTAAGAAGGGCGAGACGATCGACAAGCTGCTCGTGGGCGGTTATTCCACCATTAGCCTGGGGTATGCCGGTCTGTATGAGTGCGTCAAGTACATGACGGGCCACAGCCACACCGAGAAGGAAGGCACGCCGTTTGCCATGGCCGTCATGCAGCACATGAACGACAAATGCGCCGAGTGGAAGGCCGAAAGCGATATCGACTTCTCACTGTACGGCACCCCGCTTGAGTCGACGACCTACAAGTTCGCCAAGTGCCTGCAGCGTCGTTTTGGCATTATTCCGGGTGTGACGGACAAGGGCTACATTACCAACAGCTACCACGTCCATGTGTCCGAGGAGATTGATGCTTTCGATAAGCTCAAGTTTGAGGGCATGTTCCAGCAGCTTTCGCCGGGCGGTGCCATCTCCTACGTCGAGGTTCCTAACATGCAGGACAACCTTAAGGCTGTCATTCGCGTGATGCAGTACATCTACGACAACATCATGTATGCCGAGCTCAACACCAAGAGCGATTACTGCCAGGTGTGCGGCTATGACGGCGAGATCAAGATTGTCGAGGATGACGGCAAGCTGGTGTGGGAGTGCCCCAACTGCGGCAACCGCGATCAGGAGAAGATGAATGTCGCCCGTCGTACGTGCGGCTACATCGGTACCCAATTCTGGAACCAGGGTCGAACCGAGGAGATCCGCGACCGCGTGCTGCATCTCTAATACCGCTCCGGGGCTGAACCGAGAGGGCCGCTTGGGCATTTGCTCGCTATTTCGGACAGTCCTGCGCAAGACGAAGGCCACATTAAGTGGCCTTCTTTGCGTGCGGAACTCATATCGAGCAAAAGCCCAAGCGGCCCTCTCGGTTCAGCCAAGTTGACGTAGTTGAGATGCAGCATGCGGTCTGCTCACTTCTCGAAGTTCTTAGCGGAAATGAGTTGACTTGCAACAACGTTTTGCTTGCGATGACGGTTGGGCTGCAACAAAGTTTTTATTGGACCTCGAACCCTATACTCGATGTTCGCTTCGTTCATTGAGTTACCCTTTGCATGAGGCCGGGGCATATCGTCCCGCCCGCAGTTTCGCAGGCCGCAGGCCGAGAATGTTTGAGGACGGGATGATATGCCCCGGCCTCCCGGGAGAGTTACCTATGAACTACGCGAACATTAAGTATTTCGACATTGCTGATGGGGAAGGTGTTCGTACTTCTCTGTTTGTGAGTGGGTGCCGTCGTGGGTGCAAGAATTGCTTTAACTCCGTCGCGTGGGACTTTGCCGCGGGTGAACCGTTCGACCGTGCCGTCGAGGACAAGATTATCGACAGTCTTGACCATCCCTTTATTGATGGCCTGACGATTCTGGGTGGCGAGCCCATGGAACCCGAGAATCAGGCGGGTCTCGTTGACTTTATCGAACGCGTGCGTGCGGCCTATCCTGTGGAGTCGGGGAAGACCATTTGGTGCTTTACCGGCGACGTGCTCGAGGAACTTATGCCGGGCGGCCGTCATCATACCGAGGTGACGGACCGTATCCTTGCCTGCCTCGATATGTTGGTGGACGGCCCGTTCGTTCAAGACCTGTACGATATCTCCTTGCGTTTTAGGGGTTCGAGTAATCAGCGGGTGATCGACATGAACGCCACGCGCACTCGTGCCGCGCGCGAGGGCGTTTCGCTTTGCGACGCTGTGGAGCTTTGGCGGGACGATCCGGTCTATTCGACCCATACTATGTAGCTTGTGGCCGATGCCGGAGGGCGTGGTACCATAGCGCGAACGCGAAATCGAAAAAAAGTGAGGCCCAGATGGTCGATCAGGAAAAAGTTGAGACCGCCATAAAGCTGTTGCTTGAGGGCATAGGCGAGGACCCAACTCGTGAGGGCCTGCTGGAGACGCCGGCACGCGTCGCCCGTATGTATGGCGAGATTGCCGGCGGCATGGACCAGAGCGCTGAGGAGCACCTGTCCAAAACTTTTGCCGTCGCTTCGAACGATTTAGTTATCGAGCGCGACATCACGTTTTACTCGCTGTGCGAGCACCATCTGCTGCCGTTTTATGGCAAGGCTGCGATCGGCTATATCCCTAACGGCCGCGTGGCGGGTCTGTCTAAGCTTGCTCGCACGGTTGAGGTCTATGCCCGTCGTCTGCAGCTGCAGGAGCAGCTGTGTACACAGGTTGCCGATGCCCTCATGGAATATCTTGCCCCCCAAGGGGCAATCGTGCTGATGGAAGCCGAGCATATGTGCATGACCATGCGCGGCGTGCAAAAGCCCGGTACCAAGACCGTAACGCTTGCTCGTCGCGGTGTCTTTGAGACCGATCCGTCGCTCGAGGAGCGATTCTTTAGGATGCTGGGCCGCTAACCATGAGAGTCGTCAACGACTTTGCATCGAAGACCGATGAAGGAACGTCGCGTCGCGGCTTTATGGCTTCGGGCCTGACTCCCTTTGGTGCCATGCCTCGCATTGATTACATCTGTGCCAACGGACTGTTCCGGCGGCATCTGGGAAACATTGCGCAGTTGGAATCGGGGCGCATCTTTTGCCGCCACGGTATCGACCATCTGCTGGATGTCGCCCGTATTATGTGGATCAAGAATCTCGAGGAAGAGCTCAAATTTGACCGCGAGGTCATCTATGCCACGGCACTTCTTCACGATATCGGCAAAGATGAACAGTATGAATCGGGTATATCCCATGATGTTGCAAGCGAACGCGT
The DNA here is from genome assembly GCA_900550785.1 of uncultured Collinsella sp. Classification (GTDB taxonomy): domain Bacteria; phylum Actinomycetota; class Coriobacteriia; order Coriobacteriales; family Coriobacteriaceae; genus Collinsella. Next base: position 25,441 of record URTL01000006.1, on the reverse strand, counting down.
CGCCGATGCGATTCTCGGCGGCATGCCCGAAGACGTGGCGTTTGAGCCGGCAGATGCCGCAGCCATTAAGACGGCCATTCTGGGCCATCGAAAGCTGCGCGTGAACAGCCAGCCGCTTGAGCGTCTGCTCTATGCAGCCGACAAAGCGTCGCGCGCCTGCTTTGCATGCCCTGCGCGCAATGCCTGCAACTGGAGCGATGATAAAAAGAACCTGTCGATTCGCGTGTAGTCGGTATGCGCGGTCGGGGTTCTGAACGAAGGAGACGATCGCGATGACTAACAAAAAGCTGCCCGAGAATGCAACCAAGACCGAGGGTGCCGAGCTTGCCCGTCGTGGCAGGGGCGAGATTTCCGCCGCAACGGCGGTGCCCCATGTGAGCTATGACGACCTGCGCCATGCCGACCGCATTACTATCGATGGTCTCGAGGTCTTTGCCAACCACGGCGTGTATCCCGAGGAAAACGCCCTGGGGCAGAAGTTTGTCGTGTCCTTGGTGCTCTATGCCGACCTGCGCGCGGCGGGGGAGCACGATAACCTGGATGCCTCTATTGATTACGGCTCGGTGTGCCACGATGTCGATGGCTATCTGCGCGAGCATACGTTTAAGCTCATCGAGGCTGCAGCCGAGGGTGTGGCCCAGATGCTGCTACGTCGTTATCCCTTGCTGCTTGGCGTGCGTGTTAAGCTCGATAAGCCTTGGGCGCCCGTCGGTCTTCCCCTGGCAAGCTGTGGCGTCGAGATTGAGCGCGTGCGCTAGCTGACGCTAAAGCTCGTTGGCGGGCGGTTTTTTGAGTCGCTGCGACAGAGCTCTATTGTTGGGGCAGTACGTGTCGAGCAGGGCGTGAAACCGCTGATTGTGGCTTGGCTCGAGCAAGTGGACGAGCTCGTGGGCGACAACCATGTCGAGGCATTCGACGGGGTAGCCGGCAAGTTCTCGTGCGATGCGAATGGCGCCGGATTTGGGCGTGCACGAGCCCCAACGCGTTTTCATGCTGCGTACGGAAACGCGGGAAACGGAGACGCCCATTGCGATTTCGTACGCGTGCAAAATATCGCGCAGCGCCGATGTGACCTCGGACGTATAGAGCTGGTCGATGTGGGCTTGGAGCTCGTCGGACGTTAGACCGTCGAGGATTGCGAGCCGCTTGGCCTGTGGGCGTTCGTTCGACTTGTCGGCACCCATAAAACTTGCGAAGGTGGCCTGCTGGGGTCGCGGTGCGGGTGACGCAAAGTTGTGGTCGAGTGCGTCCTGTACCGTGATGGGCATGCCCCAAAGCGCAATGATGGACGAGGGGCTGAGTGGCTCTCGTGACGTTGCCTGACGTTGCTCACGCTGGGCAAGTCGGCCGATAATCCAGGCGTTGTTGCGCTTCACAAACGCTTCGATACGCTCGCGGCTGGCGCCGAGCGGTGCGCTGGCGTGGACCTCACCGCTCGATGTGACGCGTAGGTTGAGGTTCTTGACGCGCTTTTTGGTAACGACGACGGGGATGGGCGTCCCATCCGGTCGGGATACGGAAATCGTAAACTGCTGCGTCAAAAGCGGTCCTTCAGATTGGGGACGGGCCGGCATGTCGACCGTTCGGCATGCCGGCCCGCTCAAGGGATGTGAAATTAATAACGCTCAAAGAAGGCAAGCGCGTTGTCGCTGCAGAGCTTTTGCATCACGGTCTTGCCAAAATGCTTGGAGAGCATGTTCTGGAACTTGGGCATCTTGCTGGCATCGGAGAGGAAAGCGGGTACCGTGGCACCGTCCCAGTCGCCGCCGAGCGCGATGACATCTTCGCCGCCCAGGTCGAGCCAGTGCTCGATATGTGCCGCCAGCTGGTCGAAGGTGACGTCTGCGGCGGTCTTGTCGGTTGCGTCGTTGGAAAGGAACTCGCTGCAGTAGTTGAGGCCGACGATACCGCCCATGTCGCGAATGGTGCGGAACTGGTCGTCGGTGAGGTTGCGCTTGACGCCGCAAACCGCACGGGAGTTGGAGTGGCTTGCGACGAAGGGGCGCGTGGCGTGGGCGACAACCTCGTCAAAGCACTCATCGTTGAGGTGGGAGACGTCGAGTACCATGCCGGCGTGCTCCATCTGCGTAAGTGCCTCGATGCCGGCGGCGGTGAGGCCGGCGTGGGTGTCGTGGCCGCTCGCGAGCGGTCCCTGCGCGTTCCAGCTGAGTGACGACATAAGCACGCCCAAGCTCTTGAGTACCTCGATCAGCGCGGGGTCCTCGGCAAAGAACGTGGCGTTTTCGATGGTGTGGATGCAGGCGACCTTGCCGTCTTTGAGCGCAGGGCGAATATCAGCGGCGCTGCGCACGTTGACCATGCGGTCGTGGTTGAGCATTGCCTGGCCGCTCATATGCGCCATGATCTGCGCCTGGAAGCGCGCGGCGTGGGCGGTGGGAATCTCGTCGGGGACAAACGTAGCGAAGCACTGCGCCCACGGCGTGTTGCCGATCTTTGCGAGCGAGATGGCGCAGGCGTTGCCCTCGATAAGGTCGAAATCCTGCGGATGCGTTTCGTCGCCGGGGAAATAACCGTCGGTGCCGGCGGTAAAGCGCAGGTCAAGATCGAGTGTGGCCCAGCCGATACGGTCGGCGGTGTCGCAGTGTAGGTCAAATACGGGATATGCCATGGTTCCTCCGGTTGCAGCGTTTCTTTGCAAACTGTCAATGAATTGTATGACTAGGGTATAGTTAGCGCCATATGTTCACGGCGGCCCGCGTTGTGCGCCGCCCTTATCACGGAGGTTACCATGTCCAACCAGGGCAAGAAGGTCAAGACCCATTATCGTGGCACGCTCGATGACGGCACGCAGTTCGATAGCTCCTACGATCGCGGTGAGCCGCTGGAGTTCACCTGCGGTGCCGGTCAGATGATCAAGGGCTTCGACGCCGCCGTTATCGATATGCAGGTGGGCGAGAAGAAGTCCGTGCACATTCCTGCTGCCGATGCCTACGGCGAGCACAACCCCGAGATGGTCCTGACCTTCCCGGCCGAGCAGGTTCCCAACATCGAGCAGATCGAGAAGGGCATGAAGCTCTTCCTGTCCACGCCGAGCGGCATGCCTGTCCCCGCTGTCGTCATCGATGTGACGTCCGAGGCCGTGACGCTCGATGCCAACCACGAGCTTGCCGGCAAGGATCTCAACTTTGATATCGAGCTCGTTGAGGTCGAGGACTAGTTGATGTCCGTGGACCTGGTGGCTACGGAGCGCTTGGGAAATCTCAACGACCCGTCCTATGAACTCCTGCTTCGTCGGGAGCTGGGTGGCGTCTTTGAGGTTGACGAGCTGCTACTCGATTGGGACCAGGCTGATGCGCGCCTGTTTGTGGGCGTGACGGAGCTGGGGCGCACGGTGAATGCCCGGCTGGATGCCACTGATGGCGAGCGTCTTGCCGACGGTGACGTGCTTGCTATTGACCGCACGGGCGCGGTGCCCGTAGCGGTTGTCGTGCGCCTGCGCAGCGCCGAGGTCTATTTGGTCGAAGTCGACCGCATGGATCCGATTGTGCTCGCACATGCGTGCTGGGAGATCGGTAATATGCACGCGCCGCTTTTCCGAGGCGATTCGGACGAGCATACCGTGCGTATGTATACGCCGGTGCAGCCTGTTTTGGGCCGCATGCTCCGGGGTGTCGAGGGTGTTCGGCTCTCGGTGGTCACACGCGAGCTCGATGCCAGTCGACGCTTTGCATCGAGCGCGGCGGATGTTGTTGTGAGTATGGCTCCAGACTTTACGATCGTAAAGAAGGCGCGCGGCTAACGTGCGTATGCGTAAGACGGACTTTGAGAGGCAACTATTCAAAGTCCGTCTTACTTTTGATGGGGTGCTTTGGGGGAAGCATATGGGTCTTGAGGGAATCAAACTGATCGCCTGCGATTTGGATGGCACGTTGCTGCATCCGGGGGAGCGCGAGCCGCGTCCTGAGGCATTTGAGCTCATCGACGAGCTGCATCGTCGCGGCATTGTGTTTATGCCGGCGAGTGGCCGTCAATATGCGAGCTTGCGCTACCTGTTTGCCCCGGTGGCCGATGAGCTCGCCTATGTATGCGAAAACGGAGCCCTGGTGATGAGCGAGGGGCGCGCCGTTGTCAAACGTTCCATGGAACGTAGCCTTGCTATGGATATCGCGAATGCCGTGGTCGCCTATCCCCATGCCGACGTGACCCTTTCGTGTGAGGGGCACCTCTATACCATGAGCGGCAACGATGCGTTCGTCGACCATTTGCGTTACGAGGTCCACTGCGATGTGGCGGTGGTCGACCGTCCCGAGGACATTGACGAGGATGTCATTAAGATTGCGTTTCAAACGCCCGAGACAGAGCAGCCGGCGGCGCTGGAGTATTTTGTGCGTCGCTTTAGCGACCGGGTCGATGTGATGACGTCGGGAACCGAATGGACCGATTTTATCGGCTTTGATTCGGGCAAGGGGTCCGCGCTTGCCGATTATGGTTGCGCGCTGGGGATCTCACCTAACGAAATGATGGCGTTTGGCGATAACGAAAACGATCGCGACATGCTCAACGTGGTGGGCCATCCCTATCTGATGGAGAGCTGCAATCCCAGCATGCGCGGTGTCAATGACCGTGTCCGCTACGTGCACACGGTCGAAGAAGAGCTGCGTCGTCTACTTGCTGAGTAGGCATGTCCCAAAATCTACCTACAGTTGGGGCAGAGACCCTCGAAGATGGTGTAGTGCGAGGTGACGTTCCAGCCGATTTGCTCGGACGCCTTGGCGTCGAGCTGGGCATCGAAGGGGAGCGGTACGTCGATGACGCGGCTGCACGAGGTACAGATGATATGCGCATGCGGCTCGATCGTGCGATCGAAGCGGCTGCCGCCCGGCGTCTTGATGGAGAGGATCTCGCCGGCGTCGGCCAAGAGATTGAGATTGCGGTAGACCGTACCGCGGCTGATTTTGTCATCCTGCGCGCGCACGGCGTTGTAGATCTCATCGGCGGTGGGGTGGTTATAGCTTTGGCGCACGGCGTCAAGAACCAGCTTCCGCTGCTTGGTGTTTCTTCTTTGCACCGCCATGCGCCTCGCCTCTTTTCTATCAACGGTCGTAGGTAAATGATACCGTATTTAGCACACAATACTAATAACGAGGACTGAAACCGTCTTCATTGGTAAGTGGGGCTCGGGCCTGGGCGTCTACGAGGCGAAAGCGCGTTCCCATGCGCTCGTAGGAGGCATGAAGCGCCTCGAGATGAGATAGGATATTTGCCGGAGCTCCCTGTATCTCCATCTCGACTGAGCCGTCTTCCATGTTACGCACCCAGCCGGTGAGTGCGCGTGCCTGCGCGAGGTTGGTGTTGGTAAAGCGAAAACCAACGCCTTGGACTTGCCCCGTCCAGTGCAGGAAGTAGCGCAGGGGAGTGTCTTGAGTGGCCTCGTCGCTTGCGAGCACAGTAAGCCTGCGGCGCAGCTCGAGCTCGATGTTTGATGGTTTTTGAGGCTCTCGACTGCCGCCGGTGACGCTGGAGAAGAACGTATCGAAGAGGCCCATCGCTATGCCTGCTTGACTGAATCGGCGGGGAAGGTAATGCCGGCCTGCTGGCGCACGGCATCCATGATGCGCAGTGAGACGAGCGTGACATCGCGGTAGTGGCCAAGCTCGTGGCGTCCCGCCGGGGTCTCCCAAATCTCTTCCTTAACGTTATCGATGCCGCCGATGGCGGTGATAAAGTCTGTGAGTTCGTATTCCATGGTGTTGCTCGATTTGGGCAGGTCGAGCACGCGGCCGTTGTCGCCCTGTTCGCGCGGTGCCTCGGTCGCCGAGCCGCGTACGACATCGCCGCGATAGTCGATGCGGACGTTGCGGGGCGTGGACAGATGGTCGATCTGGATAGTGCCACGCTCGCCTTCGATCTGCGAGGGCAGCAGGTCATTCGTAATTTTGGAGTGCGCGAGCTCGACGGAGATGCGGCCACCGCCGTAGCTGGCGAGGATAGAACCGCAGCCGTCGATGGGGCCGTGCGTGAGCTGTCGCGTGGTGGGGTCGAGCAGAGTAGCCATGCTCGTAAGGCCGGAGGGCATGCCGAAAATCTCGACCATGGGCTCGACGGTGTAGACGCCAATGTCCATGAGGGAACCCGATGCCATATTGCAGTCGAAGATATTGGTGGAGCGTCCCGCGAGAATCTCGTTGTAGCGCGAGGAATACTTGCCAAAGCGCAATGAGGCACGACGAATGGGCGCAATCTCGCCCAGGGCGTCCTCGATGGCGTGGAAAGCGGGGTCATGGAGCGGGCGCATGGCCTCGAGGGCCACGACACCTGCTGCCTCGGCAGCGCGGAAGACTTCCAGCGCCTGCGCCTCGGTGGCGCAGAAGGGCTTCTCGACGATGACGTGCTTGCCACCGGCGATGCAGGCAAGGGCCTGCTCGTAGTGAAGTGCGTTGGGGCTGCCGATATAGACGGCGTCGACGTCGGCAGCGGACGCAAGCTCGTCAAGTGCGGTGAAGTTACGCTCGCCGCCGTGCTTAGCGGTGAAGGCGGTGCCGCGATTGGCGTCGCGTGAAAGCGTGCCCACAAACGCGGCTTGGTCGTTGGCGTTGACGACCTGGATAAAGTCGTCGGTGATCATGGATGTGCCGATGGTTGCGATGCGCAGCATGTGTCCCCCTTGCGTTGTTTGGCCTACAGGACGAGTGTAGCGCGGGAGGACATAAAAGCGTGCGAAAACGCCGTTACAGGTCGCTCTCGTTAAAGCCGGCGTCGATATCGAGGTTGGCTCCGTCGGCCGCGGTGGTGGCGAGCTCGTCGCAGCGCTCATTGAGCTCGTGGCCGGCATGCCCCTTAACCCAGATGAACTCCACCTTATGCTTGCTCTTTGCGGCAAGCAGACGCTCCCACAGGTCGCGGTTCTTGACGGGCTGCTTGTTGGCAGTTTTCCACCCGCGCTTTTTCCAGCCGTCGATCCAGTGCTTGTTGAAGGCGTTGACGACGTATTGCGAATCGGAATGGACCTCGACCTCGCAGGGGCGGTTAAGTGCCTCGAGCGCCACGATGACCGCCATGAGCTCCATGCGGTTGTTAGTGGTCTTGGCGTAGCCACGCGAAAGCTCGGAGGTGAAGGTCTTGCCGGCGGGGTTGGTGTACTTGAGCACGGCGCCGTAGCCGCCGCGTCCCGGATTTGATCGGGCCGAGCCGTCGGTATAGATGATGACCTTCACATGGTTCCTTTCGTTGGGTACGCTTCGTGTGAGTGACCATTGTAGCGCCATGCCCGCCGCGGGCTAGCAATCTACGATTTCTACCCCGTCTTCCGACAGCTGGTCGGCATGGATGATGCGGTTGAGCTCGTCGAGGTATTGCCGCAAGAGAGGAGAGGGCTTGCGCTCGTCGTGCATGATATATCCTACGTGCATCGTTGGGGCGTCTGCTAACGGGATCGATGCCATACCCCACTGCATTTCATTGGAAAGGACACCGGTCGACAGGGTGTAACCGTTCGACGTGATAAGTAAGTTAGTAAGTGTTCCGCGGTCCGAGATTCGTATGTTGCGGTCGCAAGGGATATAGCTAAAAGGTTCCTCGGCGTAATAGAAGGAGTTTGAGGTTCCCTGCTCAAAGCTGTAGCGCGTATAGGGCGTGAGGTCGGCAAGGGACAGCTGAGGGCGGCGTGCGAGCGGGTGGCGTTCGCTAACGAAGACGTGGACCGTCGCGTCGAAGAGGGGATGGAAGCTTGCGCGGGCATCGGCGAAGGCCTTCTGCAGAACGCGGGCGTTAAAGTCATCCAGGTACAGAATGCCGATATCGCTGCGAAATGCGCGGACGTCGTCGATAATCTGCGAGGTGGTGGTCTCGCGCATGATGAACTCAAACTTACTGTCGCGGCAGCGCTCGACGACGTTGACAAAGGCCTCGACCGAAAAAGCGTAGTGCTGGGCCGAGACGGCAAGGCGCGCCTGGGGTGTGCCGCCGTCCTCGTAGCGTGCCTCGAGCATGTCGGCCTGCTCTACGACCTGGCGCGCATAGCCCAATAGCTCGGTGCCGTCGTTGGTGAGCGTGACGCCGCGGCTGGAGCGCGTAAAGATCTCCAGATGGAGCTCCTGTTCCAGGCTTTTGACGGCGTTTGAGATGTTGGACTGAGCGGTATAGAGGCGCTGAGCTGCGGCGTTAATTGAGCCGGACTCTGCCACGGCAATCAGAAAACGAAGCTGCTGAAGGGTCATCGACGCCATCCTTTCGATTGCTATCTATAAAACCGATAACAGGTTAGCGCTTTTAAGTGATTGACCGAGCGAAACAATGCTCGTACTATTCAAAACACACAAAGGCGGTAGGTAATTAAACCGACCACGGAACCGGGATGCGAAAGGAGGCCCGCATATGAATTGCTTACCAAGACGAATGCCGGGCTCCTGTTTGCGCCCGTCGGCGTGATCAGGAGACAGCGACTTACTTCTCTCTAATTTATTTACTTTTGTTCGATCAAGGAGATCATCATGAGCCAGTTCATCAACAACCCCGAGCACACCTTTGGTTTCGATACCCTGCAGCTTCACGTTGGCCAGGAGAGCGCCGATCCCGCATCCGACTCCCGCGCCGTGCCTATCTACCAGACCACGAGCTATGTGTTCCGCAACTCCCAGCACGCCGCCGACCGCTTTGGTCTTGCCGACGCCGGTAACATCTACGGCCGTCTGACCAACTCCACCCAGGGCGTCTTCGAGGACCGTATCGCCGCACTCGAGGGTGGTGTGGCAGGTCTTGCCGTCGCCTCCGGTGCTGCTGCCATCACCTATACCCTGCAGGCTCTTGCCCAGGCCGGTGACCACGTGGTGGCTCAGAAGACCATCTACGGTGGCTCCTACAACTTGCTGGAGCATACGCTCTCCCAGTTTGGCGTCGAGACCACCTTCGTCGATGCCCATAACCTGGAAGAGGTCGAGGGGGCCATCAAGGACAACACCACGGTCATCTATCTCGAGACGCTCGGCAACCCCAACTCCGACATCCCCAACATCGACGCCATCTCCGAGATCGCCAAGAAGCACGGTCTGCCGGTTGTCGTCGACAACACCTTCGGCACCCCGTATCTGTTCCGTCCGCTGGAGCATGGTGCCAACATCGTCGTCCACTCCGCAACCAAGTTCATCGGCGGCCACGGCACCTCGCTGGGCGGTGTGATCGTCGACGGCGGTAACTTCGATTGGAAGGCGAGCGGCAAGTATGCGCAGATCGCCGAGCCCAACCCCTCCTACCATGGCGTCTCGTTTGCCGAGGCTGCCGGTCCCGCCGCCTTCGCAACCTATGTCCGCGCTATCTTGCTGCGTGACGAGGGCGCCTGCATCAGCCCGTTCAACGCCTGGGTCCTGCTCCAGGGCACCGAGACTCTGTCGCTGCGCGTTGACCGTCATGTCGAGAACACCAAGAAGGTCGTTGAGTTCTTGGTTTGTGACAGCCATGTCGCCAAGGTGAACCACCCGAGCCTGTCTGAGCACCCCGATCACGAGCTCTATCAGAAGTATTTCCCCAACGGCGGTGCCTCGATCTTTACCTTTGAGATTAAGGGTGGCCAGGAGGCGGCTTGGAAGTTCATCGATCATCTGCAGGTCTTCTCGCTGCTCGCCAACGTGGCCGACGTCAAGTCGCTCGTCGTGCACCCGGCTACCACCACGCACTCCCAGCTCTCTGCCGAGGAGCTCGCCGAGCAGAACATCACGCCCTCCACGATCCGTCTTTCCATCGGTACCGAGAACGCCGAGGATATCATTTGGGATCTGAAGCAGGCCTTCGCCGCGCTGGACGAGTAAGGCGACTTGTGCAAGGACCCCTTGCGACTCGATAGGTATAACTGCATAAAATGCCTGCTCAAGGCGCCTGTGCGAACAATGGTTGCACAGGCGCCTTTTTTGCATAGAGCGGGTGCAAAAACATGGTTTTTGACACGCTTTATGCATTCGAGTTGTGAAAAACTCCTGTTGAGAGGATGTGAGTTTTACGCAATTGACGTGCGCCTTTTGAGTAAAACCGCAGGTCGCGATTTGCTCGGGGTACTATGCAGCGCGATCGAATCACACGCAGCTCAAACGCAGCAAAAACGCACTACGGAGGTTTCCAGCTACATGAGGATCGATTCACGAAAACCGAAAGCCGCCGCCCTTTCCGCCGCTCTGACCGTGGCACTTTTGGCGGGCGCCGGTGCAACTGATGCCCACGCGGCAACACTATCCGATACGGTTGGATCTACGCCGTCCGAGACGACGCTGGTACAGCCCGTTGACTATCGCGGCGATGGTTATGGTTCCATGCAGGAGTGGAACGCCTCGATGGAGGCCAAGCGCGATTCCCTGGAGATGCGCGCTCAGATCATCATGAATATGTATGGCGACTATGCCACCGATGACGAGCGCGCTGTGCTGCAGGGTTGCATCGACGGTGCGGGTAGCCTGTTGACGATGGGGGAGGTCGACGCCAAGTCGACCGAGCTCGATGAGCTGCGCACTGCGCTTGAGGATGCCAAGCGCCAAGCGCTCGAGGCTGCCGCCGAGGCGGAGGCTGCCGAGGTCGCCCAGGCTTCGTACTACAACGCCGGTTACACTCCGTCCTACGCGTCTGCCGCGTCCTACGCGAACGGATCGGGCCTGACGCGCTCTGCGGGTGTCAATAACTACAACGGGCGCCGCGAGACCTATTACAGCAGCAATGTGCTTTATCACTATCGCACGGGCGAATGGACTCAGGATTCTGAGGGCTTCTGGCGCGATTCCGACGGCTATTACGTTGTTGCCGCGGGCGATATGGCCCAGGGCTCGACCTTTACGGGCTCCAAGGGTGATTGCAAGGTCTATGACTCCGGCTGCGCTGCCGGAACCACCGACTACTACACCGGTTGGTAATCTGCCATAAGCAAAATAGGCACATGATGGGCGGACGTCTTTACTGAGCTTTTAGGCAACGTAAAGCCGCCCGTTCTTTATGCGCGTTTGAGTTAACAGAGCCCTTACCGTGGCGGTACGCTGGGCGTATGGATGCAGGGCACACTAGTTCATGAGAAATAAGGTCTTTCTCTTGGAAGAAGTGGTCTTGTGAATGCTCGAGATATTGCCGTTGCCGCCGTCGCGTTGATGCTCGGCTGCCTTGGTCCCACGGTCGCGCTCGTCGCGGGCATGCTGGGGATATGCGGGGCTGCTCCTATCGTGGCCGGCGCGCTGATCGCGGCCACGCTGCTGGGAAGCACCGGTGTTGTCCTTTGTCGCGACGATGAGGACGAGGCGTCGGGGTCGCAACGCTAACTGTTGTGAGATCGGCCGCCGGTCATAGACGAAGACGAAAGCCGCCGCAGGGGAAAAGTTCCCTTGCGGCGGTTTTGCTGTTAAGGCTGTTGAATGCGGCGCGTTGGCGCTACCAGCTTTTCTCGATATCGCGGATGCGCCGATAGAGCCACTCGTTTTGCGGTGCCTGGATATCGTGTTTGGCTGCGAGGCGGCAGATGGTGCCCGCGAACTCATCAACCTCGGTTTTGCGCCTTGCGATGCGGTCTTGAGCCATCGAGGGCATACCGGCGGGGTCGATTCCCTCGATGAGGTGCACCATTTGCGTCAGGTCTGCCTCGGTCAGTTCAACGCCCTCGGCGTTAGCGACCGCAAGCGTTTCGCGCATGGCGGAAACAAAGCAGCGACGCTGCTCGGAGCCCGGCTCCGTGGCGCTTCCGTAGGTCCCGCCGTAGGCCATGCAGGTCTGGTTGATGCCGTCGTTGAGCATGAGTTTGGCCCACATGCGGTGGGCGATGTCGTCCTCGACGGTATGGGCGATGCCGCAGCGCGTATAGAGCTCGTCGATCGCGGTGATGGTTGCGGGGTTCGTGCCGGCCGCCGCGCCAAAGCGGATTTCGCCCGCATTGGTAAAGGTGAGCGCGCCGTTGAGAAACACGGCGTCCATGCCCTGGCAGATACCAAGAACGGTATGCTCCCAGCCAAAGCGTTCGGCAATCTTTTGCTCGCTCGTAATGCCGTTGCATAGCGAGGCGATGAGCGTGTTGGGTCCCACGACGCGCTCCATAGTCTTGAGTGCTTGGTCGAGACCGGTGGTCTTGACTGTCAGGATGACCAGATCGGCGGGCGTCGCCTCGCTGACGCGGACGGACGTGAGATCGCAGGGCTTGCCGTTGACAGTGAGCGCATCGCCCGCGTGACGCTCAAAACGGGTGTCATCCATGACGTATTCGACGGCGTCGTTGCCGAGGGCCTTGGCAATCATGCTGCCGTAGAGCAGGCCGACGCCGCCCTTGCCGATAAAAGCGACCTTGTTGATCTGCATGTGAATCATCTCCCCATATAAAAGGCGCCCGCGTAAGGGGCGCCTGATGGATTGTATGCTGCCAGGGTGATTGGTGGGTGCGCGGGGCGGCTGTTATGAAAAAGAAACTATTGCGCTGTGCGCTTATGCCGCGGGGCAGACCGCAAAGACATGCGCGTGGTCATGCCCGGCCCCTTTCATCGGGCTTTTTGCTGATGTTAAAGCGGTGCCGTGACAGCTCGATTTCTGCTGCGTTACGATACGTTCTCGATTGCGATTCCACGATGTTTCGGCTGCGTGACCATTGTGTTTCGCCTTGCCGGGGCGCTGATGGCGAAGGGAGGGGCCGTGCAATACCGTGTTGACCCCAAAAGTGGTAACCGAATATCCGCTCTGGGTCTGGGCTGCATGAGGTTTCCCGGTGCGCCGGGACACCCCGATGCGAAGACGGCCGATGCCATCATCTCCCGTGCGGTGGAGCAGGGGATTAATTATCTGGACACGGCCTATCTCTATCCCGGCAACGAGGCTTGCGTGGGCGCTTCGCTTGAACGCCTGGGCTTTCGCGACCAGGTTTTGCTCGCAACCAAGCTGCCGCATGCTTCGTGCAAATGCGCGGAGGATTTCGATCGGTTTTTCGACGAGCAGCTGCGCCGCCTGCAGACCGACCATATCGACTATTACCTTATGCACAACATCACCTCGCCTGCGCAGTGGGAGCGCGTGGTGGCGCTGGGCATCGAGGACTGGATCGCGCAGCAAAAGGCTGCAGGGCGTATTCGTCAGATAGGCTTTTCGTACCACGGCAGCGCGGCGGACTTTCTTACGATGCTCGGTGCGTATGAGTGGGACTTTTGCCAGATCCAGTACAACTACGCTGGAGAGCGATATCAGGCGGGAACGGCGGGACTCAGGGCAGCCGCCGAGCGCGGGCTCGCGGTGTTTGTGATGGAGCCGCTTTTGGGCGGACGCTTGGCAGGCAAATTGCCTCCGCGGGCGCGCGCTGTTCTCGATGGTGCATGCGATCGGCATTTGCATACGCCTGCCGCTTGGGGGCTCTCGTGGGTGTGGAATCATCCCCAGGTGACCATGTTGCTTTCGGGTATGACCGATACCGCGCAGGTGGACGAGAATTCGTCACTGGCAGACCTCGCGTTGCCGAATTCGATGACGGCCAACCAGCTCGACACGATTGCGCGCGTGTTGATGGAGTTTGAGAAATCGAACCGTGTGCCCTGCACGGGATGCGGCTACTGCATGCCATGTCCCAAGGGTATTAACATTCCCGGCTGCTTTGCCGCTTACAACGCGAGCTACGCGCACAGCTGGTTTACGGGGCTGTCTCAATACTTTACGGCGAGCGCGGTGCGCACAAGCGAAGCCAAGCTGGTGAGCAATTGCGTCAAGTGCGGCAAATGTACGCGCCACTGCCCGCAGCATATCGATATCCCCGAGCGTCTCGATGACGTGCGCCGACGCTTCCAGCCGGGCCCCGTGACGCCGGTGCTTAAGGCCTTCGGCAAAACGCGCTCCTGATGCCCCTTTTATAACTTGTGGTGGAATAGTTCCTGTTTGCGGCAGAATAGGGACCAAACAGGAACTATTCCACCGCAATTGAAGGGGGCTGTCGTGGGTCATCGAGATTCATGTGATGATTTGCGTGAGGTTCGTTGGGGCATTTTGGGCGCTGGGCACATTTCTCATCGATTTGCATCGTCGCTCAAGAAGGTCGACGGGGCACGGCTGGTGGCTGCGGCCGGCCGCACTCCTGCACATGTCGAGGAATTTTCCCGAGCGTTTTCGATCGATGCTGCGCATGGCCATGCCTCGGTCGACGATAACGGCAATGCGGCTTATGATGCGCTGATTGCCGACCCCGATGTCGACGCAATCTACTTGGCTCTTCCGCATGGCATGCATGCGCATTGGGTCTGTCGGGCACTGCGCGCGGGAAAGGCCGTGCTGTGCGAAAAGCCGGCCGTTTTGAGTGAGGAAGAGGCTCTCTCGATTACCTCCACCTCTCGTGAGCGCGGCGTGCTGTTTATGGAGGCGATGAAGAATCGGTTTTGCCCGATGCGCACTCGCGTGAAGGACTTGCTTGCGTCGGGTGAGCTTGGCCGTATTGTCTCGATTGAAAGCGTGCAAAAGCTCGATTACGGCGAGTTTCCTTCGGGCTATCTGCTTGATCCGTTGCAGGGCGGCTGTCTATATGACATGGGCTGCTATGCGGTCGGTTGGTTTGAGGATTTGCTCTCGGGCGCGTGCGAGGTTTCGTCCCGTGAAGTTCGCTGGCGTGACGTATCAGGCGGCCGCGTCGATTGGGCCGACGAGATCCATATGAGCGTCGGCGGTATACCCATTCATATGGCGTGCGACGGCAAAGCAACATATGAAAGCCGCTTAACGATTGCCTGTGAGCGGGGCTCGTTGGAAATCGAGCGTCTCCATCGCCCCGAGCGCGCTCATGTGAAGTATTCCGACGGTCGAGTACTCGAAATCGATGCACCATTTGAAGTCGATGATTTTTACGGCGAAATCCAGCATGCGACGCAGCTCATTCAGGCGGGGAAACTCGAGAGTCCCGTCATGCCCCTTGCCGCCACGCAGCGCTGTTCGCACATCATCGATGCAATCCGTCTAGCCCTCTAGGACTTGGCGCTGACGCGTAGGGGATCATGACGCCGGCGCCCGTGGTGCCTGGCGGCCCACATCTCTGATGCCCCTTTTATAACTTGCGGTGGAATACGGTCTGTTTGCGCCAAAATAAGGCACCAATAGACCGTATTTCACCGCAACTGATGAGGGGGAGCTGGAGATGCTGACAATCGGATGTCATCTTTCGACGACGAAGGGCTATCGGGCAATGGGGGAGACGGCGTTGTCCATTGGTGCCAATACCTTTGCGTTCTTTACGCGCAACCCGCGCGGTGGCAAGGCAAAAGACCTTGACATGGATGACGTGGCGGCTCTGCGCGAGCTTATGGCGCAAAACGACTTTGGACCGCTGGTGGCGCATGCCCCGTATACCTATAACCCCTGCTCCGCTAAGGAGCGGGCGCGAGAGTTTGCCTTGGAGGCTATGGCCGAGGACTTGCAGCGTCTGGAAGCACTGCCCGGCAACTACTACAATTTTCACCCCGGTGCGCATGTGGGACAGGGGGCAGACGCCGGCATTCAGATGATTGTCGACACGCTGTGCCAGGTGATGTTTGAGGGACAGCAGACGACGGTATTGCTCGAGACCATGGCGGGCAAGGGCACCGAGGTGGGCCGTAGCTTTGAAGAACTGGCGTGCATTATCAAGGGCGTTGCCGCCAAGTGCCCAGAGCTGTCCGATAAGCTGGGCGTTTGTTTGGACACCTGCCATGTGAGCGATGCCGGCTACGACATCATCCATGATCTGGACGACGTTCTCGACGAGTTCGACCGCGTGGTGGGTATCGATCGCTTGCATGCCGTACACATCAACGATTCGAAGAACCCTTGTGGCGCCCATAAAGATCGTCACGAGTGCATCGGCAAAGGATACCTTGGCAGCGAGGAATTTGGTGGCGGTATGCAGGTTATGCAGAATATTGTATCGAATGGCCGTTTGCGTTCGCTGCCGTTTATTTTGGAGACTCCGAACGAACTTGCAGGTTATGCAGCTGAAATTAGACTATTAAGGTCATTGCAGCAGTAATAACTGTTACAAAGTGGAGTGTTCCATTCACGTTATGGGTTTGTTTCAATCAGTTTTCTCATTGCAGATTCGTAATTCCGGGTGCATAATAGCCAACAGTTTTTGCAGACCTCTGAATCAAACGAGGTCACCGGAAGGAGACTGATTATGAAGCTTAAGAAGCTTGGCGCATTTGCCGCCACAGGCGCCATGGCGCTCGCCCTCGCACTGACGGGCTGCGGCTCGTCCAACGCCACCTCTGGTTCTGATGCCGGTTCCAGCAGCTCTGACGACGCTAAGGTCGAGAAGGTCGACGGCTCCAAGGAGTACGCGCTCGTCAAGGACGGTACACTGACCGTCGGCACCTCTGCCGAGTACGCTCCGTTTGAGTACAAGGATGACAACGGCGATTATCAGGGCTTTGACCTTGAGCTCATCAAGGCTATCGGCGACAAGCTGGGCCTGGATGTCGAGTATGTCAACAATGACTTTGACACGCTGGTTCCGGGCGTCGCTTCGGGCGCCAAGTATGACGTTTCCATCGCGGCTATCACCGACACGCCCGAGCGTGAGAAGGAAGTCACTTTCTCTGATTCCTATTACATGGACGATCAGGCTATCGTGACCAAGGTCGATAACACCGACATCACGGCCGACAACTACAGCGAGAAGCTCAACAACGCTGACGCTACCATCATCGTCCAGTCTGGCTCGACCGCCGAGGCCTTTGCCCAGGAGAACTTCCCCAAGGCCAAGATCGTCCCCTACAAGGACGCTACCGAGTGCTTCAGCGCCCTGCAGTCCGATAAGGGCGACGCCGTAGTCACCAACCGCTCCGTTGCCAGCCAGCTGACCGCCGAGCAGTTCAACACCTGCCAGACCATCAAGCAGATCAGCACCGGCGAGGAGTACGCCATCGCCATCAACCAGGGCAACACCAAGCTCAAGGACGACATCAACCAGGCCATCAAGGACCTGACTGATGACGGTACCGTTGACGCCCTCATGGCTAAGTACAACATCAAGTAAAATAGCTACTTGATTGCGCGCGGGCCCTTTCCGTTTTGGCGGAGAGGGCCTTTGCGCTTCTTGAATGGGCGTCATCCCGCCCCGTTATGTCGGCAACTTAAACGTTAGGAGCCACCTTGTCTCGATTGAACCAAGGAGCTACGGGCCAGAGCTATCCACTGCCCTCGATGCTCCAAAAGCTGGCCTGTGCCCTGGCTGTGGCGCTCGCCCTGGTATGCGCGGGGGCCTGCGTGCCCACGACCGCCCAGGCGCTTGAGACCGCAAAGATTACCGCCCGACCCAATACCGGTTCGGGTAGCGATGTGGTCGGCGGCACCGAGACGCGCATCACTTGGGAAGTTCAGGCCGATGCCGACGAGGAGCTGAGCGGTCTTTCGCTGACGTTTGTCGACGGCACGACGTTTGGTACCGATGACACGCGATTGACGATGCTCTCGGGCGAGGACCTCATGGATCGTACGCCCATGAAGCCCACGTGCAAGGCTGACGGCCAGACGCTCAAGATTGACTTTGGCGAGACGGCGCCTGCCGGCGGCTATTTCCGCGTCGAGGTTTACGGTGTGACGTTTCCCGTCGAGGGCGGCGATGAGGCCTTTAGCGGCACCTATACGCTCGCCGACGGTTCGACCAAGAAGATCTCCAAGATTCCGTCGGTGGAGATCAAGGGCGTGACGGCCTTCGATAACTTCCTGGCCGACCTTAAGGAGCAGCCGTGGGTCGAGGCGTGGAACTCCAATATGTTCCTGCGCCTGTTCTTAAACCCGGTCATTTTGGTCCAGAGCCTGCCGATCGTCTTCAAGGGCTTCCTTATGTCGCTTTCGATCGTGCTCGTGGCGTTTCCGCTGGCAATTCCCTTTGGCTTTGCCCTGTCGCTTATGCGCATCTCCAAGTCGCGCATCCTGCGCTGCCTCGCCGGCATCTACGTGAATATCATTCGCGGTACGCCGGCGTTCCTGCAGATCTATATCGCGTTCTTCGGTCTGCCGTTGGCCGGCGTCAAGGTGGACGACTATGTTTTGGGCGTTATCGTCATGGCCATGAACTCGTCTGCGTACCTGTGCGAGATCTTCCGCGCCGGTATTCAGTCGATCCCCAAGGGTCAAAACGAGGCTGCTCGCTCGCTGGGCATGAACGCCTTCCAGACGCTGCTCTACGTTATGATTCCGCAGACGTTCCGCAATGTTCTGCCTACGCTGACCAGTGAATTTATCCTGCTTTACAAGGATACGTCGCTGCTTGCCGCCGTGGGCGTGGTCGAGATCGTCATGAACGCCCGTACCATCGTGGCCACGACGGGCTCCATTACGCCGTATGTGGTTGCCGCCCTGTTCTATCTGGTCATTACCCTGCCGCTTGCGCGCTTGGTGAGCGGTCTTGAGGCGAGATTGCTGGGTACGGCCGAAACCAAGAAGAAGCGTCCCGCCAAGAGCGCCGGACAGGTCGTCGCGACGCCCGCCGATCACATCGCCGGTCTGTAAGGAGGTCCTATCATGAGCGAAACCAATAACTCGAACGAGGTCGTCGTCAGCATCAAGAACCTCCAGAAGTCCTTTGGCGACAACGTGGTCCTGCGCGATATCGATCTGGATGTGCACAAGGGTGAGGTCGTTGTGGTCTTGGGCCCCTCGGGCTCGGGCAAGTCGACGATGCTTCGCTGCATCAATCGTCTGGAGCATCCCACGAGCGGCTCGATTATCGTCGAGGGTGTGGACGTGTGCGCCAAGGGCGTTGACCTTAACAAGGTGCGCACGCATCTGGGTATGGTGTTCCAGCAGTTCAATTTGTTCCCGCACCTCTCAGTCAAAAAGAACGTCATGCTCGCGCAGCAGAAGGTGCTCAAGCGCAGCAAGGAAGAGGCCGAGAAGATTGCCGTCGAGGAGCTGACCAAGGTCGGTCTTGCCGAGCGTATCGACTTTATGCCGAGCCAGCTCTCGGGCGGCCAGCAGCAGCGCGTTGCCATCGCCCGCGCCCTGTCGATGAACCCTCATGTTATGCTCTTTGACGAGGCCACGTCGGCGCTCGATCCCGAGCTGGTTCGCGACGTTCTGGGTGTCATGCGCGACCTGGCACGCGATGGCATGACCATGATCGTCGTGACGCACGAGATGGGCTTTGCCCGCGACGTCGCCGACCGCGTCGTCTTTATGGACGGCGGCGTCATTGTGGAAGAGGGTACGCCGAGCGAGGTCTTCGACCATCCTAAGAGCGAGCGCACCAAGGCGTTCTTGGGCAATATCTCGTAGCCGGTTGATGTAACTGCCGTTATAAAAGAGCGGGGGCTGGACTTGAATCCAGCCCCCGCTCTTTTGTAGGGATAAGGATGCGCTTTGATGCAGACTCTTTTGGAGGTCCTGGGTTCGTTACGCGAGCTCGGCTCCGAGGGCCTTGCAAGCAGTCTCGCCCTCATCGTCGGGCGCATCGTAGCAAATGACGGAATCGACGACATTGACGCCCGCCTCGTCGGCATCGGCCTTCCAGTTGTCCATCCACTCGCCCTCGGCCCACGAATAAGAGCCAAAGAGGACGACCTTCTTATCGCCGAGGGTCTCCTTGACCTCGTCCCACATAGGCTGGAACTCGTCATACTCAAGCTCCTCGGAACCCATGGCGGGGCAGCCGAAGGCAATGGCGTCATAGTTGGCGGCCTTGTCTGCGGAGAAGTCGGCGCAGGAGATGACCTCTGCCTCGGCGCCGGCACCGGTTGCACCCTCGGCAACGAAGTTTGCCATGGCCTCGGTGTTGCCTGTACCGCTCCAGTAGACGACGGCGATCTTGCTCATATGTTTTCCTTTCGGTTGTGCGGCGTGCGGCCGCGTCTTGTATGCTCTATCGGGTTGCCTGGACAAGTTGTCCCAGGGTGCAGCCCTGTTGATAGATGTAGGTAAGGTATTGCGTGCATGCGCGATAGGAATCGAAGGTCGTGAGCGCCTGCTCAACGTTTGTGTATACCTTCCATGCGCCAAAGACCTTATAGTTTTCGCCGTGCTGGACGATAAACTGATGGACATCTTCGTAGGGATAGCCCAAAAAATAGCCAATTTCGTGGGGGAACTCGCATATGCACCCCGTATCGCAGTGCCTATTTCGCGCGAGTGCGCAGACGCTGCCGTCATAGGCGCTTTCTGCGGCATTGCTGCTTGCCAGCGTGATGCGCGCGGCGAGATGCACCAGGGATGCGGGCAGGTTGTGGACATCGTAACCTTCGGCGGCTAGCGCCGTCGTGGCACGGGGGTCGGAGAGGTATCGCATGAGGTCCGCAGGGCGATACACATAGATGAGCGCTCCGCAGGGGCGCCAGACCAAAACGCTCATATGGATTCCGAGTGGCTGGAGCTCGCGGTTGCATTGGGCTATGACGGCGAGCAGGCGAGAGCGTCGCTCTTCGATATGGGCGGCGCCGGGTTTTCCGTTTTGGTTGGCGTAGACGCCGGGATAGGTAAAGAGCGAAGCCGGCTTGATACCTGCGAGCGTAGGGGAGCAGTTGCGCACGACAGCCGTTTGGTATGTTGGGATGTCAATGGTTCGAGTCACGATGCTCCTTTCGGGTCCTCAGTTGTTAGCCTAGGAAAACTTATACACGAAAGTAAGCCATGGTCAACAAAAAAGTTTGAAGAGGGAAACTAATTGACCGAACGGACACGATTTTGGGTTAAGATGGGGACACCCCATGGGGTATCTAGATAGTGCTACTTGAAAGGGGAACGCATGAGCGACTTGCTCAACCCTGCGAATCTCATCGTGTTGGCCGTCATTGCCGTCGGCATGTTTTTTGGACTGCGTCGCATTGTCGCTTCGACACACGGAAAGAGCTGCTGCAGCGATGGCACGAGCGGTAAGAAGGCCAAGAAGGTAGTGGTTGCGGATACCGATCCGTCCCACTACCCCTATAGCGATGAGCTGCTCATCGGCGGCATGAGCTGTGACGGCTGCGCTCAGAACGTAGCCAATGCCCTCAATGCGCTGGATGGCGTGTGGGCAACGGTGACGTATGCGGACCACACAGCGCGCGTGCGCTCCAAGCGGCCGATCGATCGCGGTGTCCTTGAGGCTGCCGTGAGAGATGCGGGTTACTACGTCATGACGCTGTAGGCCTTGCCTTGGATGCGCGTCCTTGTCTAGGCTCGTCCGCGTAGCTCGATGTCCTGGATGTCGTCGAAGTCGATGGCGATATCTTTGAGCTTGAGGAGTTTGAAAGCAGGGAGCGCCTCGTCGAGGATGCCGGTGCGGCTGCGATAGCCGTATGTATCGTAATAGGTGACACGAACCAAGTCGCCACGCTTGAGGCCCTCGAGCTTTTTCGAAAGTTCGAGGGCTTTTTCTTCTGTGAGTTCGCATTTTGGCTCGGCGGTGATCTCTTGTTTACGCACGAGCTCGTAGTATCCCGTGAGGGCGGCAAAGGGCATAAACTGCGCGGCACGGCCGGCACGGACGGTGCCGTTGGCGGTGAGCTTGGGGTCGGCGGAGCGACGTCTTCCCTCGGGGTCCGCTAGGCGTTCAAAAGGTGTCGGTGGCCGCATCGGCTGTTGTTGGGACTTAGGCACGATGTCCTCCTACCTGATCGTTGCGTTCGCGCGCGGTGGCGCCGGCGGTAAAGCTCAGCCCCTTAACCAGCGCGTTCTTGCCGTACTTGCCTTTCACGGCCAGGACGGCGCGCGCCAGGTCGCGCTCGCGCTCATCGGCCTCGATATCGCTGAACAGATCGATGGTGGCAAATTCCTCGGGCATGAGGTTGCCAAATCCCAGGTTGATGCGCTTGACCGGTCGTTTGGGATCGACAGTCTGCGCCCAGAGCTCATCGAAATAGCCCATGATCTTCTTAAACGAATTGGTACGCTCGGGCAGCTTTCGCGAGGCGTTAGAGTGCGCAAAGAGTGCGGCATAGCCACCGCGCGGTTTGCCGCCATGCTCTCCCACAAAGATGCCATCGATTGCCTGCGCTTCGCGCACCAGGCGACGCCGTTCGTCATCGCGCTGGACGGGCTTGGGCGCACGGGGCGCGAGCTCGGGGCCGGCGGTTGCGGTGGGTTCGATACTCGATGTGCTCGAGCGCAGGTGCCCGCATCCGTCCACATACTGCGCTGTACCGCTGGCGTCGAGGCGGCGTATGTCGGCGCGTTCGCTCGCGTAGCCCACAAAGAGCGAGATGCTGTCGCAGACCACGTGCTTATCGACCAAGTCTAAAACGGCGTTGTCGACCATCTCGCGCAAGACGGTATAGGCCTGTTCGTAGGCATAACCCTTCGAGAGCACCTGTCCTGTGGTGGTCGAAGTTGCTTGCGGGCGATAGGCTTGGATATCGGCGATGGTTGTCGGCTCGCGCCCGAAGGCATGGTCGATGAGATATTCGGCATTGACGCCGAGCTCGTCGTAAAGCAGGTTTTCGTCGAGCGCCGCGACGCCCATCAGATCGTAGACGCCGTATTTCTCGAGGCGGGCTGCCACGCCGGGACCGATGCCCCAGATATCGGTGATGGGACGATGGGGCCAGATCTCCTTGCGAAAGGTCTCGTCGTCGAGTATGCCGATGCGGCTGGGTACGTGCTTGGCGGTAATGTCGAGCGCTACCTTGGCCTGGAATAGGTTGGGGCCGATGCCGACCGTCGCCGTGATGCCGGTGCGCGCGAGGACCTCGTCGCGCAGCGTGCAGGCGAACCCTTCCGCATCTGTGTGATAGAGGTCCAGATAGGGCGTCACGTCGATAAAGCACTCATCGATGGAGTAGACGTGCACGTCCTGGGGGCTGACGTATTCCAGATAGATACCGTAGATTTTCGCCGACACCTCCATGTAATGCTGCATGCGTGGTACGGCCGTGATGTAGTCGATGCCATCGGGAATTTCGAACAGACGGCAGCGATTGTGTATCCCGAGGTCCTTCATGGCCTGCGTGATGGCAAGGCAGATGGTCGTGCGTCCGCGCGATTCGTCGGCAACGACCAGGTTGGTGGTGAGCGGATCGAGCCCACGGTCGACGCACTCGACGCTGGCATAAAACGTCTTGAGGTCGATGCAGATATAGGTGTGCTGCTCGTGCGCCATCCGAGCCTCCCATCAAACACATGTTCTTATCGAATACCTGTTCGATAATACCCGCTCATCCGGACATCGTCAAAACCTGTCAAAAAGGGACTGGTTTGTTTTGGTAGGTATGGTCGTGCGGTTGGATCGGGTTTTAACGCAGCTCTAAAGAGTGCGAAACAGCTCGGAAAACCTCGCTTCGTAGCATGAGCCTAACGATTGATACCGCCTATACGCACGGAAGGGTTGTGGAAACGATGGTCAACTATGGGTTTGGTATGCCGACGCGCCTTGTTGCGGATGGAGACGTGGCTCGCTGGTGCGGACGATTGGTCGCTCACTACGGTGGCACCAAGGCGCTGGTCGTGTTGGACGGTGACAAGCATACGCGCGATGAGCTTGTCTCGGCGGCACTTGGCTCGCTTGATCGAGCCCTACTCGAGCGTGTGCTTTTCCGCTGCGGCTCGTTTGAGGGCGACGGGGGAGACGAGCTGATCGACGAAGCCGTGGTCCTGGCGACCGACGAAGGCGTGGACTTTGTCCTGGCGATTGGCGATGCCGATACTGCTGGCTTTGCGCGCGAGCTCGCGCGGCGCATGGCGGCGCTCGACGCCGGCGAAGACGGTTTTGTCCCTTATGGATGCATTGTCTCGGAGGGCAAGGTACCTGCTGTCGTGGGAGCCGGCGAGGTGCCCGTTTTTGCCATCATTGCGCCCGAACTGCTGGAGGGCATCGGGTCTCCTCTGCGCGAGCTGCTCGGCAGTGTGTGCGCCGCGGCCTAATATCTGCCATAAAGGGATGGGTTATTTTTGGTTGGTAAAGCGTTTAACCTGCCAAAATAAACCTGTCCCTTTTTGGTCGGTCGCCGTTTGGGGGCCGATTGGCAACGCTCGCTGATTGTAGTCTTGACCTGCGCTAGAATAGTGGCATCTGAATGTCCGGGCGCATGGAGGCGTGCGCCCGTATGCTGAGGAGGACTTTATGGCAACTGTTGCCGCACCTATCGACGCTACGTCGACTGCCGCTTGGAAGGCGCTCGAGGCTCATCAGGAGAAGCTTGAGGCCGAAGGTATCGACCTCAAGGCCTGGTTCGCCGCCGATGCCGAGCGCGTGAACAAGCTGAGCTTTGACGCCGGTGACCTGCACTTCGACCTGTCCAAGAACCTGGTGACCGATGAGACCGTCAAGCTGCTGTGCGATCTTGCCCGCGAGGTGAAGCTCGAGGAACGCCGCGACGCCATGTTCTCCGGCGAGCACATCAACACCACCGAGGACCGCGCCGTTCTGCACACCGCGCTTCGCCGCCCGGCAACCGAGAAGGGCCAGCTCATCGTCGACGGCCAGGACGTCGTCGCTGACGTGCACGAGGTCCTCGACCGCATGTACGCCTTCGCCGAGCGCGTGCGCTCCGGTGAGTGGAAGGGCGTTACCGGCAAGAAGATCGAGCACCTGGTGTCCGTCGGCATCGGTGGCTCCGATCTGGGCCCGGTCATGGCCTACGAGGCCCTGCGTCCCTACGCCGACGCCGGTATCGACTGCCGCTACATCTCCAACATCGACCCCAACGACCAGGCCGAGAAGCTCAAGGGTTTGGATCCCGAGACCACGCTCGTGATCATCGTCTCCAAGACCTTCACCACGCTCGAGACCCTCACCAACGCCCGCGAAGTCAAGACCTGGATGCTCGAGCAGCTCAAGGCTCAGGGTGCCATCGACGGTTCCGATGAACAGAACGCCGAGGCCGTGGCAAAGCACTTCGTCGCCGTTTCCACCGCACTCGAGAAGGTCGAGGCCTTCGGTATCGACCCCGCTAACGCCTTTGGTTTCTGGAACTGGGTCGGCGGCCGCTACTCCGTCGACTCCGCCGTGGGTCTGTCGCTGATCGTCGTGCTCGGCCCCGAGCGCTTCCAGCAGTTCCTCGAGGGCTTCCATGCCATCGACGAGTACTTCTGCAACACGCCGCTCGAGAACAACGCCGTCGCGCTGATGGGCCTGCTCAACGTCTGGTACGTCAACTTCTTCGGCTCCAAGAGCCACGCCGTGCTTCCGTACTGCCAGTATCTGCACCGCTTCCCGGCCTACCTTCAGCAGCTCACCATGGAGTCCAACGGCAAGCACGTCCGCTGGGACGGCAGCGCTGTGACCTCCGATACCGGTGAGATCTTCTGGGGCGAGCCCGGCACCAACGGCCAGCATGCCTTCTATCAGCTGCTGCACCAGGGTACCGTGGTGGTTCCGGCCGACTTCATCGCTTTCGCCAATACTGCCAACCCTGCGACCGATAGCGGTCAGGACGTGCATGAGCTGTTCCTGGGCAACTTCCTGGCCCAGACCAAGGCACTCGCCTTTGGCAAGACAGCCGATGAGGTTCGTGCCGAGGGCACGCCCGAGCAGATCGTCCCGGCCCGCTGCTTTGAGGGCAACCGTCCGACGACCTCGATCTTCGGCGACACGCTGACCCCGTTCGCGCTCGGCGAGCTCATCGCC
>URTL01000005.1 GCA_900550785.1 uncultured Collinsella sp. | reverse complement strand
ACGCTCACCGAGCCGGATATCGTGGCCGCATCGATGCGCGTCGCCCCGGGCGTTACGCTCTGGGGTCCCGTCGCGGCGCCCGAGCAAGCCGAGCTCATGGCACGTCCGGTGGAGCTACTGCTTGATGTTCTGCGTCGCGAATCCGACGTGGTCTTTATCGATACCTCGGTCTTTTGGGGCGACGCCGTGGCGGCTGCGGTGGCGGCGAGCGACCGTTGCCTGGTCGTTGGCGATGCGGCGGTGTCGTCCGCGACATCGGCGTCGCGCGTCATTGAACTGGCAAGTCGAGTAGGTGTGCCGCGCACGCGCATGAGCGCCGTGTTCAACCGGTTTGGCGCGCGCGGGGCAGACGAGGACGTCGCCATGCGCTTTGAGATTGCCTGTGCGTTGAGCTCCAAGATTCGTATCGCCGATGGCGGGCAGGATCTCGCCGCGCTCATGGCGTTTGGGCGCGCTGACGAGGCAGTGGGTCAGACGAGCGCTTTTGCGACCAGCGTGCGCGAGGCCACGCGCGAGATGCTCGTGGAACTGGGGTGCGCCGTCGGCCCTTGGAGCGATATGGTCGCCGACCGTGCAACGCGCACCGAACGCCCGCGTATCCGCCTTCCCTGGTCGCGCGAGGGTGATCAGCGATGAGCCTGCAAACGAGGATTAAGGCTGCCGGCGCTGCAGCGGCGGCAGCGCCTGTAGATGCGGGGCGTCGCCGCGCGGGGAAACGACGCACCAAGCGCGCCGTGATGGACCGCATGGGTTACGACGAAGTGGCGCGTATCAGCGCCTATGTCGACCCGGCACTTGCCCGCTCGGAATTGCGTCCCGCGGTGGAGGCGGCGCTCAATGTTGAGGAGCCGACCGATCTCGCGACGACCGAGCGCGAGACCATCATCGACGAGATTTTGGATGACGTGGTGGGCTTGGGGCCGTTGCAGCCGCTCATCGAGGACGACACCGTTACCGAGATCATGATCAACGGCTGCCGCTCGGCTTTCTTTGAACGCGGCGGCGTCTTGTACCCCATCGAGCATGCGTTTGAGGATGATGAGCAGATCCGTGTGCTTATCGACCGCATCATCTCGCCACTTGGCCGCCGTATCGACGAGCGCAGCCCCATCGTCAACGCCCGCCTCAAAACGGGCTATCGCGTCAACGCGGTGATTCCGCCTGTGGCGATTGACGGACCGATTCTCACCATCCGAAAGTTCTGGGACCGCATCTGCTCGCTGGACGAGCTTGTGGGGCTGGGGTCGCTGCCGCTTTGGTATGCGCAGCTGCTGTCGTGCGCGGTGTCGCTGCGACAGGACCTGGCGGTTGCGGGAGGCACGGGATCTGGTAAGACCACTCTGCTCAACGCGTTGTCATGCGAGATTTCCACCGGCGAGCGCATCGTGACGATCGAGGACTCTGCCGAGCTCAAGTTTGCGCATCATCCGCACGTGGTGCGCCTAGAAGCGCGCGAGGCGTCGATCGAGGGGGCGGGTGAGGTGGCAATTCACGATCTGGGGGTAAACGCCTTGCGCATGCGCCCCGATCGGATCGTGGTGGGCGAGGTGCGCGGTGCCGAGTGCTGCGACATGTTGCAGGCCATGAATACGGGCCACGACGGGTCGCTCACCACACTTCATGCGGGTTCAGAACAGGAGACCGTGGTGCGTCTGACGTTGCTTGCACGTTATGGCATCGATCTGCCGAGCGAGCTCATCGAGGAGCAGATTGCCATGGCGCTCGACGGCATCGTGATGTCTGAGCGCCACGCCGATGGCAGGCGTTTCGTCTCCTCGTATTCGGGGGTGCGTCGCGCCGCGTCGGGCGGCGTAGAGCTCGAGCGCTATGTGACTTTCGATGCCGCCGAGCGCACCTGGACGCTTGACCGCGAGCCGCCGTTTATCGCAGAAGGCCTGCGGTCGGGGACGCTCACACAAGAGGAGGTGGACGAATGGAGGTCGCTGTGCCCCTCGTCGTAGGGGGTTTGGCAGGGTTTTCTGTTGCGACGGCGTGCGGGGTTGAACCTCGTGTGCCGCAGGTGCCGCCGGCGGAGCTGGCGCGTCAGGTGCTCGAGACGGTGGCAGAGAAGCTGCCGCGTGAGCTGGTGGAAAACGATCTGCTGAAAAAGATCGCCCGTTCGTGGGCATCGCTGGCTCCGGCGCATCGCCTTGGCCTCGTGATCGAGGATGCTTCGGGGCGTTTGGCGTTTCTGCTGCTATCGAGCGGTATCTGCTGCGTTTTGCTAACGATAGTGTCGTTATCGCCCCTCGGATTTGCCTTGGGACTTGTTGCTCCGATTGCCGTTGGCGCCGCTCGGGATGGCTTTGAGAGCCGGCGCGAGCAACACGATGTAGAAGAGGCCATGCCCGAGGCGTTTACCGCGCTTTCCATGTCGCTTGCCTCGGGACATTCGCTGGCCCAGGGCATGCGCTTTGTGGGCGCTCATGCGCAAGAGCCGGTGCATACCGAGTTTTTGCGGGTGGCGGCGGCGATCGATTGCGGCATCTCGGCGACCGACGCGCTTGATGACTTGCTCGTGCGCATCGACGCCCCTGGTCTTTCGCTTGTGACCTTGGCGCTTAAGGTGTCTCAGCGCACCGGTGCTCCGCTTGCCGACTTACTGTCCGAGGCGTCGAGCATGGTGGGGGAGCGCATTGAGCTCAAGCGCCGCCTGGATGTTAAGACGTCGCAGGCTCGCATGTCTGCGCATATGGTCGCGGCGATGCCGGCGGGCATGTGCGCGGTGTTGGCGCTGCTTTCGTCAGATTTTCGTCGCGGTCTTGCGACGCCTGCCGGCGCGGGCGCTGTGGTGCTGGGTCTTGCCCTCAACGCCGTTGCCCTGGTGGTTATCCGGCGCATTATGCGGGTGGAGCTATGAGCGCCCCGGTTGCAGTTGCGGCTTGCCTGTGCGCCCTGAGTGTATTTGTCGCGACGGGTTTGGATCGGGCGGATGCACGCAAGATCGCAGGGGCCTGCAAGCGCGAGGCGGTGCTGGTCGCTGCCGCGGGCCGCTCGGTGGTCGATGCTCTGACCGCGCGAATGAAGGGCGCGGTTGGAGCGGGCGGTCCGGCGCGAGTGTCGCTCGGCGAAGTGTCCGAGATGATCGATGTTGTGCGCTTGGGCCTTTCGGCCGGTCTTTCGTTTGATGCGGCGCTTGAGATTTTCTGCGCCAACCGCCGGTCAGTGCTGGCTCTTCGCCTTGAGCGGGCCTGCATGGCGTGGCAGGTGGGCGTGGGCACGCGTGAGGACGAGTTGCTGGCCGCCGCGCGCGACCTGGACGTGCGAGCGCTCGAGACCTTTGCCATCACGGTGGGGCAGGCGCTCGCCCTGGGTGCCCCGCTTTCCGAGACGCTGGCCGCTCAAAGTCGCGAAATCCGTGCGGCTCATCGCGCCGCGGTCGAGCGCGAGATCGAACGTGCGCCCGTCAAGCTGCTGATTCCCACCGGCACGCTCATCTTGCCGGCGTTGCTTCTGTCCATATTGGGCCCGCTGCTGGGAGCAGGCGGGATGATGTAGGGAGGAATACATGAATACGATGGTCGAAGTTGCTGACAAGGCTTGGAGCTGGGCTTTTTGCCGGGCGATCCACACTCGCCAGCATGCCAAGGAGCTGTTGCAGGAGGAGAGCGCGCAGGGTACCACCGAGTACGCCATTTTGGTGGGCGTACTTGTGGTGATCGCGATTATTGCCATCGTTGCATTTAAAGGCAAGGTTAAAGAGCTATGGGATGCGATCAGCGAGGGCATCAACAGCCTGTAGAGGGCGAGCGCCCCATCGGGGTGCTGCTGGTGTTTGCCTGCCTGACCGTGGCGATAGCGGCGGTGCTTTGGGGGCTTAACGCCGCGCGGCAGCAGCGTCTTGGGACCGCCTCCGATTCGGGCCCAGATTCGGCGGTGGCGTCTCAAAAAGATGAGACGCGAGATGCGGACGATTCGGATGTCGCTGTCACGGCGCAAACCTTTCTGCGGATGCTCGACAAGCGGTCTGGCACTGCGACGGATTCGCCTGAGGGCAACGCGATTGCGGTCCGGCTTGCATGGTCCGAGGACCGACCGATGACCGAGGCAGCGGCGGATATGTTACGCGCCTACCGCGAGGTGCCAACGGCCCAGCTCGCCCTGAGCGGCTATCTCGATATTAAGGGCAACGTATGGGGCGCCATCGTGCGCGATGGGCGCGGCTGGGTCGATATGGTGACGGTTGCCACGGATACTGGCGATGCTTCGTGCCGTCTGCGCGCCGTGCGCCTGGTCCCGCAAACAATAAGCTCAAAGGAGAGATCGTGAAATGCATGGCGTTCTGCGTGAAGAGGTTGCCCAAGCGACTGTGGAATACGCCATCGTTACAGTGGCGCTGTTATCGATCGTGCTGGCGATCGCGGGGCTTTGGCGTGCTGGCACCGATGGGCGCTTGGCGGCGCTGGTTGAGCGGGCGGCATCCCATGGCGTTGCCTCGATGTCGGTTATCGACGCCGCCGCGGGCGCTAAGGACATCGCGTTGTATTGATATCGCGCGCGAGGACCGGGCGCAGTCTACGGTCGAGGCCGCTTTTTTGCTGCCGACGTTTCTGACGCTCATCCTTCTCGCACTGCAACCGGTGTGCCTGCTCTATACGCGCGCGGTCATGGAGTCTGCCGCCGCCGAGACCGCGCGGCTCATGACCACGACGACGGCGGAGGACGACGATCTTAAGGAGTTCACCCGCCGCCGGCTTGCCGCAGTGCCCAACGTTTCGATCTTTCATGCCGGCGGGCCGTTGTCGTGGGATATCGAGCTTGGCCGAGCCGGTGCGGGTGGCGTCTCGGCCGTGTCCGTTTCCGGCAAGGTCAAGCCGTTGCCTGTGATCGGTGCGTTTGCGCAGGCTATGGGTGGTACCGCCGAGGGCGGCTACGTTGAGCTCAAGGTCGATGTCTCGTATCAATCGCGTCCCGAATGGCTGGAGGGAGATTATGATTCGTGGATTGCTGCATGGGATTAAGCGTTTCTGGTCTAGATGCGTTTTGACGCGCCGTTCGAGCTGCCATCGCAAGCGAGGCGGCTTTATGGGCCGCGCCGGTGTTGATCTGTTTATCGAAGACAGCGCCTATACCACGCTTTCTTCTGCCGTGGTCATCCTAGTGGTGCTCACGTTGTTGTTTTCGTCGACCGCGGCGATATGGAGCATGTCGCGTGCCGGGGATACCCAGGTGGCGGCCGATAGCGGCGCGCTGGCGGGTGCCAACGTAGTGTCGTCCTATCACACGGCTGCCACGGTGGTTGATGCGAGCATCTTGAGTCTGGGCCTGGCGGGGTTTGCCACGATCGGGACGGGCCTGGTCGCCATCCTCATCCCGGGTGCCGAACCAGTTGCCGGCAATATGGTCGACACCGGGATCGAGATCATTAAAACGCGCAACAAGTTTGCCAAAAGCGCATCGGAAGGCTTACAGAAAATTGAGACGGCTCTGCCGTATCTGATTGCCGCGCGTGCCACGCAGGCGGTGTCGGCGCAGGATACCGATAGTGTGACCTATACCGGTACGGCGCTTGCTGTGCCCAGGACATCCGAGTCGGACTTCGCTGCGCTCAAAGGGTCAGAGATCTCGACCGATACCATTAAAGACACATCAGATGATTTAGAGCGTGCGGCCGAGGAGCTGCGGAAGGCTTCTGAGGACACGGCGAAGGCTAAAGAGCGCGCTTGGCTGGCGGATTGTGGTGGGTCTGACAAGGGCTCGGTTAGCAGCTGTTCTTGCATGTGGGAGCGTGCGAAAAGCCTGACGGATCTCTCTGGTGCTCAAAATCCGCATTACGCTTCGAGCGTTACGTGGGAACCGCAAGTGGCGCTCGATCGCGCGAAGGCCTACTATCGCCATCGCCTGGCAAATGAGAAACCGCTTGGCGAGGGTCCGGAAAAACAGGCAGATTCTGCTGCACGAAAGGTGTTCTTCGCTTATGCGAGCGAAGAAGTCGAGCGGGCATATATAACTGAAAAGGACGGCAAAGTTTCCGCCCACATCCCTTTCCTTCCGCGAAATCCAGATGAGGCGCGGGCGACTGAACTCTATACCGATGCGTGTTGGCCCACGAGTGAAGTAGATAAAGTTACCTATTTGCATTATGGGACTGACTGTCCAAATTACAAAAAAGGAAAGCCAGGTGGGCTGGCATCCGTCGCAGATTTTGACGGTCACGAAACGTGTAGCGAATGCCATTTCGGTGTGTCGTCTTTAGGGTACGTTGCGATTGCAACGACTTCTGTCGAAAGGGGCTTCGAGTACCACTTCGATAAGTTCAAAGAGGCCCTGGAAGACTACGTCGAATGCCGCAACAAAGAACTCGAACTTGAGCGCCAGACCGAGGATGAGGCCGACCGTGCGGGCAATGCGTTTGACCAGGCCATTAAAGCGCTTTCGGGCGAGCGTCCGCGTATCGCTCCGCCCGGTCGCAACGGCGTGGTCGCCTTTGCGGTTTCGGGTGCCATCTCGAGCCCCGATGAGCTCAACTCTTCGTTTAACACGGCAGTCAGGCTTGGCGATCGCGGTGCTATCTCTGCCGCGGTGCTGGCGCCCGATGAGGCGACGGCGCAAAACAACGTGCTTTCGCGATTTTTCTCGACATTGAAGGAACGCTCGGGCGGCGTTGCCGGCGTGCTCGACGGCGTCATGGATGTTTGGGGACGGCTGCTCGTAGGATACGGTGATATTCAAGGTTCGGCCGACGAACTTGTGGACGAGATGATTAAGGGCCTAGGAGGGGGCAGCGGCGCGTTGGGCTCCATCGCATCGTGGCTCGGCGATACCGTTTCGGCGTCCGTGGCGGCGCTGGGTTTGGAACCGTGCGACTTGCGCCTGCGAAAGCCGGTGCTGACCGATTCCGCCAATGTCATTAAGAGTCCGGGGTCTGACATTGCGGGTCTCTCTCGAGCGCAAGACAAACTGCGAAGTATTCCGTTGGGCGTGACCGATCCCAAGGCGCTTTGCGAGGCGTTGGAATATCAAGTCGAACGCACCATTAGCGGTACGGTGTTCACGATTGCGGAGATTCCTCTGCCCGGCGGCGGCTCCGTCCCACTCACCGTCGATGTCGCCACGCTGGTTGGCGCTCTGGGCGGTGGGTCGTAATGAGTATCCGCATGCGTCTGCGCGAGGAGCGCGCCCAAGCGACGGTTGAGATGGCAGTGGTTACGCCCGTTTTGCTGGTGCTGGCACTCATCGTGTACAACGTCATGATCTTTGCCAGCGCTGTCGCGCGCTTCGACCGCGTGGTGCCCGACATCGTGTTGGCGCATGCCGTGGCGTCGGAAGGGGAGGGCGACGAAAGCTCTGCCGATGCCTCGGCGACGGTCCAGACTCAAATTCTGAATGCCATGGAAGGCTATGACTTGCAGATCGAAGTGTCGAGCGAACAAGGCGCGGAGGTATCGGATGGTGGCCTGCTCTCCCTATCCGGTACGTTTAGGACCTACACCTGCACCATGCACTATGAGCCGTGGCCGACTTCTCTCAGCATTGCTGGCGTTCCGCTGGGGGCGCCGACAACGTTGTCGCACGAGCGCGCGGTGACGGTCGATCCATGGCGTCCGGGGGTGGTCATGTGACCGCGGTCTCGTCCTACATCGCCTACGCGCGGGCACTCAACAGGCTGGGTTGGACGCCGGCTGAGTTTGTGGTGGCGGAGTCGTTTGTCGTGCGCCTGCGCGGCATGCTGGGACGGCGTCCGGTTGCCGCCAACGGCCTGCCGCTCGTCATGGCGTTTCCACGCTGCTCTTCGGTCCATACGTGTTTTATGGCCTATCCCATCGACATCGCCTTCATCGATCGCGACGGCAATATCCTCGCGCGCTACGAAAACGTTCGTCCTTGGCACATGTGCTCCCACCCATGCGCCTGGGCCGCACTAGAGCGTCCTTCAATCATTGTTTCGACCCCTGCTCTCCAACGCGTGCCGGCTTAAGAATTGGCGACAGCTGACTTCCGTCATACGAAATTGGGTAAGATGGAGGAGAAGATGCATGGATGTTGAGATCCATCCCAACGCTAAAAAGCACCTGACGGAAAAGCAGGTGCTTAGCGCTTGGCTTGCGGTTACTGAGTGCATTCGTCGCGAGTCGAAGGACGAGCCGCCGAGATGGCTTGCGATTGGATGGCTCCCAGACGGACGAAGCGTGGAGCTTGTCGCGGTCGAGCTTGTCCGTGGGTGGCTTATCATTCATGCCTTGTCTCCAGTCCAGAAGAAATTTTGGCAGGAGATTGAACAGGCTCGGCAAAGGGGTCGATGATGGGCAAGACGTATACGGCCGCTAATGGTCAGGTTGTAACGGATGAAATGATTGACGCGTGGTGCGAGTCGTACGAGCGCGGAGAGTTTCCGGATGGCGAACACACCGTTGGTGGGATCGTGCATGGACGGCCCCCGCTCTCAGGTGAGGGGACGGCAACGCTGTCGGTCAAGATTCCTCTGGGAATGAAGGAGGCCATTCGTCGACGGGCGGCTGCCGAGGGGATGACGCCAAGTGAGTTTGCCCGTGCGGCTCTGAGTGAAAAACTTCTTGCTGCCGGCTGATGCCTCTGACGTGCCGATTTATAGAACCGAGGCTGTGCTCAAAAACTTTTTTCAAATTCTCGGTTGACCGGAACGCGTCCTTGGTTATACTAATCAAGCCTTGAAACAAGGCACACCTCAAATGGCTGGGTAGCTCAGTTGGTAGAGCAGAGGACTGAAAATCCTCGTGTCAGGGGTTCGATTCCCTTCCCCGCCACCTTGAATTGACTAGGACCTCTGCAAAGGGGTCCTTTTCTTTTATGCAGCCCCCACATGGAATCGAACCCCGTGAGGGCGCGGAGCTGAGTAAACGCGTGAGCGTTTGCCAGCGCAGCTCGCAAGGCGCGAAGCGCCGCAGCGGTCCGCACGCGCGGAGCGCGGGCGCGATTCCCTTCCCCGCCACCTTGAATTGACAAGGACCTCTGCAAAGGGGTCCTTTTCTTTTATCGAGGGCTCTGCGGAAATTGCGTCCCGGAATTTGGCTTCAGAGTGGGATGCGTTTTCCGCTTTGAGGCCGCTTGGGAAAGCGCGACCCGGAATCCGGCGTCAGAATGGGATGTGCTTTCCTTTTGCGGTCTTTGCGGAAACTGCGTCCCAGATCCCGCGCTCAGAACGGGATGCATTTTCCGGTTGAGGCCTCGAACGGAAAATGCATCCCAGTCTTTTGCGAAAAACGGGATGCGCTTTCCGGCCGCCTACTTCCGGCACATATGTACATCTCGGCACGCCATCTCGGGCCCGCCCGCCCAGACATTCCTCCCGCTTTTGCGCCACTTTACAGACCGCTCGGTCGTCTGTCCGCACGCGCGGGTATACTCAAAACGATACTTTTCCTATGCAATACGATGCAGGCTCGGCCTGCACGATCCGAAGGGGGCAGTGATGGAGAGGATACTCGGCGTTAATCTCTCTGGCTGGTTTATTCCCGAGCCTTGGGTGACCCCGTCGCTATACGCGGCGACCGGTGCATCCAATGCGGCCGAGCTGCAGGAGGCCATGGGCACCGCCGCCTATAACGAGCGCATGCGCCGTCATTACGAGACGTTTGTGAGCGAGGATGATTTCCGTCGCATGGCGCAGATCGGCCTCAACGCCGTGCGCCTGCCGGTGCCTTGGTATGCCTTTGGCTCACAGGAGTCCGATGCCTCCTACATCTCGGTTGTCGATTACATCGACCGCGCGATTGAGTGGGCTGCCAAGTACAACATTCGCGTGCTGCTTGACCTGGCGACTGTGCCCGGTGGCCAGGGCGATTCCAACGATTCGCCCGCCACGCCGGAGGCTGTTGCCGAGTGGCATTCGTCCACTAACGGCCGCCATGTCGCACTCGACGTGCTCGAGCGCTTGGCCGAGCGTTACGGCGAGGCCGAGAGCCTGCTGGGCATTGAGCTGCTGGATACGCCGCAGATGAGTGTCCGCAAGAGTCTCTTTGCCATGACGGATGGCATTCCGGCTCACTACCTGCGCAATTTCTATCGCGATGCCTACGAGCTCGTCCGTTCGTATATGCCCGAGGATAAGATCGTCGTCTTCTCGTCTTCGGGGCATCCCAGCGAGTGGAAGCATTTTATGCGCGGCGCTAAGTACAAGAACGTCTACATGGACCTTCACCTGTACCATTACCGCGACGAACATGCGCTCGACATCACGAGCCCCCGCGGGCTGACGACGGCGATTTCGCGCAACAAGCGCGAGCTTAAAGAGGCGATTTCGACTGGGTTCCCCGTGCTGGTGGGCGAATGGTCGGGCGCGGCGATCTTTGCCAACTCGTCGGTTACGCCCGAGGGCCGCAATGCCTACGAGCGCGTGTTTATCGCCAACCAGCTGGCTTCGTTTGCGCCGGCTGCCGGTTGGTTCTTCCAAACGTGGAAGACCGAGAAGCGCATTGCAGCATGGGACGCCCGCGCGGCGCTCGGTACGCTCGAGCGCGGCATGATTGAATAGGTTGATATGACGCAAAACAGCGCCCATACGGGCAAACTCTATGTGGTCGGCACGCCCATCGGCAACCTGGGCGACCTGTCCCCGCGCGTTGGCGAAGCCTTTGCCGCTGCCGATGTCATCTGCTGCGAAGACACGCGTGTGACGTCAAAGCTGCTGATGCACCTGGGCATTTCCAAGCCGCTTGTCCGTTGTGACGAGAATGTGATCGCCAGCCGCGCCGCCGGCCTGGTTGACCGTCTGCTGGCGGGGGAGACCCTCGCCTTTGCCTCGGACGCCGGCATGCCGAGCGTGTCCGATCCCGGCCAGGCGCTAGTTGAGGCGGCGCGTGAGGCCGATGTGCCCGTCGAAGTTATTCCCGGGCCCTCTGCTTGCGTCACGGCACTTGTTTCGTCCGGCATTCCCTGCGAGCATTTCTTCTTCGAAGGCTTTTTGGGTCGCAAGCACGGCGACCGCGTGCGCCGACTGCAGCGCCTTGCCGTGGTGCCCGGCGCGCTCATCTTCTACGAGTCTCCACATCGCATCGTGGCGACGCTCGAGGCCGTGGCGGAGGTCTTTCCCCAGCGTGAGGTTGCCGTCTGCCGCGAACTCACCAAGCTGCACGAGGAGGTCTTGCGCGGGCCCGCTGCTCAGCTTGCCGAGGAGCTGCGTGCTCGCGGCGAGGTAAAGGGCGAGATTGCGCTGGTCATCGCGCCGCCGAGCGAGGATGAGGAGGCCGGTATCGTGCCGGTTGGCGCCGCGGCAGCGGATCCCGACGAGGCCCTGCGCGAGGATATCCGCGCCGCGCTCGAGGAGGGGGAGCCCGCCTCTGCGGTGGCCAAGCGCCTGTCTCAGAAGTATTCGCGCCGCAAGCGCGATGTCTATGCCATGGTGCTCGATATGCAATAGATGGAGGATATCCAGCCCTTGCGCTAGAATCATCCCCTGTATGCAACGTTTTTCTGGAGGACAAACCCCATGGATCAAAGCAAGCCTTCGTTCTTTATCACGACGCCCATCTACTACGTCAACGCCGATCCGCACCTGGGCACGGCTTATTCCACCATCATCGCCGACGTTCAGGCTCGCTATCGCCGCTCCACCGGCTATAACGTCAAGTTCCTGACCGGTATGGACGAGCACGGCGAGAAGGTCGCCGAGGCCGCAGCCAAGCATGGCATGACGCCGCAGGAGTGGACCGACAGCCAGGCTCCGCACTTCAAGGAGCTTTGGAGCAAGCTCGAGATTTCCAACGACGACTTCATCCGCACCACCGAGCCGCGCCAGCATCATGCCGTGCAGTACCTGTGGGAGCGCATGAAGGAGTCCGGTTACCTGTATAAGGGCAGCTACGACGGCTGGTATTGCGTGCCTGACGAGACCTACTTCACCGATACGCAGGTCCAGAAGGGCGACGAGGAGTACGGCAGCGTCGGCCAGCACCTGTGCCCCGACTGCCACCGTCCGCTTGAGCGCGTGCAGGAGGAGTCCTACTTCTTTAAGCTTTCCGCCTTCCAGGACAAGCTGCTCAAGCTTTACGACGAGCACCCCGACTTTGTCGAGCCTGCGTTCCGCATGAACGAGGTGCGCAGCTTTGTCGAGGGCGGCCTTAACGACCTTTCCGTGAGCCGCACGAGCTTTGACTGGGGCATTCAGGTCCCGTTTGACGAGGGCCACGTGACCTACGTGTGGTTCGATGCGCTGCTCAACTATATGACGGCCGTCGGCTACGGCGTCGACACCGACGAGGCGCGTGCCGAGCTGGCCTATCGTTGGCCCGCGCAGTTCCACATCGTGGGTAAGGACATCATCCGCTTCCACTGCGTCATTTGGCCCGCCATGCTCATGGCCATCGGTGAGGCCCTGCCCGAGCACGTCTTTGCCCACGGCTTCCTGACCGTGCGCAATGCCGAGACCGGCAAGGCCGAAAAGATGTCCAAGAGCCGCGGCAACGCCATCGCTCCGCAGGACGTTATCGACATGCTGGGCGTCGAGGGCTATCGCTATTACTTCATGACCGACGTCGTCCCCGGCACCGACGGTGCCATCAGCTTCGATCGCATGGAGCAGGTCTACAACGCCGACCTGGCCAACAGCTGGGGCAACCTCATTTCGCGTTCGCTCAACATGAGCGGCAAGTACTTTGACGGTTGCGCGCCCGCCAAGCCCGCGTCGTTCGATGCGTTCGAAAACCCGCTGGCAAAGATCGCCGATGGCCTGGTCGAGCGCTACATGGCCAAGATGGACGTGCTCGATTACGGTGGAGCTAAGGACGAGGTCATGGAGCTCATCCATGCCGCCAACCACTACATCGAGGACTCCGAGCCCTGGGCGCTTGCCAAGGACGAGACCAAGGCTGACGAGCTGGCATTTGTGATCTACAACCTGCTCGAGGCTATCCGTATTGCCGCTCACCTGCTGATGCCGCTCATGCCCCAGACTTCTGCCGAGTCCCTGCGCCGCCTGTCGTGCGAGGACGAGGCCGCGAGCGACGACCTCAAGGGCATTTGCGCTTGGGGCTTGCTTGCCGGTGGTCAGCCCGTCGAGAAGGGCGAGCCGCTGTTCCCGCGTCTGGGCTAAGCCGCCGCGCGCCATATCGGCAATTTGCTGTTTAGATGTAAGGGCATGGCCGCAACGGTCCATGCCCTTTTGTTTCAAGACGCCGCCACCATGCTAAGGAGGCAACTATGACAACTTCGCCTTTGGCAAACCCCACGGCAACAAGGGAGCTGCTGGAGGAGTTTGGCCTTGCGACCAAGCATCGCCTGGGCCAGAACTTCCTGATCGACAACCATGTAATTGAGCGCATTTGCGAGCTTTCCGAGCTTGCGGGCGATGAGCGCGTGCTCGAGGTCGGTCCGGGCGTTGGTACGCTCACGCTTGCGCTGCTGCAGGAGGCGGCGTGCGTCACGTCGATCGAGGCCGACCCCGAGCTCGAGCCGGTGCTCGATGCCCATGCCGCTGACTACGCCAACTTCCGCTTTATCATGGGCGACGCGCTCAGGGTGACGCCGGAGCAGATTGAGCAGGTTGCGGGCGGTGAGCCGACGGTATTTGTCGCGAACCTGCCCTATAACGTGGCGGCGACGATCATCCTGCAGTTCTTCCAGACGATGCCCGCGCTCAAGCGCGCTGTCGTCATGGTTCAAAAGGAGGTTGCCGATCGCATTGCCGCAGTGCCGGGCAATAAGACCTATGGCGGCTATACGGCAAAGCTCGGCCTGTATGCGCAGGTGACGGGTCGCTTTGAGGTGCCGCCGCGTTGCTTTATGCCGGCACCGCACGTGGACTCGGCCGTCGTGCGTATCGACCGTGTTGACGGCGTGGTGCCCGAAGGACTCGATCGCGAGTTTGTGGCCCGCGTGATTGACGCCGCATTTGCTCAGCGTCGCAAGACCATCCGCAATTCCATGAGCGCCAACGGCTTTGCCAAGGACGTGCTCGATGCCGCCTTTGAGGCTTGCGGTATCTCACCCACCACGCGCGCCGAGACGCTTGATGTTGCTGACTTTGTCCGCCTGGCCCAGGAGCTAATCCATGACGCTTAATGCCGAACGCGTGACGTTTACCAAGAAAAAGAAGACGGTTGCTTGTCCCGTGCCCTTGGCACCGCTTGCCGACACGCATGCGCATCTGCTTTCGTTTTGGGGCAAAGAAGTGCCCGAAACGCTCGTGCGCGCCAAAGCCGCGGGCGTCGATCTGTTGGTGACGATGCTCGACCCCATCGCCGACAAGCGCAGCGTGACGGACTATAGCGACTGGCTCGTGCGCGAAATTCTGCCGATGCGGGATATTCCGCAGATCAAGTATCTCGTTGGCGTTCACCCCTATGGCGCGCCGGATTATACCGACGACATTCACGCACAGGTTGTTGCTGCGCTTGATGACCCTTTGTGCGTCGGCATCGGCGAGATCGGTCTGGACTATCACATGGATTACGACGACGACATCGCGCCGGCGCCCCACAGTGTGCAGATTGATTGCATGGCGCGTCAGCTCGAAGTTGCCGTGCGCCGCAATGTGCCGGTGGAGCTGCACCTGCGGCACGAGGACTCGGATGGGGAGCGCACTTCGCACGTTGACGCGTACAACGTGCTGCGCGAGGTAGGCGTGCCTCAGGCCGGTTGCGTGCTGCACTGCTTTGGCGAGGATCGAGCTACGATGGAGCGCTTTGTGGGTTTGGGCTGCTATATCGCCTATGGCGGCGCGGCCACCTTTAAGCGCAACGACGACGTGCGCGAGGCATTTGCGGCGACCCCGCTCGATCGCATTTTGTTCGAGACGGATTGCCCGTATATGGCACCGGAGCCCATTCGTGGTCTTGAGTGCGAGCCGGCAATGATTTCTATCACGGCAAACACGCTGGTCAACGACCGTGTCGATCGTACCGGCGAGGATGCTGAGGCAATCGCGCGAGCAGCTTGGGAAAATGCCTGCAAACTTTTTCAAAAATAGTTCTTGCGTTCGCGGTAGCGCTCCGTTATTCTAATTCCTGCACGCGGGCGTGGCGGAATTGGCAGACGCGTACGGTTCAGGTCCGTATGGGGGCAACCCCATGAAGGTTCAAGTCCTTTCGCCCGCACCATTAAATGAAAGAGCTCCCAGCAATGGGGGCTTTTTTGTTATGCACGATCTCCTTGGACGGGTATCCTAGTGCCAACGTATGCCTATCAGAGGAGAGACCATGCTGTTGTCCGGTATCATCGCCGCCCTTACCAGCCTTTTGATTCCCATCATCATTTTGTTGTTACTGCTTCCCAACGCCTGCTATGTCGTTGAACAACAGCATGCCGTGATCATCGAGCGTCTGGGCAAGTTTAACCGCATCGTCAACGCGGGCTTCCACATGAAGGTGCCCGTGATCGACCGCAAGGCCGCCACGGTGAGTCTGCGCACCATGAAAAACGGTTTTGGTATCGACGTTAAGACCCAGGACAACGTGACCATCGGCCTTGAGGTCTCTGCTCAGTACCACGTGAGCTATGACATGGGCGCCGGCCCGGCAGATTCGGGTATCTACAAGAGCTACTACATGCTGCAGGAGCCCGTCGACCAGATGCGTGACTTCATCACCGACGCCCTGCGCTCTTCGATCCCCGTCTACACACTCGATGAGGTCTTTGCCAAGAAGGATGACATCGCCAAGGATGTCAACGCTACCGTTTCCGAGCAGATGGCCGCCTACGGCTTCACCCTCGTGTCGACGCTCATCACCAAAATCGCACTGCCGACCGAGGTTGAGAACTCCATGAACGACATCAACGCTGCCCAGCGCAAGCGCGCTGCGGCACAGGAGCTCGCTGAGGCCGACCGCATCAAGCGCGTCACCGAGGCGACCGCCGAGGCCGAGGCAATGGAAAAGGCGGGTGAGGGCATCGCCAACCAGCGCAAGGCCATCGCGCTGGGTATCAAGGATTCGCTCGAGATCATCCAGGAGACGGGTGTCGGCAATGACGAGGCCAACCAACTGTTCATGTTTACGCAGTGGTCCGAGATGATGACGGAGTTCGCTCGCACGGGTAAAACCTCGACGGTCGTGCTGCCGAGCGACTTTTCGCAGTCGGCCTCGATGTTCGAGCAGATGCTGACCGCCAGCAAAGTTCAAAACGATTCGAAGGAGTAGACGCGCGTGAAATACACCGTCGTTTGCGTCGGTAAGCTCAAGGAGCGCTTTTGGAAGGACGCGTGCGCTGAGTACACCAAGCGTCTGGGCGCCTATGCCAAGGTTGATATCCGCGAGGTGGCCGATATCGACCCGGCTAAGGTGGGCGGCGTGGATGCCGCGCGCGACAAGGAGGGGGCGGCGATTCTTGCTGCCTTGCCGTCTCGAGCGCATGTGATCCTGCTGGCCATTGAGGGCAAAGAGCGCTCGAGCGAGGAGTTTTCGGCGAGGCTCGACGATCTTATGCTGCGAGGCAGCAGCGACATCGCCTTTGTGATTGGCGGATCGGACGGCGTGAGCGATGACGTGCGCGCCCGCGCCGACGAGATGCTCAGCTTTGGACGCATTACCTTGCCGCATAACCTGGCGCGTGTGGTGCTGCTAGAGCAGATTTACCGTGCCTGCAAGATCAGCCGTGGCGAGCCGTATCACAAATAGGTCGGCAATACGAAACAATGGCGTGGGACAATACCTTTCGTTTTGAGGAATGTGTCTGAAAGGACTATGAGATATGAAGATTGGATTTGTCGGTTTTGGCAATATGGCGAGCGCTATGGCCGATGGCTGGATCGCCGCCGGTGTAGCTGCGAGCGACATGTGCGCCTGCGCGGGTCGCTACGACGCACTGGTTGAGCGCTGCGAGGCGCG
This sequence comes from uncultured Collinsella sp., assembly GCA_900550785.1. Taxonomy (GTDB): domain Bacteria; phylum Actinomycetota; class Coriobacteriia; order Coriobacteriales; family Coriobacteriaceae; genus Collinsella. The sequence goes on along the minus strand of URTL01000005.1, from coordinate 19,379 downwards.
CGGCATGGTCGCCTGCCACGATGCCGCCGAGGTTGTCGCCGCATCCGATATCGTGGTCGCTGCGGTCAAACCGTATATGATCGAGAAGATATTCGCCCCGCTTAAGGATGCTCTTGCCAAAAAGGTCGTTCTGTCGGTTGCCTGGACCTGGGACAGTGCCAAGTGGGAGCAGGTCCTGCCGGGCGTCGCGCATATCTCGACGGTGCCCAACACACCGGTTTCGGTGGGCGAGGGCGTCATCGCTTGCGAGAAGGCTTCCACGCTTAGTGATGAGCAGTGCGCAGTGGTGCTTGATCTGCTTGGCAAGCTCGGTGCGGTGGTCGAGCTCGATACGAGCCTGCTGTTTGTGGGCGGCACGGTGGGTGGTTGCGCTCCGGCATTTGTCGCCATGGCAATCGAGGCCCTGGGCGATGCGGCGGTCAAGCACGGTATTCCGCGTGCCGATGCCTATCGCATTGTGAGCCAGATGGTGCTGGGTACGGCAAAGCTGCAGCTTGCAACTGGCCAGCATCCTGCGGCGATGAAGGATGCCGTATGCTCGCCCGGTGGCGCCACCATCAAGGGCGTCGTTGCGCTCGAGGACGCCGGCATGCGCAGTGCCCTGGTCAAGGCAATCGACGCAACTCTCCAGTAAAACCTGCCATTTAGGGACAGGTTTATTTTGGCAGGTTTTTCCTGCGGTTTTGTCGTATGTGCGAAAAGCGCCCCGCAACCGGATCGTTACCGGTTGCGGGGCGCTTGCGTTTGCCCAGATAAAACCGACCAAAATAAACCTGTCCCTTTTTGGCAGGTTAGTCCCAGAAGCTGTCTTCCTCATCCTCGGACTTGGGTCCGCGGTCGACGTACATCTTATGGGTACGCTTCTCCATTACAAAGGCAAGAATCGCAAATAACAGGATGCCGCCGGCGAAAAGGATGGCAAAACCGGTGCGGGTGCCAAACAAAAAGGAAAAAACTGCGTCCATTGGGTGCCTTCTTGCGTAGTTGAGTTGGGTCGTAAACGCTCATAAGTATATACTTGCCCATACATGTACAAGGTTGCAACCTAAATGGAATGTATATCGCCGGAGGATCTAATGCTTGATATCAAGTTTGTTCGCGAGAACCCCGATGCCATCGATGTCGCCATGGCTAACCGCCAGACGTCTTGGGATCGCGAGAAGTTCTTTGAGCTCGACGACGAGCGCCGTGCCGTCATCACCGAGGTCGAGGAGCTCCAGGCTACGCGCAATGCCGAGTCCAAGAAGATCGGCGCCCTGATGAAGGAGGGCAAGAAGGACGAGGCCGAGGCCGCCAAGGAGGCCGTGCGCGCCGTCAACGAGAAGATTGACGGTCTGGCCGAGCGTCGTACTGCCCTCGAGCAGGAGCAGTACGACTTCATGGCTCACCTGCCCAACATTCCTTGCGAGGCCACGCCGTACGGCAAGGACGAGGACGAGAACATCGAGCGCCGTCGTTGGGGCACCCCGCGCGAGTTCGACTTCGACTTTAAGCCGCACTGGGATCTGGGCACCGACCTGGACATCCTCGACTTCGAGCGCGGCAACAAGCTCTCCGGCAGCCGTTTTACCGTTCTCGGTGGCGCCGGCGCCCGCCTGGAGCGCGCCCTCATCAACTTCTTCCTCGATACGCACACCAGCCGTGGCTTTAAGGAGTGGTGGCCGCCTATCGTCGTCAAGCGTCAGACCATGTTTGGCACGGGTCAGCTGCCCAAGTTCGAGGATGACGCCTATCACGTCTCGGGCGACAACTTCCTGATCCCTACCGCCGAGGTCGTGCTCACCAACCTGCACGCCGGCGAGGTCCTCGATGCCGACACCCTGCCGCGCCGCTACACCGCCTTCACCCCCTGCTTCCGTGAGGAGGCCGGTTCCGCCGGTCGCGACACCCGCGGCATCATCCGTCAGCACGAGTTCGACAAGGTCGAGATGGTCAAGTTCGCTAAGCCGGAGGAGTCCGACGATGAGCTCGAGAGCATGACCGCCGAGGCCGAGTACCTGTTGCAGCAGCTGGGCCTTCCGTATCGCGTGATTAGCCTGTGCACCGGCGACTTGGGCTTCTCTGCCCGTCAGACCTACGACGTCGAGGTCTGGCTGCCGAGCTACAACGCCTACAAGGAGATCAGCTCCTGCTCCAACTGCGGTGACTTCCAGGCTCGCCGCGCCAACATCAAGTATCGCGACCCCGAGAACTTCAAGGGTTCGCGCTACCTGCACACCCTCAATGGTTCCGGCCTGCCGGCCGGCCGCACCATGGCTGCCATTCTGGAGAACTACCAGAACGCCGACGGCACCATCACGATCCCCGAGGTTTTGCGTCCTTACATGGGCGGTCTCGAGAAGATCGAGCCGGTCGCGTAACTTGCCTGCATAGGGGATATGCAAGGGCGCTCCTTCGGGGGCGCCCTATTTCGTGCGTAGGTCCATACCATGCCGTGCGGACAGCTCGATAGAAAACACACGAACAACTGTTCTGTATACAGCCATCTACCTGCTATGCTTTTGCTAAATAAGAGCGAGAGAAAGGGGACGCGATGGAGCTGTTTGATGATCGGGTGGTTTTGTTTGAGAGCGACGAGGGCGGGGAGTACCTGCTTGTAACGTGTGAGCCGTCTGGCATGGGTGGCCTGGTGGTTCGACAGACGAGTGAGGGGCCGTTGACGCAATGGTGCTACGAGGAGTCGCCGCATGTGGTCGAGACCTTTGTGACGCATGAGGCGCTTGTTGTCCTTGAGCACTTCTATGGCGTTGGAACTTCTAATCAGGTGGCCCGAATGCTGAGCATCTCGTTTGCCGACTACGACTGTGCGCAACGGGTGCGGTCGCTTCTGGGGGAGCTTGGCGCCGGGTTCGATGTGATCGAAAAGCCAATCGATCGCACGAGAAGCGCCGATGCTTGTGGTGCAGCGTGACAAATTGCGGCCCGCGCGAAAAAAAGTTTGAGATTTTGCTTGACTCTAACGAACTAAAGTGGTTTTATATGTCTTGCGCTGCGGCGTTACCTCAGCTGGATAGAGGGTCTGACTACGAATCAGAACGTCATAGGTTCGAATCCTATACGCCGCACCAATTGAAATTGAAAGCCTCCGGCGACGGGGGCTTTTCTTTTACGTAAACACCGCATGGATTCGAACCTCGGTCAAAGGGGACTATTTCTCATCGACTCGTGTAAGATTTCGAGTATGCGCCTCGGTGAGCCCGTGGCGCGCTCTTTCTTTAGACGGCCGATCAGGGTGATATTTCGTGGCAGAGCGTCCGACATACAAGCTCAGGTTTCTCGATCCCAAAAAGCGCTTTCCGGCCATGCCCGAGCAGCCTGCGGGACGCTCGTATGGCGTGGTTTGGAAGCTCTTTGGCGAGGACCCGCATGAATCATGCTATGTCGTCGAATTCGTCGGCAAAAGCCATGTGTCGCTTTTGGGCTACGTGAGCGTTTCGGGTGAGGTCTATAAGGTGGACCGTCCCGTTAACGAGATGTCGCTGCCCGACGATCCCGACATGCAACTGATTCTCGACGAGTCCGATTCCAACATCGGTGAGATTGCGGTCAGGGGTGCCGATGGGACGATGCGCTCCCGGGCGCGAGTCATCGGCTCTCCCGAAGGAACCATGCGCGAACAATCCGATCGCGATACGTGGAATTCGACGCGCAGCCTTCGCTACGGCGAGTTCATGGCCTCGATGTTCTTGCGTTACGTGATATTCGCCGATTCTGAAAACTCCATCTCAAGCACGGCAAACGGTGACGGCCTCGACGAGGGCATGAAAAATGCCGTCGACAAGATCAAACTTGTAAAACTCCCCGAGCCGGTTGAGGTACTGCTGGGTTTTGATTCCACGCCGCTGCCCGATGCAATTGAAACGTTGCTCTACCGCATTGACCATACAGATAATCCAAGTGGCATTGAGCGCTATGCCGCCGCTTTGATGGGCGAAGTTAATCTGCCACGCCTGCGCACCATAGCGGCTAAAACCGAAATGAGCCTGGCGCGCATCGATCGCTCGAGGCTCTTCTATCTCAATTTTGACCGTAGCCCGCTGGACCAGGACGAGATCGATACCCTGCTTGCCGTCGAGTGCCGCCTGAACCGCCTATCGGGCATCCTTGAGCGTATTGGAGCAGGGTTGGGCCCCGTTGCCTCGTCGCCAAGCTTTGAGGGCTGCTCGCTCTTCGACCTATGGCATATCAGCAAGACGACAAACGACGTTCCTCGCTTGCTCGAAACGCTGTCGAATGACAACCCGTGGGCCAAGCCGGGGACGGTTGCGTGCCAGCCGGGTGGAGAGTGGGACGTTCGCACCCGCTTTGCACGTATCGTAGAAGCGCTCAACGTGATCACGCGGCTCGATTACACCTATCGAGCGAACGTCGCCGAGGGCATCATGCTGGTGCGATTTGGCCGCACGGTTGTCGATGCTATGCCGCGGCGCGAATACGATGCTCAAGATGACGCCTGGCGCGAGGTAGATGAGCCTAAGCGCGCAGCATGGGCCACCGAGCACGATGCGCGTATTGCGCTTACACTCGCGGCGGCTTGCTTTGCTTCGGGTGCTCGCATCACGCGCTGCTACGTGCAGATTGCGGCTCCCGACGGCGAGCAGGGCGAGCGCGTTGTTAAAACGTACTCCTTTGGCCGTGCGGCTTATCTGGCCGATTGCGTTTCTGTCGCCAAGGATCTTGAGAGCATGGATATGGACGACATGCCCTGCAAGCATTTGCTCGAGGCATATGAGGCAGATGCGCCGGACATGATTGAGCCTGCAGAGGTTCACGCCCGACCACGCGATGACCATCGTCCATTGCCGCCTGCGCTTCGCGATCTGCTGCTCGCTGATACGGCTGACGAGCTTGAGGTCATGGAGGAGGACAACGATCCGTATGTCGCCCGTGTCGTCGAGCTGCGCGAGCAATCCAAAGTTGACCGAGCCGGTGCTTTCGAGGGCTTTTCTCGCCTTGTCGAGGAGCTGGAAGCCAAGTGTACTGTTGCTGAGCTTTTGGCGACGGGCCCAGTGCAGACCCAGTTCTGCGACAACCAGCTGGTGCGCATGGTGCTGCCGGTGATGGAGGAGGACCGTTCCGTGCGTATCCTTCGCGCTCCCGATGCGCTGTATTTTGCCCAGCACGAGATTTGCAGCTTTTACGCCGAACAAGAGGACTTTGAGCGTGCGCTGCCCGAGGTGCGCCGTCTCTACGACTTGGCGCGCTCGTCCATGCAGTCTCACTTTGCCCTGATTAACGTGCTAGCACGCCTGGAGCGTTATGACGAGATTATCGAGGTAGCGCGTCACGGCCTGCGCATTGCCAGCGACCGGCCTTCGATCGGTTACCTGTTCTATCGCCTGGCATTCGCCTACTGGAACTGCGACCAGCTCGAGCTGGCGCTGGCATGTTATCGCCTGGTGCCGCGCGGCGAGGAGTCGGGCGGCAGTGCGCAGGAGGAAATGCAGGGCCTTATGAACGAGATGGGCGTCATCAAACCGCCCACGTTTGAGGAGGCTGTCGAGACCATCCGCAAGGCAGGTCTTGAGCTGCCGCCGGTGCCCGCCGTGACCAATCAACTCGCGGATGCCGCCGTGCAACTCGTCGACAACGGCTTCTTTTTCTTGGCGCGCGGCTGCATCTATCAAATGTGGCGCACCATGGGTAACGATGAGCTCGGCTCCCTCAACCGCTCGCTGGGGTAGGGGCGGCATAGAAGGGCTGGACCGCGCTTGTCATCCCATTTGCTCACCATGCCGACAAAACGAAGGGGCTACTGCTGCCGGCGTACCGGGAACATTTGCGTATAGATAAGGTATAACGAATTAAGTCGTAGCGAATTAAAGTACGAATTACTGTATCGAGCAGGTTGCCGACAAATTGAATGGAGCCATTTGTATTTGCTCAAGTGGGTGGCTCCAGCAGGACCGGTAAGGTCAAAAGCGGCTAGGTCTGCTAAACCTGTTAAACTCTGCTAAAGTTGCTAAACTTTGTTAAAGTTGTTAAAACTAGCAGAGGAGGGTCGAATGTCGAAAGCCATTAATCCCTTTAAGCCAACGGCGGGCATGAATCCGCCTGAGCTTATCGGACGTGACGCTGTTTTGGATGGTTTTGCCGAGGCCCTTGAGAATGGTCCTGGTGCTCCCGATCGACTCATGCGCATCTCGGGCGTCCGAGGCACAGGTAAAACGGTGCTTCTCAATGCATTGGGTGATCTTGCGCGAAAAAAAGGATTCGAGGTTGTTGACGTCGCCTCGAATGCCGGTTTTTGCAGTAGAATCCTCGAGGCTCTACAACGAAATGTTCGTCTTGAGTCAATGTCGATTTCCCCATCAATTCTAGGAGTCAGCCTTGGCTCCGTTGAGGTATCGAAGTCGGCATCTCATCTGGGCGAGGCAATGTACGATGCCGCGAAGCGCGGAGGTCTGCTCATTACGCTCGACGAGATTCAGGATGCCTCAACTGAGGAAATGCGCGAGCTGGGCAATGAGATGCAGCTTTTGATTCGCCAAGGGGCGAATGTCGCTTTTGCATTCGCCGGCTTGCCAACATCGGTGGATGGCGTGGTGGTTGATGATACCCTTACCTTCCTTCAGCGGGCAAAACACATCGAACTCACTCGTCTCTCCGATTTTGAAGTCGGTGGATCGCTTGAGGATACAATGAGACGAGCGGGCAAGGAGCTCGATGAAGACGCCGCTGAGCTATTAACAAAGGCTTCAGCAGGCTATCCCTTTATGGTCCAGTTGGTCGGATATTACGCTTGGCAGGTTGCTGCGCGCAGCGGGGCGGAGAGCGTGAACGAAGGGTCCGCGCGTAAAGGTATCCAAGCGGCTCTTGATAGCTTTAATGCTATGGTGATTGCCCCGGCGCTGCGCAGGGTTTCAGAGCGACAGTTTCAGTATCTCGCGGCAATGGCTCAATGCGAGGGCGATGAGATTGCCAACGGTGATATCGCCAAGAAGATGGGGTTGCCGGCGAACAAGGTCGGCTCGTATCGTAAACGTCTCATCGATGCGGGGTTGATTGAGCCTGCGGGCTATGGCTGTGTTTCGTTTGCAATTCCGTATATGCGCGACTATTTGTTGGAGGCGGTGCGGGAAAGGTAAAAATGGAATCGCTCCAAATTCCCTCTTGCCCATCCTCGACTGTTTGGTTACTATAGAACGGCTGTTACGGAGAGCTGACCGAGAGGCCGAAGGTGCTCGCCTGCTAAGCGAGTATGCCCCAAAAGGGCATCTGGGGTTCGAATCCCCAGCTCTCCGCCAGTTTAACTTTAAAGAAGGGTCCCATCGGGGGCCCTTTTTTATTATCGAGAAAGGGCGCTGGGGATTCGAACCCGAGAGGGCACGGGCGTTAAGCAAACGCGAAAGCGTTTGTAGCCCGTGGGCGAAAAGCCGCCAGGCTTTGAAGCCGGAGGGCATGCGTAGCATGCCCGGACATCCCCAGCTCTCCGCCAGTATGAATTGAAAGAAGGGTCCCATTCAGGGCCCTTTTTTGATTAGGAGAATGTTAACTGGGGATTCGAACCCTCAAAAAAGGAGGCGCCCCGTTGGACGCCTCCTTTCAGCGAGTGTATTGTTCTTCGACCTTACACCTCGGGTGCCTTGGCTACGGTCTCGCTCTCGGCTGTGAGCGGGCGGTTGTCGATGCGGCGGCCCAAGCGATCGAGCTTCACGAGCAGCCATTCAATGGGATTCGGTCCTGCGCCTTCCTCGTCGGCAACCAGGTCCATGACGGCGATCTTGGTGCCGTCTTGCTTGAGCATCACGCTACCCACCTTGTCGCCTACATGTACCGTGCCCGAAAGGTCATCATAGGTAACCTTCTCGGTCACCTCTCCGGCAAGCGCAAAGACGGTCGCCTGAGCTGCGGGATCGGCGAGCGTGGCATCGATCGTCTTGTCCGTCCAATCGGTCTGGCCAATGCGCGCGATGAGCGGATTGCCGTTGGCAGTCTTTTCCTGCGTGTTGGCGATTGCGACCGCCGCCTTGTGACCGTAGTACCAATTGGCAAGGGTTGCGGTATCGGTAAAGCGCTGGTCGGTGGTAGTGGAGTTCAAAACGACGGTGTAGATCTCGTCGCCATCGCGGTTGTAGGCACTCGTAAAGCAATAGCCTGCATCGTCGGTGGTGCCGGTCTTGCCACCGATGTTGCCATCTTGGCCCAGCAAATAGTTATGCGTGTCCATGGAATGCGAATGGTCGGTGCCGTCGGCGCCCGTGACCTCGATCCAGGAATCCTCGCTCGCTACGACCTCGCGGATCGTGTCGTTTTTCATGGCCTCCTGCATCATCAGCGCTACGTCGTGTGCGGTTGAGTGCATATCGCCAGCCCACTCATCAAAGTCCAGACCATGCGGGTTTTCAAAAAGCGTACCGGTGCAGCCGAGCTTCTTAGCGCGCTCGTTCATGGCCTTCACAAATGTGGCCTCGGCGTCTTTGGTCTTAGGGTCGATCTTCTTGCCCACATATTCGGCGAGCACGATGGCGGCATCGTTGCCCGAGGGAATCATCAGGCCGCGCAGCGCCTGCTCCACGGTAAGCTTGTCGCCTTCGAGCAAGCCGGCGGTCGAGTTGCCCACGGTGGCTGCGGCGTTGCTCACCGTGACCTTCTCGTCCATCTTGCAATTCTCGACGGTTAGGATTGCGGTCATGACCTTGGTGATCGAGGCGATCTTGACCTGCTCATCGGCGTCGCGGGCATAGTAGACGGTGCCGTCTTTGCCCATGACGAGGGCATTGGTCGCATCGATATCGGGCAGGTTTTCGGCCGTGATGCCGCGCGCATCGGCGGTTTTGCCGCAAACATTGTCGGTCGTGAGCACTTGGGCGCCGGCGACGGTGGGCGCGCCAGCGGCAAGGGCGATAGCGCAGACAAAGCCGGCGGCAAGCTGGGCTGAGCGCTTTGCAAAAGAGGTGAGGGACTTCACGGATTTCGCTTTCGACGGGATGGTCTCTTCTGGAACTAGAGTATATCGTTTGCCGGCGTCGGCGATCATCGCGTGCGCGCTTGGCCCACATCCGCACCCGAACGGGCACAAGGGTGCTTAAGGCCGACTTAATCACCCACGCTTGTTGTGTGTGGCGTGCGTCGCCTCAGGCATAATGGAGCGCGAGAGGAGCACGCATGGACGAGCGCATTTTGGTAGTTGATGACGAGAAGGCCATCGCCGACTTGGTTGGCATCTACCTTACAAAAGAGGGCTTTGATGTCCAGATTGCCTATAGCGGGGCCGATGCTGCCAAGGCAATCTTGGAGCAGGAGTTCGATCTGGCGCTGCTTGATGTCATGCTGCCCGATATCGATGGGTTTGAGCTGCTGCGTACGATCCGTTCCAGCCATACCTATCCCGTGATCATGCTGACGGCGCGCGATGCCCAGCAAGACAAGATCGGGGGCCTTTCGCTTGGCGCGGACGATTACGTGGTTAAGCCGTTCCGTCCGCTGGAGCTCATCGCGCGCGTACACGCTCAGCTTCGCCGCTACACCAGCTACGGTAGCCGTGCACAGGCGGCCGAGTCGCCGACCATTCAGCTCGACGGCTTGGAGATCAACCGCGATGCTCGTTCCGTGACAGTGGACGGTTCACCGGTTCGCCTCACGCCCACCGAGTATTCAATCTTGCTGTATCTGGTCGAGCATCGCGGCAGCGTGGTGGCCGTGGAGGACCTGTTCCGCGCGGTGTGGAGCGAGGATTTTATGCCCGGCTCCAACAATACGGTGATGGTGCACATTCGCCACTTGCGCGAAAAAATCGGCGACGACGCACAAAAGCCACGCTTTATCAAAAACGTCTGGGGCGTCGGCTACATCATCGAATAACGCTTTTCGCTTGTGAGGATCTTGATATGACAAAAGACGATAGGCAAGCGTTCGAGGTGCCCGATCGGCTCTTTGAATACGTGAGGTCGGTCGTCGACAACCGCGCGCTTGCAACGGTGCTGCTCTTTTTGCTGAGCCTGCTGCTGATTGGCATCGACAACATCGCCGGAATCTTGACGGTGCTGCTTGCCGGCTTTTTGCTGATCGATCGATTTGAGATCGCGCGCCGCTGCATGGTGATTGGCGGCGCCGCGTGGGCCATGACGTTGGCGATTGGCGCCATGGCGCTCGGCGGCATTGAAGGGCCGGTGCTGTTCGATGCCGGCTTTGTATTCAACATGCTTGGCTTTGTGCTGGCGCTTGCCGCGTGCGTGCTGTTCTTGTGTGGCCGCGCCCTGTACTACCAGGGCTACGAACAGGGCGAGCAGCATGCCGATTGTGTGCTGGCCGCTCGTATTCAAGATCGCCTGATCGATCACCCCGACACCTGGGACAACATCGACGGCGACTTCTTGGAGGTCGAGGGCGCCCTTAACCGCGTGCGTGACCGTGAGCGCAAGGTGCAGCAAGCTCTGCGTGACGAGTCGCATCGCAAGGACGATCTGGTCACGTACTTGGCACATGACCTACGCACCCCGCTTGCCAGTGTGGTGGGCTATCTTTCGCTGCTGCAAGAGGCTCCTGAGCTGCCGGTTGAGCAACGTGCGCACTTTACGGGCGTGGCTCTCGACAAGGCGCACCGGCTCGATGCACTCATCGAAGAGTTCTTCGATATCACGCGCTTTGACTTCCACGATATCGTGCTCACGCGCGGCTATGTTGATCTGGGGTTGCTGCTGGCTCAGGTGGCTGACGAGTTCTATCCCATCCTCAACGAGCAGCATAAGGAAGCCCAAGTTGATATTCGCGAGGACCTGACGGTGCTCGTGGATGGCGACAAGATGGCTCGCGTGTTCAACAACATCATGAAAAACGCCGTCGCCTATAGCTATGAGGGCTCGACTATCACGATCGAGGCCGGGCGCCAAGACGATGGCGGCGTGCGCGTGCGCTTTATCAATCAGGGCGATCCTATCCCTGCGGCTAAGCTCAAGGTGATCTTTGAGAAGTTCTATCGCCTGGATGCGGCGCGTGCGACCAATCGCGGTGGTGCCGGTCTGGGCCTTGCTATTGCCAAGGAGATCATCGCGGCACACGGCGGTACCGTTGCATGTGAATCGACGCCCGAACACACGATATTCACCATCGAGCTGCCCGCCGCATAGCCAGCGTGCCCTTACAAACACTTGACAATGCGCTCACGTGCATATGAGCCGCGATTTCTACTATCGATACTGCTGAATTGATATCGATGTGGAGGTATGCGGTATGACGGCTGCTGCGGCTGTGGAGCCCACGGAGCTTGAAGAACTCATGAAAGCGCAGGCCGAGGCCGCGCACGAGCGCGAGGTTGGGGATGCGACTCGCCCCACGGCAGAGGATCTTGCCGCCTCGCCAACGCGCATCGATGTCGAGGGCCTCGACCTGTTCTATGGCGACCATCATGCGCTCAAGGACGTGAATATCAAGATCCGCGACAAGCAGATCACCTCGTTCATCGGGCCTTCGGGCTGCGGAAAGTCCACGTTGCTGCGCTGCTTTAACCGCATGAACGACGGCATCAAGGATTGCCGCATCGAGGGCAAGATTGCGCTCGATGGTCAAGATATCCTGGGCGACTACGACATCTGCCGCTTGCGCCAGCGCGTGGGCATGGTGTTCCGGCGCCCCAACCCGTTTCCCATGAGCATCTACGACAACGTCGCCTACGGTCCTCGCGGCATGGGAGTGCGCGACCGCGTCGTGCTCGACGAGCTGGTCGAAGACTCCCTGCGACGCGCCGCTCTGTGGGACGAGGTCAAGGACAAGCTCAAAGAATCGGGTCTGGGTCTTTCGGGCGGCCAGAAGCAGCGTCTGTGCATCGCCCGTGCGCTGGCCGTGCAGCCCGACATTCTGCTGATGGACGAACCGACCTCGGCGCTCGACCCCGTATCGACGCTGGTGGTGGAGCAGCTGGCCTGCGAGCTCAGGGAGACCTGCACGCTGGTGGTCGTTACGCACAACATGCAGCAGGCTGCGCGCATCTCCGACTCGGTCGCGTTCTTTTTGCTGGGCGAGCTGGTGGAGCATGCGCCCACTGCCCAGCTCTTCAAAAACCCGATCGATCCGCGCACGGCGGATTATTTGACGGGCCGTTTTGGCTGATACCATCTAGTACAGGCACCTTTAGGGTTAAGATGCGGTCATGTCGGCCGCAAAGGGGTTCAACATGATCTATTACGTCGAGGACGATGACAACATCAGGGATCTGACGGTCTATGCGCTGCGCAAGCAGGGAATCGAGGCCGAGGGCTTTTCGTGCGACGGCGAGTTTAAGGCCGCCGTGGCGCGACGGGTGCCCGATGCTGTGCTGCTCGATATCATGCTGCCCGATACCGATGGTTTGGCGATTATGCGCCGCCTCCGCGCCGACCGCCTGACGGCGACGGTGCCCATCATGATGCTTACCGCCAAGGACACCGAGCTCGACAAGGTGATGGCGCTCGATGGCGGTGCCGACGATTACCTGACTAAACCCTTCTCGCTCATGGAGCTTGCGAGCCGCTGCCGCGCACTGCTGCGTCGCGGCGGAATGGTCAAGCAGGCGAGCGATGTGCTCAGCGTGGGCGACATCGTGCTTTCGCCCAGCCATCGCGAGGTGACCGTTGCCGGCGAGCCGCTTAAGCTCACCCTGCGCGAGTTCGACCTGCTCGAGTACCTCATGCGCAAGCCCGGCGTGGTCTTTACCCGCGAGTCGTTGCTGCAGAGCGTGTGGGGCTGGGACTTCGACGGCGGTTCGCGCACCGTTGACGTGCACGTGCAGACGCTTCGCCAAAAACTGGGCGAGCATGCCGGCGCCATCGAGACCGTGCGCGGCGTGGGCTACCGCTTGGCCGAGCCTTCTGCCGGTGATGGTGCCGAAGGTGACGACACCGCGGCCACCGCATCGGAGGAGTAACCCGTGGTCTTCGCCCCCCAGGGAAAACATACGCTGTCGCACCGCGTTTTTGTGACGATCTTTGTCTGCGCCATGGCGGTTATCGTGGCGTTTACGGTGCTGGGTGCGTTCTTTGTGCAAAACACCTTGGCGGATGCCACGAGTGCCAATCTGGCGCAGGAAACCGAGCTCATTGCTGCCGCCCTCGACGAGCAGCAGGAGCCCATCCCGTTCTTGCGTAGCCTCGATCGCGAGGACTTGCGCATCACGCTGATTAACAAGGATGGATCGGTTGCCTACGACAACGAGGCGTCGCCTTCCACACTGCCCAACCATGGCGATCGCCCCGAGGTCATCGAGGCCTTTGAGAGTGGTTTGGGTTCCGCGGAGCGCGCAAGCTCTACGCTCGACGAGATTATGCTGTATCGCGCCGTCGCCCTTGATAACGGCCAGGTTGTCCGCTTGGCGCAGGCCCAGCCTGGCGTTGCGGCGATTTTGCTGTCGATGGTGGCGCCGATGCTGCTTATCGCAGCAGCGGGTGCGGTACTCTCGTTTTTTATGGCGCGCCGCGAGTCCCGTGCCATCATCGCGCCGTTGCAAGAGGTGGATTTGGACCACCCGCGCCGTAGCTATGAGCACGCCTATGCCGAGATGGTCCCCATGCTTGAGCGTATCGAGTCGCAGCGCCAGGAACTCAAGCGCCAAATGGCGGTGCTAGCGGACAACGACCGTATGCGCCGCGAGTTCACGGCGAATATCACCCATGAGCTCAAGACGCCGCTTACGGCGATTTCGGGCTATGCCGAGATCATTGCAAACGGCATGGTCGAGGGCGAGGACGACCTGCGCAACTTTGGCGGTCGCATCTATCGTGAGGCGGGCCGCTTGGCAGCGCTTGTCAACGATATCCTTACGCTGTCTAACTTGGACGAGGCTGAGCGTGCAACTGAGGGCGAGGCGGTGCCCATTGGGTCCTCGGAGCCTATTGAGCTCTCGCGTGCCATCTACGCGGTTGAGCAGCGTCTTGAACAGGTCGCCCGTCAGGCGAATGTGACGATAAGTCATGAGACCAAGCCTGTGGTCGTCGAAGGCGTGTCGCGCTTGATCGACGAGCTCATCTATAATCTGGCAAGCAACGCCATCCGCTACAATCGACCCGGCGGTACGGTTACGCTGCAGTGCGGCACCAACGACGAAGGCCATCCGTTCCTCGCGGTCGCCGACACGGGAATCGGTATCGCGCCTGAAGAACAGGGCAAGGTATTTGAGCGGTTCTATCGCGTGGACAAGAGTAGGTCCAAGGCACGCGGCGGAACCGGCCTGGGGCTTGCCATTGTCAAGCATGCGGCCCTGTATCATCACGCCACGCTCGATTTGTCGAGCGAGTTGGGCGTGGGAACCACCATTACGGTGATGTTTCCCATACAGCAGGACGAGCCATTCGCATAGCGATACAACATAGATATTGATGCAGACGCCGCATTTGACTTTCGGGTGCGGCGTTGTTGTGCAATTTTACGATTGCTTCCGACATTTTTACAGGAGAGCCTGTTTCTTATGTATAGAGTTTGGTCTCGGCAAAAAGATGCGATAACATACGGACAGTTTTGTCAATCCGAACTGGGGAAATGAAAGGCAAGCTGCATGACCCTTCTCGAACTGTTCCAGCTGCTGAAGAAGCACCTTCAGCTGGTCATCACCCTTCCGGTGGTCTGCGCGATCGCCATGGGCATCGTGTCCTTCGTTGCGATGGACAACACCTATACCGCGACGACGAGCATGTACATTCTCGCCAAGACCGACGATAGCGGTCAGATGAGCTACAACGATCTCTCGGCGAGTCAGATGCTTTCCAACGATATCGCCACGCTGCTGGATAGCGATAGCGTTAAGAGCGGCGCAGCCAATGAACTGGGCCTCACCGATCTGGATGACTACAAGGTGTCTGTTTCCTCCGAGACCACCACGCGTGTCATTACGCTTTCGGTTACCGGCACCGATGCCAAAGAGACGGCTAAGGTCGCAAAGGCCATGGCCAGCTCGGTGAGTACGGTCGCTCAGAACGTCGGCGCTGCCCAGAGCATCAACGTTATCGACGAGGCTAAGACCCCCGAAGCCCCCAGCGGTCCCAAGCGTATGCTGTACGTTGCTGTCGCGTTCCTCGCGGGCATTTTTATCGCAGTTGCCTATGTCGTTTTGGCAGACATGCTCAACACCCGCATCCGCGGTGCAGAAGAGGCAGAAGAGCTCCTGGGCATTCCCGTTGTTGGCCGAATTCCGGCTATGAAAGGTGGTAAATAGGCATGGCTAAGGCAAAGAACACCGATAAGCTCGTTGTACAGAATGCCGCCAAGACCCTTCTGGCCAACATCCGCTTTGCGAGCGTGGACGACCCCATTCGCACCATCACCGTTACGTCCTCGATTCCCAACGAGGGCAAGTCTACGGTTTCCATTAATCTTGCTCAGGCAATCGCCACGAGCGGCAAGTCCGTGCTCCTGGTCGAGGCCGATATGCGCCGCAGGTCCCTTGCCGATATGCTCGGCGTCCGCTCCCGCGGCGGACTCTATGCAGTCCTGTCCGAGCAGGTTTCTATTGACCAGGCGATTGTCGAGACGGGTCAGAAGAACTTCTACTTCCTCGATGCCGAGCCGCATATTCCCAATCCTGCCGACATCATCGTCTCTCACCGCTTTGCCAAGCTGGTAAAGGCACTGTCCGCCAAGTTCCAGTACGTCATCTTTGATGCTCCCCCGGTCGGCACCTTCATCGATGCTGCCGAGATCGCAAGTCTGACCGACGGTGCGCTTTTTGTCGTGCGTGAGGATTTCACCAAGCGCGAGGAGGCGCTCAACGCCATCGGTCAGCTTAAGAAGTCCGAGAAGGTCAAGCTCATCGGTACCGTTATGAACTACTGCGAGACCGAGACCAGCGAGTACTACTACTCCTACTACACCAAGGACGGTAAGAAGGTGAAGAAGGGCTCCAACGATCAGGGGACTTCCAAAAAGGGCATCTTCACCAACCGGGCAAACGTTTAGTTGATTAAGGCTGACCTATGCGTGACATTCATTGCCATATCTTGCCGGGTGTAGACGACGGCGCCGCCGATCTCGATGAGAGCTTGGCGATGCTCGAGGCTGCCAAGCGGGCCGGTGTAACCAGAATCGTTTGCACTCCTCACTGCCGTGATCCCTATTTTGATTACGACAAGATGTGGGATGCCTTTGAGCTGCTGCGTGATAACGCTGACGGTTTTCCGCTCCAGATGGGCTTCGAGGTCAACCATCGAAAGCTCGTTGAACTTGGTATCGATGCCGCGGAGCACTTGCATTTCGATGGAACCAACGAGTTTCTGCTCGAGCTTTCGACACATGCCGATGCGTATGCGTTTAGAGAGTACGAGAACACGATTTACGATTTGCAGTGCCGTGGCTACCAGGTGATCATCGCTCATCCTGAGCGCTATCGTGCGGTTCAAAAGGATGTAAGCGTGGCGGAGCGCCTGGTCGATATGGGCTGCAAGCTGCAGGCTTCGGCGGACTTTATTGCCGGCGGTCGCTTTGGTCGCGAGAAAAAGCCGGCACAGCGCCTGTTCGATCAGAACCTGTACAGCTTCATCGCGAGCGATGCCCATAACGTGGGTCATTACGACTGCCTGGCGAAGGCTCGCGCGAAGTTTAGCGTACGCGGAGCTCATTTTCGCTAAAATCTGTCCCTAACGTTCGCATTGAATGAAGGGGCAGCCATGGATATTCAACTTAAGACGGGATGCTTTGATGACGCGGCGTTGGTGCGCCGCGTCGTTTTTATGGACGAGCAGGGCTACGAGAATGAGTTCGACGCTATCGACGAGGATCCGAACTGCATTCATGTGACGCTCTATGTAGACGGCGAGCTTGCCGGTTGCTCGCGCGTGTTTCCCGAAGAGCTTGAGCGCGTGGCTGACGCAGAGGCCCCGGTGTTGCCGGCATGCGACATGGACGAAGGCGTTGCGGCGGGGGAGACCTACATTATGGGGCGCGTGGCTGTGCTGCCGAGCATGCGCCGTCGCGGTTTGGCGAGCAAGATTGTCGAGGCCAGTGATGCCGCCGCGCGTGATGCCGGCGCCAAGCTTATTAAGCTGCATGCGCAGGAATACGTGCTGCCGCTCTATGTAAAGGCGGGCTACACGCAAATTGCCCCGGTAGATTACGAAGACGAAGGCCAGCCCCACGCCTGGATGGCCAAGCGCGTAGATGGCAGATAGGGACGTTCCTTTTCTGCCGGCAGTTGGGGACACTCCTTGGCAATTGACGCATTGGAGCGCTCGGACATACAGTTTTTCGATTCCGTATGTATATATGCGCGTTAATGGGTTATAAAATCTAAGTCTGAACATAGCAGGTCTGCGATGCGGCTCGGGCGACCGGGCCGTTTTTGCGGACAGGGGTAGCGCGAAAGGACTGCACATGCGTCAATTTAAGACCGAGAGCAAAAAACTGCTCGACCTCATGATCAACTCCATCTACACCAATAAGGAAATCTTCCTGCGCGAGCTTATCTCTAACGCGAGCGACGCCGTCGACAAGCTCAACTTTAAGAGCCTGCAGGACCCGAGCGTCAAGATCGACCAGGGCGACCTGGCCATTCGCGTCTCCTTTGATAAAGACGCCCGCACCATTACCATCTCGGATAACGGCATTGGCATGACCGCCGAGGAGCTGGAGCGCAATCTGGGCACCATCGCCCATTCCGGCTCCGAGGAGTTTAAGACCGAGAACGCCGAGCAGCAGGGCTCCGATGTCGACATCATCGGTCAGTTTGGCGTGGGCTTCTACTCGGCTTTTATGGTCGCCAGTCATGTGAAGGTCGTCAGCCGCGCCTACGGCGAGGATGTCGCCCATGTGTGGGAATCCGACGGTCTTGAGGGCTACACCATCGAGGACGGCGAGCGCGCCGAGCACGGTACCGATGTCATCCTGACGCTGCGCGAGAACGAGAAGCTCGATGCCGACGGCGAGGCCGAGACCTACGATCGCTTCCTGACCGAGTGGGGTCTCAAGAGCCTGATTCAGCAGTACAGCAACTATGTGCGCTACCCGATTCAGATGATGGTGTCCAAGAGCCGCCAGAAACCCAAGCCCGAGGACGCCGGCGACGATTACAAGCCCGAGTACGAGGACTACCAGGAGCTCGAGACCGTCAATTCCATGACACCGATCTGGAAAAAGCGCAGCTCCGATGTCGAGCAGAAGGACTACGACGAGTTCTACAAGTCCACGTTCCACGACTTTGACGATCCTGCGCGCACCATCAGCTTCCACGCCGAGGGCACGCTCGAGTATGACGCCCTGCTGTTTGTGCCGGGACGCGCGCCGTTCGATCTGTACAGCAAGGACTACGAGAAGGGTCTGTCGCTCTACAGCTCCAACGTCCTGATCATGGAGAAGTGCGACGACCTGCTGCCCGACTACTACAACTTTGTCCGCGGCGTCGTGGATTCCGCCGACGTGTCGCTCAACATCTCGCGCGAGACGCTGCAGCAGAACCGTCAGCTCAAGGCCATCGCCAAGCGTGTGGAAAAGAAGATTACCGCCGACCTTGAGGATATGCGCGACAACGACCGCGAGGCCTACGAGAAGTTCTTTGAGAACTTTGGCCGCGGCCTTAAGTACGGCATCTACTCGAGCTATGGCATGAAGGCCGATGAGCTTGCCGACCTGCTGCTGTTCTGGTCTGCCAAGGAGCAGAAGATGATTACCCTGGCCGAGTATGCCAAGGGCATGCCCGAGGATCAGAAGGCCATCTACTACGCTGCCGGCGACTCGCGTGAGCGTCTGGCCAAGATGCCCGTGGTAAAGGGCGTGCTCGACCGCGGCTATGACGTGCTGCTGCTGACGCAGGATGTGGATGAGTTCACGTTCCAGGCTATGCGTGAGTACGTTGCCGCCGATATGCCCAAGATCTACGAGGACGATGCTGCCCGCGAGGCTGCCGAGAAGGCTGTGGCCGACGGTGCCGAGCCCGAGGTCGAGGATCGTCATCTGGAGCTCAAGAACGTCGCGACCGGTGATCTTGACCTGGCGACCGAGGACGAGAAGAAGGAGGCCGAGGACGCCACCAAGGAAAACGAGGACCTCTTCAGCGCTATGAAGGAGGCGCTCGGTGACAAGGTCGAGAAAGTTGCCGTCTCCGCGCGCCTGACCGATGCCCCCGCATGCATCACCACCGAGGGCCCACTTTCGCTCGAGATGGAGAAGGTGCTCCAGAAAGGACCCGAGGGCGCGCCCGACGGCATGCCCAAGAGCCAGCGCGTGCTCGAGCTCAACGCCAAGCACCCGGTCTTTGACAAGCTTGTCGCTGCCCAGAAGGCAGGCGACGCCGACAAGATCAAGCAGTACTCCGGTCTGCTCTATGACCAGGCCCTGCTGGTCGAGGGCATTCTGCCCGAGGACCCCGTTGCCTTCGCAGCAGCTGTTTGCAACTTGATGTAGTTAGGTAGTTACGCGGTTCTACGAACCGCGTAACGGCTCGACGCTGCGCGGGCCGCATTTGGACAATCTGACGTTCAACTTCA
>URTL01000004.1 GCA_900550785.1 uncultured Collinsella sp. | reverse complement strand
GCGTCCCATCGACGACCAGGGAGCCGCCAAGCTCAGTCCAATACATGGGCGTCTCGAGCAGCGGATGCAAGCCAAACGGCACAAGGCTCTCGAGCACCCAGCGATAGACAAACGTACCGACCAGACCGGAGCCTTTCACGAACGTCGCAATACCCGAGAAGCATCCACCGATGACGGGCCAGACGAAGTACATGATGCCGCCCAGGATGCCACCGGCGACCAGCGATACAATGGGGACCGTTCGACTGCCCGCAAAAAACGCCAGCGCCGTTGGAAGCTTGGTCTTGTAAAAGCGGCCGGTGATCCAGGCGACCAGGCAGCCCACGATAATGCCGCCAAAGACACCAGAGCTGTAGCCAAAAAAGCCAAGCGAGGTAGTGTAGAGTGCGGACTGCTCACTCGCCTGAATGGACGTAAGGCCGAGCTTCTGAAGAGCTTCCACCGTTGTATTGTCGGCAGCCAAGCCAGCTGCTCCAAGCAGAATCTCAACCGTCTTGAGCATAGTGAGATAGCAGACAAGGGCAGAAAAGGCAGCCCAGCCCTTCTCTTTGCGAGACAAGGAGAAGGCGCAGCCGACAGCAAACAAAACACCGAGGTTTCCAATGATTACCTCGCCGAGACCCTTAAATACCGAGAAGAACGTAAAGAGCGGCGAAGCGGCATACCAGTCCCAATTAACGCCAAGGGACACAAGGGTCAGTTCGGTCGTAAAAACGCTACCGATACCCAAAAAGAGACCGGAAATGGCAATGAGCGTAATCGGAACGAGCATTGCCTTTCCGAACGATTGGAATTTTTCTTTCATCAATTCCCTCCTCAATGAGCCTCTACAAACGACTATTGCACCCCACGTCCCCACACAGGCGAAACGGAAGACATGCTCGGCAATAGACACAAAGTGATTGTAGAAAGGGGCACAAAAAATGTGCATCGGCATCGCGTAATGCGGTTAAATCGACCGACGATTGCAAGTATTTACGAATCCGCAAACGGCAGCAAATAGGCAGCGAACGGCAACCTGCAGCGTAGGACAGTCCCCGCAGGCCGACAATTACCGGTATTTTGGCTCATATTTGTTTAATTGTTGCTCGCCCAAAAGCGCGGAGCATCAACGCGCCCCTAAGCCAGCCCCAGCAATATGCCCGCCGAATGCACGACAAACGCCACGATCCAGGCAACGGCGACCTGAAACGCGAATACGGCCACGGCATAGCGCGCGCCCAACTCGCTCTTGACAGCGCCGATAGCGGCCACGCAAGGCGGGTACAGCAGCGTAAAGACCAAGAACACGTAGGCGGTAAACGGCGAAAACATGGTTGACAATGCCGCGGGCGAGGTTGCACCCAAAAGCACCGTGAGTGTCGAGATGACACTCTCCTTGGCGATAAGTCCGGTGACGAGCGCCGTCGAGGCGCGCCAGTCGCCAAAGCCGAGCGGGGCCAACACCGGCGCGATGATGCTACCCAGACCGGCAAGCAGGCTTTGCGACTGGTCGGCGACCACATTAAAGCGGATATCGAACGTCTGCAGGAACCAGATGACCACCGTAGCGGCAAAGATAATGGTAAAGGCCTTGGTGATGAAGTCCTTGGCCTTATCCCATGCCAGCATCACCGTCGTCTTGACGCTCGGCAGGCGGTAATTGGGAAGCTCCATGATAAACGGCACCGGGTCGCCCTTAAATGCCGTGCGGTTGAGCACCAAAGCCGCGATACAGCCGACCACGATACCGATCAGATAGAGCGAGACCATGGCGGGAACCGTCGCCTGCGGGAAAAACGCCCCGCACAGCAAGCCGTAAACCGGCAACTTGGCTGAGCAGCTCATAAACGGCGTGAGCATGACCGTCATCTTGCGGTCGTGCTCGGATGGGAGCGTACGGGTCGACATGATAGCCGGCACGGTGCAGCCAAAACCGACGAGCATGGGCACAAAGCTGCGGCCCGACAGGCCAAAGCGACGCAACACCTTATCCATGACAAAGGCCACGCGCGCCATGTATCCGGAGTCTTCCAGAATGGAGAGGAACAAAAAGAGCACGACGATAATCGGCAGGAAGGTCAGCACGCTGCCCACACCCGTAAGCACGCCGTCGACAGCCAGCGAGCGCACTACGTCGTTGGTGCCGAACGCCTTGAGGCCCGCATCGGCCGAGGCGATGATGGCAGCGATGCCGTCCTCCATGAGTCCCTGCAACGCCGCGCCGATCACGCCAAACGTCAGCCAAAAGACGAGGCCCATGATCACCAGAAACGCCGGAATGGCTGTGTAACGACCTGTCAGGATGCGGTCAATCTTGACGGAGCGCACGTGCTCGCGGCTCTCGTGCGGCTTGACGACGCAACGCCCGCACACGTCGCCGATAAAGCTAAAACGCATATCGGCCAGCGCAGATAGGCGGTCGGTGCCGGCCTCGCCCTCCATCTGGGTGATGATGTGCTCGATAGCGTCGAGCTCATTGCGATCCAGGTGAAGCGCCTCGGTTACCAGCGCATCGCCCTCGACCAGCTTGGTCGCCGCAAAGCGCACCGGGATGTGCGCCGTCACGGCATGGTCCTCGATCAGGTTAGCAATACCGTGGATGCAGCGATGCAGCGCACCGCCGTCCGGACCGTCGGGCGCGCAAAAGTCCAGGCGACCAGGGCGCTCGCGGAACCGCGCCACGTGCAGGGCGTGGTCCACCAGCTCGCCGATGCCCTCGTTGCGGGCAGCGCTAATGGGGACAACGGGCACGCCCAACAGGCTCTCGAGCAAGTTGACGTCTACGGCGCCGCCGTTGGCGGTCACCTCGTCCATCATGTTGAGCGCGATGACCATAGGACGGTCAAGCTCCATGAGCTGCAGTGTCAGGTACAGGTTGCGCTCGATGTTGGTGGCGTCAATGATGTCGATGATGGCGTCCGGACGCTCGTCGAGGATGAACTGACGGCTCACGACTTCCTCGCCTGTGTACGGCGACAGGGAGTAAATGCCGGGCAGGTCGGTAACGCTCGCCTCGGGATGGTTACGGATGGTGCCATCCTTGCGGTCGACCGTCACGCCGGGAAAGTTACCGACGTGCTGGTTGGAGCCCGTCAGCTGGTTGAATAACGTGGTCTTGCCGCAGTTTTGGTTGCCGGCGAGGGCAAAGTGCAGCGGCGCGCCCTCTGGCACGGCCGTCTTTGCCGCACGGGGCGAATACGTCCCCTCGCCCAGGGCCGGATGCTCCGTCGTGCCGATTGCGGCGTTAGCGCGCGGACCCGTATCGGTGTCGTGAATACCCACGAGCTCGATGCGAGCGGCATCGTCCTTACGCAGTGTCAACTCGTAGCCACGCAGGCGGATCTCGAGCGGGTCACCCATGGGGGCGTACTTCATCATGGTGACTTCGGTGCCCGGCGTTAGACCCATGTCCAAAATATGCTGTCGGAGTGCCTGATCGTCCGATGCCACCGATGCGACAACGGCGTCCTTTCCAATCTCGAGTGTATCGAGCTTCACGTCCGTGTTCCTCCCCCGGCGCCCACAGGGCGTTGCATTTAGTTTACCTTGGCTAACCGTTTGCCACGGCTAACCAATTGTAACCATGCATGATAGCGCGAACGCACAACGACGTTCAATCGACAGATTGCTGCAAGGACCGTCCCCAAGTGCCGGCACAAAAGGAACGTCCCCAAGTGCCGCATCTGGGCCATGGCAACGCCGATGTTTTGGCGCGAACAGCGAAAGCCCGCCAGGGCGAGCAAGGTGCCCTGAAACGAGGCGGCATTGACCTTCTGGTCATGCCGCCGAAGTTGAAAGGCAGATTGCCGCCCTGGCGGGCTTGCAGCGTCAAGTGGTTACGGCGTTTGGTAAAACGCCGTAACTAAAACCCGTGGCGCTCCAGGAAGCGGAAGGCTAGGCGAATCCAAGGGCGGACCGCCACCTGCTTGTCCTCGTTGTCGACCGCGGTGTTGGCGTTGCCGAGCGAAAGGCCGTGACCACCCTGGTCGAAGACGTGCATCTCGCATGCAACGCCCTCCTCGGCCATGCGCTGCGCAAACGGGTAGACCTGCGCGATCGGCGCCGTCTTGTCGTCGGACACGCCCCACACAAAGGTCGGTGGCATCTGGCGCGAAACATGCGTGGTGGGGCAGATATCGGCCAAATGCTCGTCAGTTGCCTCGCCACCCGTCACCATCGACAGGTAGTCGTTGAGCAGATCGCGCCCCGTCTTGCCGCCCGTCTTGGGCACACGCAAGTCAATGCGCGGATCGCGCGTCTGCATGTCACGCACATAGGCAAAGTCGAGCAATGGATAGCCCAACACCACGGCATCGGGACGAATGTCGTCCGGACGCGCCCCGGCAAGTGCCGCGAAGGGGCCGGTCTTCCACTGTGTTGCCAGCGAGGCGCAAATCATGCCGCCAGCAGAAAAGCCCACGACGCACACGCACTTGGGGTCGACATGCCACTCGTCGGCATTCGCGCGCACCGTGGCGACCATCTTGGCAAGATCTGCCTGGGGGTGCGGAAAGCTCACGTCACCCGTAGAACTCGTGACATAGTTGAGCACAAAGGCCTGGTAGCCGCGGTCCAAAAATGCAAACGCCACCGGGTCCTGCTCGTGCGGAGCGATATGCGTAAACCCGCCTCCGCCGCAGATGATCACCGCGGGGCGGCGGCCATTCGGTTTATCGGGCAGCGGCTCGGCACCCAGATACGTAAAGGTCGCCGGATAATCCTCGGTCGGCTCCTCGCCCCACAGCGCATGGTTCTCGACAATCATATGTGCTCCCTTCGCGCAAATTTTGCGCACTCTTATTTCGCATCTAAGCGTACCCCAGTTGGGTGCAGGACGTAGAAACTCTCCGGCAATAAGTTTCCCTCCAACTGATATATCACATAATCCCAGTTCAGAGGTATCGTTGAGCAGCGTAAAATAGGGGCGTTGACCAAGCCGCGAAACAGGTATGAAACGTTTCCGGCAAACCAAGCGCGCGATATGCGCCTATTTAAGTTGGAGGCAACTATGGGTCTGCTCGATTCGCTTAAGTCCACCTTCACCTCGGCGGGCGAGGCATCCGTTCCGCCCGCGGCAAGCTTCGCCACCCGCGAAGGCGTCATCTACGCCCCCGTCAACGGCGTGCTCGTCAACCTGGATGAGGTTCCCGACGAGACCATCGCCTCGGGCATGCTTGGCCAGGGCTATGGCATCGAGCCCATTACCGGCACCATCTATGCGCCCGCCAACGGCCGCATCGGCGCCACCACCGTCACCAACCACTCCATTGGCATGATCACCGAGGACGGTCTTCGCGTGTTCATCCATGTTGGCCTGGGCACCGTGGAAATGAACGGCAAGGGTTTTGCCCGCTTTGTCGAGATGGGCGATGTGGTCAAGGCAGGCCAGCCGCTCATCAGCTTCGACCGCGAGGCCATTAAGGCCGCTGGTCACGAGGACATCGTGACCGTCATCGTCTCCGAGCTCGATCGTCTTAAGAGCATCGACCATGTCGGCGAGTCTGGAACGCTTATCGGCGGCAACCCGCTCGTCAAGCTTGGCGACCCGCTGTTGGTAGCCAAGACCAAGTAGCCAGGCCCCGCGCCACACAGCCAAAAGGCACCTCGTCAAGCGCCCGCGACCATTTGGCCGCGGGCGCTTTTCGTTTGAAAAACCATCCCGCCAATGCCTTATCTGTATAGCCCAAATGAGCCGAGCTGCTAGAATATCGAACTGTATGGATAACTATCATTCAACCGTTATGGGAGGATACGTGAACCGCACCAAAATCGCGCAGCTCTATGCCGATGCCGAGTCGCTCGGCGGCCAGACCGTCACCGTCGCCGGCTGGGTCAAGTCCGTCCGCGACATGAAGAACTTTGGCTTTGTTACGCTCAACGACGGCAGCTGCTTCCGCGACCTGCAGGTCGTCATGAACCGCGAGGCACTCGACAACTACGACGAGATCGCCCATCAAAACGTCTCGGCCGCACTCATTTGCACCGGCACCGTCAAGCTGACCCCCGATGCGCCCCAGCCCTTCGAGCTTTCTGCCACCTCCATCGAGGTCGAGGGCGTCAGCGCTCCGGATTACCCGCTGCAGAAGAAGCGAGCAACCGTCGAGTTCCTGCGCACCCAGCAGCACCTGCGCCCGCGCACCAACCTGTTCCGCGCCGTGTTCCGCATCCGCTCTGTCGCGGCTGCCGCCATCCACCGCTTCTTCCAGGAGCAGGGCTTTGTCTACGTCAACACCCCCATCATCACCACGAGTGACTGCGAGGGCGCCGGCGAGATGTTCCGCGTGACCACGCTCGACCCCAAAAACCCGCCCCTCACCGAGTCCGGCGAGGTCGACTGGAGCCAGGACTTCTTTGGCAAGCATGCGAGCCTCACCGTGTCCGGCCAGCTCAATGCCGAGAACTTTGCCATGGCCTTTGGCGACGTGTACACCTTTGGCCCCACCTTCCGCGCCGAAAACTCCAACACCACGCGCCACGCCGCCGAGTTTTGGATGATTGAGCCCGAGATGGCATTTGCCGACCTCAACGACTACATGGATAACGCCGAGGCTATGCTCAAGTACGTCCTTAAGGACGTTATGGCCACCTGCCCCGACGAGCTCAACATGCTCAACAAGTTTGTGGACAAAGGTCTGCTCGAGCGCCTGGACCATGTCGCCAACTCCGACTTTGCCCGCGTCACCTATACCGAGGCCGTCGAGATCCTGGAGCAGGCAGTCGCTGCGGGTCACAAGTTTGACTATCCCGTGAGCTGGGGCATCGACCTGCAAACCGAGCACGAGCGTTTCCTGACCGAGGAGCACTTTAAGCGCCCGACCTTCGTAACCGACTACCCGGCCGAGATCAAGGCCTTCTACATGCGCATGAACGAGGACGGCAAGACCGTCGCCGCCGCCGACTGCCTGGTTCCCGGTATCGGCGAGATTATCGGCGGCTCACAGCGCGAGGAGCGCCTGGATCTGCTCGAGGCCCGCATCAAGGACCTGGGTATGAATCCCGAGCAGTACAAGTACTACCTTGACCTGCGCCGCTACGGCTCCTGCAAGCACGCCGGCTACGGCCTGGGCTTCGAGCGCTTGGTCATGTATCTGACCGGCGTGGGCAACATCCGCGACGTCCTGCCGCACCCGCGTACCGTGGGTAACGCCGACTTCTAATCGTCGGACGCCATCTCGCGTCGCCACTCGCCAACGCTCGTCACACAAGCGCCTCTCGACATCTGCCGAGAGGCGCTTTTTTCAACAGCATCCGTCAAGCTTTTGGCAAGGTTTTGGTCAGTTAGGCAGGGTTGTTGAAAACTCGACCCGCCGTTTGCCGACGGCTACTGACCGCCCAGAGCGCCCTGCACCCCTGGGAAAGCCACGCATCCTAGGCTCCATACCGTCGCCACCCAAAACGGAAAGGACGTGGGCGCTATGACCGAAGCCGTTGTTGAAAACTACGAGACCACGACCAGGGGCTCCGCCTCGATGGCAGCCTATCGTGCCGTACGCATCCTGCAGCTCTTGAGCGAGAACACCGGCGAGGACAAGGCACTGCTTTCCGACGAGCTGGTCGAGCTCCTCGCCCATCCCAACGACCCCGCCCGCATGCCCATCTCGGCGGCGCGGCGCAGCATCTACACCGCCATCTCCGCGCTTCGCCATGCCGGATACGAAATTGAGTACAAACGCGGCGTGGGCTACAAACTTCTTACCCGCCCGCTCACCGATGAAGAGATCATCCGGCTCCACGGTATGGTCATGCGCAACCGCTCCACGCCTATCGCTATCCGCAAGAGCATGGCGCAGCACTTAGTTGCCATGGCGAGCGCCGACGTTCGCGGCTACCTCGATACACCCGAACCCGCTCCAAGCGCAGGCAGCAAGGCTACCAAGGCAACACGCACGCCCATCAAGCGCATCGACACGTGCGAGCTCGTCGAGCAGGCCATCGACCACGGAACCACGGTGAGTTTTGATATTTCGAGCGTCACGACACGCGGCGAAACCGAAGCAGCACGGATGACACTCCGTCCCTTTGCCATCAGGCAGCGCGATGGCATCTCGTATCTGCTGGGAACGGTCTACGACGCCCGAGGCGCCGATGACACGTTGCGTACCGTAGAGATTGGCCGAATGAGAAACGTCACCACACGTCTCCTCGACGGCAAGAAGCTCTTCGCCGCCCTAGACGAGGACGACGCCTCCTCCGCCGCATAAGACCCTCCGCCGCCCATTCGACTACCCGTACCGCCCATCCGATTCTGTATTAAAAAACCCGCCAGGCTGTTGTAAAAATGGACATCAGCGCTACTATAGTTCCACTTGCACTTTGTCCCAGTGCAGTGTTTCCAGCCATTTTTATACTGGGGGTAATGATATGAAGGACATCACCATCAGCCGCAGGAGCCTTCTGGTCTCCGCCGGCCTGCTCGCGCTCGCCCCGCTCGCCGGATGCGGCGGCAACTCCGGTTCCGGCTCTGCTGCCGCCGGTTCCGACTACACCATCGGCGTTCTGCAGCTCACCGAGCATTCCGCACTCGATGCCGCCAACGACGGCTTCGTCAAGGCCATCAAGGAGAGCGGCCTTAAGGTCAAGATCGACCAGAAGAACGCCCAGAACGACCAGTCCACGTGTAAGTCCATTGCCGACAAGTTTGTGGGCGACAACGTCAACCTGATTTATGCCATCGCCACGCCCGCCGCGCAGGCTGCCGCCGGCGCCACGGCCGATATCCCCATCGTGGGCTGCGCCATCACCGACTACGCCGCCTCCGGCCTGGTCCAGGACAACGACAAGCCCGGCACCAACGTCACGGGCGCTTCCGACCTCACCCCGGTCGCCGAGCAGCTCGAGATGATGCAGAAGGTCCTGCCCGACATTAAAAAGGTCGGCCTACTCTACTGCACCGCCGAGTCCAACTCCGACGTCCAGATCAAGGCCGCCAAGAAGGAACTCGACAAGCTGGGCCTCGAGTACACTGACTTCACTGTCTCGAGCTCCAACGAGATTCAGTCCGTCGTCGAGTCTGCCGTGGGCAAGGTCGACGCGCTGTACTCCCCCACCGACAACACCATCGCCGCGGGTGCCTCGCAGGTCGGCCAGATCTGCAAGGAGAACAAGCTCCCCTTCGTGACTGGCGAGGAGGGTATGTGCATGGCCGGCGGCCTGTTCACCCTCTCCATCAACTATGAGGACCTGGGCTACGCCGCGGGCGAGATGGCCGTTAAGATCCTGAAAGGCGAGGCCAAGCCCGAAGACATGCCGATCAAACACCTCTCAAGCAAGGACCTGGTCGTCGTCAAGAACGACGAAATGGCCGAGGCCCTGGGCATCGACCTTTCCGCTCTGGACGCGTAATGCTATACGCGGCATGCGTCTAGAGCCCGTGCTCGCGCTTTAGCTGCGTTATTCAATATCTGAGCCACAGGGGCGGGCGCTGTAGACCGGCGTCCGCCCTGCTTGTTTCAGGTAAAACAAAACGTCTGTCCGCAGCTCTTCTATGCATTGTTACCGCTATTATGGAAAATCACGTGTCCACCCTATCCTAGGAGGTATGAAGCATGCTCATTGCATTGCAGGGCGCCGTTTCGCAGGGCGTCCTCTGGGGCATTATGGTGCTTGGCGTGTTTATCACGTTCCGCCTGCTCGACATTCCCGATATGACCTGCGACGGCAGCTTTGCCCTCGGCGGCTGCGTCTGCGCCGTGCTCATCGTCAATAACAACGTCGACCCGCTGCTCGCCGTGCTGGCCGGTATGTGCGCCGGCGCCATCGCGGGTGCCGTCACGGGCATTTTGACCACCGTCTTTGAGATTCCCGCGATCCTCGCCGGAATCCTCACCCAGATCAGCCTGTGGTCCATCAACCTGCGCATCATGGGCAAGTCCAATACGCCCATTCTTGCCAAGGGCACCGTGTTCTCGGCCGTCAGCAATATGACCGGTCTGCCGCAGTCCACCGTTGCCATCATCTTGGGCATCCTGCTCGCCGTGGCTATCGTTGCCATCCTGTATTGGTTCTTTGGCACCGAAATCGGCTCGGCGCTGCGCGCCACCGGCAACAACGAGTACATGATCCGCGCTCTGGGCGTCAACACCAACTCCACCAAGATGATCGCCCTCGTGCTCTCCAACGCCCTCATCGGCCTTTCGGGCGCGCTTATCTGCCAGAGCCAGAAGTACGCCGACATTGGTATGGGCACCGGTGCCATCGTTATCGGTCTTGCCGCCATTGTTATCGGTGAGGTGCTCGGCCGTCTGCTGCCCGGCGGCCTCACGCAGTTTAGCGTCCGTCTTGCCTCCGCCGTCTTTGGCTCCGTGGTGTACTTCCTTATCCGCGCCATCGTGCTGCAGTTGGGCATGGACGCCAACGACATGAAGCTGCTCTCCGCCGCGATTGTCGCTGTGGCCCTGTGCGTGCCCGTGGTTTGGGAGCGCTATAAGCTCCGCAGCTCCTACACGAAGGGAGATGAGGCAGATGCTTAAGCTCTCGCACGTCAAAAAAACCTTTAATAAGGGCACCGTCACCGAGAAGCGCGCGCTCACCGGCGTCGACCTCACTCTGAATGACGGCGACTTTGTAACCGTGATTGGCGGCAACGGCGCTGGCAAGTCCACGCTGCTCAATATGATTGCCGGCGTGTACCCGCTCGATTCGGGCGTTATTGAGCTCGACGGCACCGACATCTCGCGCCTGAGCGAGTCGCAGCGCGCCAAGTACCTGGGCCGCGTGTTTCAGGACCCCATGCGCGGTACCGCTGCCGACATGCAGATTGCCGAGAACCTGGCCCTCGCCAAGCGTCGCGGCCAGCGTCGCGGCCTTTCGTGGGGCGTCACCAAGGCCGAGAAGGACGAGTACGTTGAGCTGCTCAAGCGCCTGGACCTTGGTCTGGACACACGCCTCAACGCCAAGGTCGGTCTGCTCTCGGGCGGCCAGCGCCAGGCACTCACCCTGCTGATGGCCACGCTCACCAGGCCGCGCCTGCTGCTGCTCGACGAGCACACCGCGGCCCTCGACCCCAAGACGGCCTCTAAGGTGCTCAACCTGACCGAGGAAATCGTCGACGAGAACCACCTGACCACGCTCATGGTCACGCACAACATGAACGACGCCATCCGTCTGGGCAACCGTCTGATCATGATGCACGAGGGCCATGTGATCTACGACGTGGCCGGCGACGAGAAGAAGTCGCTCACCGTGGCCGACCTGCTACAGAAGTTCGAGGAGGTCTCGGGCGGCGAGCTCGCCAACGACCGCATGCTGCTAAGCTAAAACCTGCCAAAAAGGGACAGGTTTATTTTGGTAGGTTTTATCTGCGCAAACGTCAAAACCGCCGCTAAGGGACAGACGCCCTTGCGGCGGTTTTCGCATATTATGTCGATAATCCGATATTCAACCAGACATTCTGGCTAAGGACTAAAGAGACTGCCATGAAAAGACTCCCCCGCCTTGCGTTAGTCACCGCGTTGTTTGCCGGCTCGCTCGCAGGCATCCCAAGTCTCGCTTTCGCGGGGAACCTACCCGCCGCTATTGACGGCTCTGTGACCGTCATGCACACCAACGACATCCACGGCAGCTACAAGTACAGCTACAACGAAAGCAAGGGCACCGGCACTGTGGGCTTTGATGGACTGGCGGTTCTCTATAGCGCCCAAAGCAGCGCCCCCGATCTTTTGCTCGATGCAGGCGATACCTTCCACGGGCAGTCCTTTGCCACCATGAGCGAGGGCAAGAGCATCGCCGAGCTCATGGACACCTTCTACGCCGACGGCTACGACGCGACCACGCCAGGCAACCACGACTGGAGCTACGGTGCGGACAAACTCCGCACCATGACCGGCTACAGCACCACCGGCACGCCCTTCGCCATGCTCTGCGCGAACGCGAAGTCTACGAGCGGCGTATGGAGCTCGAGCATCACGAAGACACTCAATCGCACCTGGGAGGATAGCGAGGATCACTCCACATTCGACTACAAAATCAAGGTCGGCGTCGTGGGTGCCATGGATGAGTCATTGGACTCCTCGCTGCGCGCGGACCTGGTCGCGGGTACGTCGTTCTCGAGTGCCGCGAACGCCATCAATGCCGAGGCAGAGCAGCTGCGCAAGGAGGGCTGCGATGTTGTTGTGTGTATCGCGCACACGCTCGACGCCAAGACCTTTGCCACGCGACTCCGTGGCGTCGATGCCCTTATCGCAGGCCACGAGCACATCAACCTTAACGAGAAGGTGACGGGAGCCGACGGCAAGACGATCCACGTTGTCGAGGCAGGCAGCGCCTTTGCCGAGGTGGGGCTGCTTTCCATTCCGTACAAGTACGACACCAATGGCACCGAGACGACCGACGATGACACGGTCACGGTCCCTGCAGACGGCAGCGACGAGAAGCTCTACACCGACAAGAACGTCAACGACCTTTTAGCAGACCCCGACAAGAGCTCCGACTACCAAAGCCGCCTTGAAGCCGTCCGCAACAAGATCAAGCCGCTCGACGAGGACTTTGAAAACGAATCGAACAAGGCGCTCGGCACATCCACCACCAACTATTTCTACGGCGAGGACGCCGCAGGCACGCATGGTTGGGAAATGGTGCGCACCACCGATTTCCGCCCCAGCAAGGAGGGCGACACCACCAAGGCCCAGACCATCGGCCACGTGATTTGCGGCTCCTATCTTGCCTTGACGGGCGCGGACCTCGCTATCGAAAACGCTGGTGGCATCCGCGGTGGCATCGCTGCGGGCGATGTGACCGCCGGCAACGTCATCGCTATCTCGCCCTACGGCAACACCGTGGAGACCTGGACCATGACCGGCGCGGACTTCCTGGCAGCGCTCGAGCACTCGCTACAAATTAGCGACGATTGCAACGACAGCTACGAGCTTCAGCAGGCTTATGTGGCGGCCGGTCACACCGAGCAGGAGGCGCAAGACAAGTACAAGTGGCGCGATGACTCTGGCAGCGTTCTCTCCTTTGGCGGCATCAACGTGACGATTGATTGGACGCAGCCCGAAGGCAAGCGCATTGTGAGTGCCACACTCACCAAAGACGGCAGCACGCTCGATCCCACCAAGACCTATACCGTCGCCACCAACAACTACATCATCACCAACACGACCGACTTCCCCACCTTCGCAAACGCCACCAAGCACACCGAGTGGGGTACCTGCGAGTCAGCGCTAAGGGCGCTGATCGGGCAGAACAGTTGGGAGAGCAAGATGGCCTCGCTCGCGGGCACCATCAGCTTTGGCTCCACTGCCGTGGACCCCACGCCCACACCGGCCCCGACGCCTAAGCCCTCGTCTAAGACGGACACGGCGACCACGAAGGTCATCACCAAGAAGACGACCGGTAAGCTCGCCGCAACGGGAGACCGCACGCTGGCAGTAGTTGGCGCGTGCCTTATCGGCGGCATCATCGTCATCATGCTCGGTATTATTTGGAAGCGTCGACGCTAAGCTACACCGCCGGGCCTTACAGCCCCGCCGCGTAAACCTTATATCGAGCACAGAAGCCCGTCCGAATTTGATCGGACGGGCTTCTTGGTGGGTATCATGGTTGAACGATCATTAGGAGGTTTTCCCTACATGGAATTGTTTGAGCCGATTCTTCATTTCTTTGAGCAACGGTGGGTCCACAACATCATCTGGGCCGTCATCTTGGCGATAGGCACCGCCGTCGCCGCCAAGGTCGTATCCAAGACCCTGAACCATCTGCTTAACCGAGACGATAACCCGCTTCCGGCATCGAGTATCTTCATCAACATCGCGCGCGCCGTCATCTGGATGATTGGCGGCAGCTTTATCCTCGACAACTGCTTTGGCATCAACGCAAACGCGCTCGTCGCCGCTCTTGGCGTCGGCGGCATCGCCATCTCGCTCGGCTTTCAGGACACGCTGTCAAACCTTATCGGCGGCATGCAGGTGACGTTTATGGGCATCATCAAACCCGGCGACAATATCGAGGTCGGCGGCGTATCCGGCGTGGTCCAAGACATCACTTGGCGCCATACAACGATTGAGGATGCCTGTGGACAGACCATCATTGTGCCCAATTCCAACATCTCCAAGAACACGCTCGTGCATTTGATGCCCTTTGGGCGCGTGGCCGTGCCCGTTGCCGTAAAGGACACGTCTAAGTGGGCCTCGCTCGACGCGCTGGCAGACGAGCTGACCAGCGCCACCAAGGCCGCCGTGCTTCCCATCTCGGGCTTTGACAAGGAGCCGTATGTGCTCTTTAGCGAGATCGGCGACTTTGGCATTAAGGGCAAGATCATCTTTATCGTCAGCGACGACAGCACCACTTTCACCGCTGCCGACGCCTGCATCCGCGCCATCGCCCCCATCATTGCCTAAACCATCACAAAGGGGACAGGCACCTTTGTTGTGGTTTTCATTCGTGGTACCATGGTTCATATAGTTGTTTAAACGACTAAGGGAGCAACATCATGGAAGAGGCCTACCGTCAAGCACGCAAGCGCGGCGAGCAAGGACGTCGACGCGCCATTAGTCAAAGCGAGTATCCGTACCTCACGGACCTCGATAGCTTGGTTGCCCAGCTCCCCTTAGGCCAGCGAGAGAATGTCGGCCTGAGAGACATTCCGCTCGAAATGGTCGTCGGTACGGTTACCAAGGGCCGTCAGTCCGCCTTTTCATGCAACTTTATGCCCCTGCTGCCGTTTGGCACCGAGTTCGCCCGCAAGTGGTCCAACCTCTACGACATCCAGGTAACCGAGGGTTATCGCGACCCCATCATCGTCACCGAGTTCATGCATCGGTTCTATGTCCAGGAAGGCAACAAACGCGTCAGTGTCCTCAAATTCCTGGACGCCCCGACGGTTTCGGCCAAGGTCACCCGTCTCTACCCCGGCACATGGGATTCCGTCGAAAGCCGCCTGTACGGCGAGTTCTGCGCGTTTTGGCGCGTCTGCCCCCTATACGAGATCGAGTTCTCGCGTGAGGGAAGCTACGAGACGCTCGCCAAGATGCTCGGTCAGAACCTTATCGAAAAATGGCCGCAGAAAAAGGTCGACTACCTGCGCCACACCTTCCTGCTCTTTAAGCGCGCCTACCTTCGCGCAGGCGGCGACCACCTGGACATTACGCCTGCCGACGCCATGCTCGTGTACCTCAATGTGTACAACCAGGACCGCCTGCTGGATACGCCAACGGATATCGTCGTAAACCGCCTGTGCAAGATCTGGCGCGAGCTGGTCATCGCCGGCAAAAATGACGAGGACAAGGTTGATCTTGTCGAAGCACCGAGCGTCGACGAGGAGGAGTCGCCCGCCAAGTCCACCTCCGGCGTGCTCAACTTCTTTATGGGCAAGACCGTCTATTCGGCGGCCAACCCCCTGCGCATCGCCTTTATCCATGAGTTCCCCTGTGCGACGTCGAGCTGGGACAGCCTGCACGACCAAGGGCGTCAGTATCTCGATGAGCACTTTGACGGTATCGTGCACACCGAGGCGTTCGAGGACTGTCACGATCCGGACGTGTTCTACGCCGCCGTGGAAACGGCTGTCAAACATGGAGCAAACGTCATCTTCTCGACCTCGCACCGCCTGATGGAATACACGCTCAGGGCTGCCGTTGAGTATCCCCAGGTTCGGTTCCTCAACTGCTCTATCGGCCTTCCCCATCAAAGTGTCCGTTCGTACTTTGGCAAGATGTACGAGGCCAAGTTCCTCCTGGGCGCCCTTGCCGCCAGCATGGCGGACAACCACCGCATCGGCTACCACGCGTCGGTCTTCGCCTCGGGCGCGCTCAGCGAGATCAACGCCTTTGCGATTGGCGCCTCGCTGCTCGACCCCCGTGCGCAAATTATCCTGACTTGGGGCGATGTGCCCGCCGGAGGCCTTACCGAGGCCATGTGCCGCGAAGGTGTAAGCGTCATGACCGGCGCCGACATGTCAAAGTCGCTCGAAGACCCCACGGCCTACGGACTTCACCGCCTGGTCGATGGCAAGGTTACCGGCATTGCCATGCCGGTATGGAACTGGGGCCGATACTACGAGCTTATCGTGCGAAGTCTACTGCATGGCACCTGGGATGAGACCAGTGACGCCAGCCAGGTTCGCGCCGTCAACTACTGGTACGGCATGAGCTCGGGCGTTATCGACATTCGCTACGCTCCGGGCCTGCCCTATCAGACGCGCAAGCTTGTTCAACTCCTCCGCAATGGCATCGTCGAGGGCTCCATCAATCCATTTGGCGGCGAACTCCACAGCCAAGACGGCGTGGTGCAGATCGAGGGCTTTCCCCCACTGCCGAGCACGCAAATCGTTGAGATGGACTGGCTGGCCGACAACGTGGTGGGCACCATTCCGCAACTCGACGATGAGCCGAAAGTCCCTGCCCTATGAAAATCCTTGCCATAGCCGATACCGAAGAACGATGCCTTTGGGAGTGCTTTCGCAAGGAACGCTTTGAGGGAGTCGACCTGATTTTGTCCGCCGGCGATCTGGACCCGGACTATCTTGAGTTTTTGGTTACGGTCATCAACAAACCGCTCATCTACGTGCGCGGCAATCACGATGACCGCTACGCACGTCATGCACCGGGTGGATGTATCTGCGTAGAGGACAGCGTGTACACGTACCGAGGGATTCGCATTGCGGGCCTTGGCGGGTCCATGCGTTATCGCGACGGCGCCAACATGTACACCGAACGCGAGATGTCCAAGCGCATGCGTAAGCTGTCGCGTAAGGTTAGGATGGTCGGCGGGTGCGACATTCTGCTTACCCATGCACCCGCCGCCGGTATGGGTGATCTGGACGATCTGCCGCATCGAGGATTCGAGTGCTTTAACACAGCACTCGAATCCTGGAATCCCGACTACATGGTGCACGGGCATGTGCACCAAAGCTACGGTTGCGATTTTCAGCGCGAGCGTCAGCATGTGTGTGGAACGACGATCATCAACGCCTGCGGCTATACGCAGTTTGAGCTCGACCAGACGCACTACCCCATCCGCGGCTGGCAAGCAGCTTGGCTCAACTCACAAACCATGCGCCGCGAGCTCAAACGCCACGAAGCCATCGAGCCCTCAACGGCCAGAACACCCTGGTAACCACCACAAAGAGGACACTGTCCCCTTTGTGGTGCCTTTGACGCGATAGCAAGAAACCCGGTCCTGCACAAGGCAGAACCGGGTTTCTTTAGCAATGCTTGCTGTACTCAGGCAGTAACTAGCAGTTACTCAGCCAGGAAGTCACGCTGGACAGCGGGATCGACCTTGACGCCAGGGCCCATGGTGGAAGACACGGAGATGGACTTGACGTACTTGCCCTTAGCAGAAGAGGGCTTGACGCGCAGAATCTCGGTGTACAGGGCAGCGTAGTTCTCGACGAGCTGCTGCTCAGAGAAGGACTTCTTGCCCAGGGGCACGTGGCAGATGCCATAGCGGTCAGCGCGGTACTCAACGCGGCCAGCCTTGAGCTCGGAGACCATCTTGGCGACGTCCATGGTCACGGTGCCGAGCTTGGGGTTCGGCATGAGGCCACGGGGACCAAGGATCTTACCGATGCGGCCAACCTTGGCCATCATGTTCGGCGTAGCGATAGCGGCGTCGAAGTTGATCTCGCCCTTCTGAATCTGGGCGACGAGCTCGTCGGAACCGATGATGTCGGCGCCGGCAGCCTCAGCCTCGCGGGCCTTCTCGCCCTCGGCGAAGACGGCAACACGAACGGTCTTGCCGGTGCCGTGGGGCAGGGAGATGGAACCACGGATGTTCTGGTCAGCCTTACGAGTATCGATACCCAGACGGAAGTGGGCCTCGACGGTCTCGTCGAACTTGGCGGTGTCGAGCTCCTTGAGGAGCTTAGCAGCCTGAAGGGGGGTGTAGAGCGTGGCGCGGTCGATCTTCTCGGCAGCGGCGTTATAGCTCTTACCATGCTTAGCCATGTGCATTACCTCCTGTGGTTAAACGGGCGTGAGCCCTCCCACATCGTATCGTGTGCCCTATTGCACACATATAACGGGCGCCCCGGTCGGAGCACCCGTCATTACCATAAGAAATCGCTACTCAGCGATGGTGACGCCCATGGAACGGGCGGTACCGGCGATGATCTTCTTGGCGGCGTCAATGTCGTTGGCATTGAGGTCCGGCATCTTGATCTCGGCGATCTTGGTGAGCTGCTCCTGGGAGAGCTGACCAACCTTGTCAGCCTGGGGCTTAGCGGAACCAGACTTGAGGTTCAGCTCCTTCTTGATGAGGTGAGCCGCCGGCGGGGTCTTGGTGATGAAGGAGAAGGACTTGTCCTCGTAGACAGAGATCTCAACGGGGATGATGTCACCCTTCTTGTCCTGCGTCTCGGCGTTAAAGGCCTGGCAGAACTGCATGATGTTCACGCCAGCAGCGCCCAGGGCGGGGCCGACGGGAGGAGCGGGGTTTGCTGCACCAGCAGGAATCTGGAGCTTAATGACGTTGGCAACCTTCTTCTCAGCCATGGTCATTCCTTTCGAATCACGAGTGTGAAGTACTTGCTATATCGTAAGCACGCACGTGTTAGAAGCACTCCTGAGATGAGCAGTCACAGAAGAAGCACGCTCGCGCGAACGGACGAAAACTTAAGCGATGACAGCGACCTGGTTAAAGTCGAGCTCGACCGGCGTCTCGCGGCCAAAGATCATCAGCGTGACCTTGAGCTTGCCAGCCTCGGTGTTAACCTCGGAGACCTTGCCATCAAAGTCGGTAAGCGGGCCATCGGTGACGCGGACGGACGTACCGACCTCAATATCAACCGAGGTGCGCTTGGGCGAATCGCCCTTACCGGGACGACGAGTCATCTTGTTGTACTCGTCGCGGGAAAGCGGAGCGGGCTTGCCGTTGCCGCCTAGGAAACCGGTGACGCCAGGCGTGTTACGAACGCACGTCCAAGCATCGTCATCCATCTCCATGCGGACCAGGACATAACCCGGGAAAATCTTGGAATCCTTGGTCTCACGCTTGCCACCCTCTTTAATCTCGGTGACGCGCTCCATAGGAATCTCGATATCAAAGATACGGTCCTGCATGCCCATAGTCTCGATGCGATGCTCGAGATCGGACTTAACGCGGTTCTCGTATCCAGAATAAGTGTGAACGACGTACCAACGCTTAGACATGGTTTAGCCCCTCAATCCAGAGAACAGAGCAAGAGCCTCGCCAAAGCCAGCATCGAGCAGAGCGATGACGACGCCGACGACGATCAGAGAAGCGCAAACAACAACCGAGTAGTTCACGAGCTCCTTCTTATCGGGCCACGTGACACGCTTCATCTCGGACTTGACCGAAGCGAAATACTTCTTGGTGCGGGCGAAGAAACCAGGCTTCTCGTTCTTCTTGGACTTCGCAGCCTTCTCGTTCTTCTTGGCAACGGCCTTCTTGGCCTCAACCTTGGAGTTGGCGGCAGCTTTGTTGGCAGGTGCCGGCTGCTGAGCCTTCTTCTTGTTCTTCTTGTTGGCCATTTGGGTTACCTCCGCGCAATGCGCTTATACATGAGTAAACCGTAAGCCCCCAAGTGGGAGCTTACGGAATAATGACTGGCACGCCAGGAAGGACTCGAACCCTCAACACTCGGTTTTGGAGACCGATGCTCTACCAATTGAACTACTGGCGTATGTGACTAGAGACTAGCGAGTCTCTTTGTGCAGCGTGTGGTGACGGCACCAGGGGCAATACTTCTTGATCTCCATACGATCAGGCATGGTCGACTTGTTCTTGGTGGTCGTATAGTTGCGGCGCTTGCACTCAGTGCACGCAAGAGTAACTAGAGTACGCATGTATCCTGAACCTTTCATTTCCGCCCCGTACGGGCACAAGTTGTTACTTTATCAGCTCCACGTAAGTGCTGTCAATGAAAACCTCGAGTCAATTGGTTCTCGGTGGATCCATTCATATTTGGAACACATCAATGAAGCCATCGAGAGCTAATCGACGGTGCATCCAGGACCATTATCGATCCTCTCGACACCAGCAACGGCTCAATATCCATTGCAGAAAAGAACCCGGCACCCATATAAGTGCCGGGTTCTCTAAGTCACCTATATCAAAGAGCTAATTTACTCAATGATCGTGGAGACGATGCCCGAACCGACGGTGTGGCCACCCTCGCGGATAGCGAAGCGCAGGCCCTCCTCCATGGCGATCGGGTGGATGAGGTCGCCCTCGATGGTGATGTGGTCACCAGGCATAGCCATCTCGGTGCCCTCGGGGAGCTTGACCGTACCGGTAACGTCGGTGGTACGGAAGTAGAACTGAGGACGATAACCATCGAAGAACGGGGTGTGACGGCCGCCCTCCTCCTTGGTCAGAACGTAGATCTCGCCGGTGAACTTGGTGTGCGGGGTAACCGAACCGGGCTTGCAGAGAACCTGGCCGCGCTCGATGTCCTCACGCTTGATGCCGCGGAGCAGCAGACCGACGTTGTCGCCAGCCTCGCAGAAGTCCATGGACTTACGGAACATCTCGATACCGGTAACGACGGTGTTCTGGGTATCCTTGATGCCGACGATCTCGACGGGCTCGTTGAGCTTGAGCTCACCGCGCTCGACACGGCCAGTAGCAACGGTACCACGGCCGGAGATGGTCATAACGTCCTCAACGGCCATCAGGAACGGGAGGTCGTTGTTACGAGCAGGCGTCGGGATGTACTCGTCGACGGCCTTCATGAGCTCGCGAATGGCGTCCATCCACTTGGCGTCGCCCTCGAGAGCGCCCAGAGCGGAGCCACGGATGACGGGGATGTCGTCGCCGGGGAAATCGTACTCGGAGAGGAGCTCACGGGTCTCCATCTCGACGAGGTCGATGAGCTCGTCATCGTCGACCATGTCGCACTTGTTCAGGAAGACGACGATGTAGGGAACGCCGACCTGACGGGCGAGCAGGATGTGCTCGCGGGTCTGAGCCATGGGGCCGTCGGTAGCAGCGATGACCAGGATAGCGCCGTCCATCTGAGCAGCGCCGGAGATCATGTTCTTGACGTAGTCAGCGTGGCCCGGGCAGTCAACGTGAGCGTAGTGACGGGCAGCGGTCTCGTACTCAACGTGGGAGACGGAAATCGTAATGCCGCGCTCGCGCTCCTCGGGAGCCTTGTCGATGTTCTCGAACGCAGTGAAGTCAGCCTTGCAGCCCTCGGTCTCGGAGAGAACCTTGGTGATGGCAGCGGTCAGCGTGGTCTTGCCGTGGTCGACGTGACCAATGGTGCCGATGTTAACATGCGGCTTAGTGCGCTCAAACTTCTCTTTGGCCATAAAGCCCTCCTCTTAACAGGTCGTCCCCGGACGGGACTTTGCCTTTATACCATAGTGGCCTCTCAACATACTATTGAGAAGCCACCGTGTTACCTATGGTAGCGGTGACTGGATTCGAACCAGTGACAACACGGGTATGAACCGTGCGCTCTGACCAACTGAGCTACACCGCCAGATGGAGCCTGCAACCAGACTTGAACTGGTGACCTCTTCGTTACCAACGAAGTGCTCTACCGACTGAGCTATACAGGCACTTGACGGGTGGGAGCTATAGGATTCGAACCTATGTAGGCAGAGCCAACGGGTTTACAGCCCGTCCCCATTAACCACTCGGGCAAACTCCCAATCGTTCAAGTATCCGCAGGTCCTTTGGTCTTTTGGACCGCCGCCCCCGCGAACGAAGAAGATAATACGATGCCACCTTGGGGGCTGTCAACGAAAACCTCTAGATACACGGTGCCGGGCGTATCTATATAGCCGTGACCTGCGGTTTTATTGAGTTTGGATATGAAGGACAGTGGTTTTGGATACTGAGGTGACGTTTCCCAAGGTAATACTTTGCTGTAGTGGAGTACACCTTCAGTATCGAACTTCGATACCAGCTTATTTGCACCTATATATAGGTCGAGATCGGGGCTTCCACGCCACGATCGAGCGTGGATTATCTCCCACTTTTAGCGCGGCTCTAAGGCCAAAGTGGCAGATTATCCACGTTCATTCTCCAGGCGAGAGAACTGTAAAGCCGCAACTACTCGGGCCAGGCCAAAGTAGACCCATAGAGCGGCTCCCCCTTGGTGCAGGGGTAGCGACTCAAGTAACACGACGATAGCAAGTCGAAAAAATAAGTCATGGCGTATTTCGAATAAACGCCGAGTCGGTCAATTCCGTTTCCCGCATTACCAAGACGATATACACGGTCAAAAGACCTCGATTTGTCATCGTTGCTAAACGCAGTAATTAGAGTCTTCCTGCCCGAACGGCAATCAAGATACTCACGCGCCTGTGACGCAAATAGCCCGGAGACCGATACGAGAATTATCAATGACTGCGAAGCGTCTCCCATGTTTTTCAATTCCGCGACGTTAGCCCCAGCAACTATGCGAACTATCTTGCCCGCATAAAACATTTCCTGCTGAAATCGTACGAGATTGGCGCTCACATTATTGGTGCACCAGATTTCAACGTTTTTATGGCCATCAATTTCGTCGACAAGATGCTTAATAGCGATATCGGACACGCCGCTTTCAACCTCAGCGAACATCTCGATCATGCGAACGTCGAGCTCTGCCCTGTACTCCTCGTAGCCAAATTCCTCCTCTCGATGGCTTAAGTCGCTTGGAAAGACTGACTGAGTAAATGATTCTTTCAAATCGCTAAGAGACTGGTAGCCCAATCGATTGCAGAAACGACGAACAGCGGAACGAGTCACGAATGCATCGCGGGTTATTGCGGCAACATTGATTTCGCTCGAACGCCTAATGTGAGCGATGAGATATCGAGCGATGGCGGCATCGTTTGACCCAAACTCGCTGTTGATGATGGAGCTAATGCGATTGAGCACATCGAAGTCATTGATATTCACGTGATCCCTCTTTCCGCTCTCCTCGAAATCATGGTTCATTTATTGAATCAAACAGCTTTGGTCGTTCTCCTATGATTCAAATCAGTTGACGTCATCTTAATCATAATTCCGCCACACGTATCCACCGTGTTTTGAGTGATGGAAAGGGGATTCATGGGCAACGTGAACAACATGCCGTTTCTCTGGGGTTCCGCCACGGCGTCTTATCAGTGCGAGGGTGCCTGGAACGAAGACGGCAAAGGCCTTGGTGAGTGGGATTTCTTTAGCCACACAAGCAATAAGAACATCAACCATGTTGACGGTGATGTATCTTGCGACTTCTACCATCGCTATGAAGAAGATATCCGCATGATGAAAGAAGGCGGACAAAACACCTATCGCTTCTCTCTTTCATGGAGTCGAATCATCCCCACGGGTATCGGCGAAGTGAATGAAGAGGGTATCGATTTTTATAATCGGGTCATTGATTGCTGCCTCGAAAATGGCATAGAGCCCAACGTTACGCTGTTCCATTACGATCTGCCATTCACGCTTGCTTGCAAAGGCGGATGGCTGAACAACGACATGGCAGAGTGGTTCTGCAAATACGCCAAGATTTGCTTTGAGCGCTTTGGAGACCGCGTCAAAATCTGGGCTACCGTTAACGAGCCGCATTTCTACAGCTACTGCGTAAACATGTTGGGCAACTATCCCCCCAATCGATCGCTCGATGTTCAGTCGTACATGCAGTTTCAGTACAACCTGATGCGCGCAAGCGCACTCGCAGTCCGAGCATATCGTCAAATGGGCTACGACGGCATCATCGGCGCCGTCCACGATGGCGGCGTTGTCGAACTCGACCCGGCAACCGAGCACCCTGATGACGTATTTCGATACGCAGACTTTTTCGCCAATCGCATGATTCTGGCACCAGCGCTTCAGGGTCAACTGCCGCCAGAAATGGACGAAATCCTTGAAAAACTTGGCGTCTCGCTCTATCGATCCCCAAATGACGTAAAAGAATTCAGAGACGGTAAAGTCGATTTTATTGGACTCAACGTGTATTGCCGAGAGTATGTAACCGACTGGCACGGTGGAGAGCTTGCCGTTTCGGCGAACAATAAGGGCAGTTCGAGCAAAAGGGTCGAAGGAAAATGCATTGCGCCCTTGTTTGAAAGCGCCCGCGACAGCAATGTTCCCCGCAATAAATGGGGCCGCGAAATACTCCCAAGTTGCATGTATTCAACCATCATGGATGTCCACGAGCGCTATGACGCGCCCCGCATCTTTATTACGGAAAACGGACATGGCGCCTATGAGCAACCAGACACAGACGGAATGATCCACGATGATGACCGCATCGAGCTTCTGGGCCAGTTCATCGAGCACATGATGAGGGCT
Organism: uncultured Collinsella sp.; assembly: GCA_900550785.1. Classification (GTDB taxonomy): domain Bacteria; phylum Actinomycetota; class Coriobacteriia; order Coriobacteriales; family Coriobacteriaceae; genus Collinsella. The sequence continues at coordinate 14,865 of URTL01000004.1, read as the reverse complement.
AAGCGCGACGGCGCGCGCGTTGAGGGTTACTACCTCTGGTCGACGATGGATCTGTATAGCTGGATCAACGGCTACGAAAAACGATACGGACTTGTCCATATCGACTTCGAGAACAATCTGGAGCGCACCCCCAAAAAGAGCTGGTATTGGTACCGAGACCTTATCTCGAAGTATCAGGAGCAGGAAGGTTAGGAGAAAGAGATGAAATATCAGGCAATGTCCGAAACAGTCCTAAAGGCTGTTGGCGGCAAAGAGAACATTACATCGGTAACTCATTGTGCGACACGCCTTCGCATCGACGCACGAGACACCTCGATCATCGATCTCCAGCTCGCCAAATCGGCCGATCAGGCGCTCGGGGCAGTAGTCAGCGGTGGCCAGCTTCAGGTGATCATCGGCCCAAACGTCACCGAGGCTTACAACGACTTCCTCGACTTCGCGGGAATCGAAGTCGGCGGTGGCACGGTTGCCGACGATGCCCAAACCGCCAAAGACCTTGCAGAAGGCATTAAAAGCGGTAACACCGCCATGGGCTTGATTGAGAAATTCGGGAACGTCTCTGCACAGGTATTCATGCCCATCGTCCCGGCGCTCATCGTTGGCGGACTCATTCTTTCGATCAAGAATCTCCTGGTCAATTATTGCGGATTAAGCACCGATAGCGGAACCGCCCAGGTCCTGTTGGCGATCTTTAGCGCTTCGTTTAGCTTCTTGCCCGTTTATCTTGGTTATCAGCTCGCAGCCGTCATGAAGATGCAGCCCATCATGGGCGCATTGCTGGGCGCGATCATGATCAGCTCGTCCATTAGCGGTGCCGAGGGTCTCGACTTTCTTGGTATCCCCATCCCGACGAACGACTATTCGAGTACGGTAGTGCCCATCGTACTGGGCGTTGTGTTCATGTACTTTGTCGACCGCAGCCTTCAGAAGATCATTCCCGACGTTACCAAACTGTTCTTGAAGCCGCTGCTCACCATGATCATCGTCGTGCCCGTCGAGCTGATTATCCTTGGCCCCGCCGGCAGCATGATGGGCTACGCGCTGAGTGATGCCGTCACGTGGCTTATGGACAACGTGGCATTTATCGCTACTCCGATCCTGGCAGCCCTTAACCCCTATTTCGTCATGCTCGGTCTCGATAAGGCTTACATCGCAATCGAAGTTACGAGCCTGGCGCAGCTCGGTTGGGCACCCATTATCTTTGGATTCATCTCGAACCTCTGCATTGGCGGCACGAGCCTCGCCCTGGCAACTGCCATGAAGGGAAACAAGGAGAAGAAGGGTATGGTCACCACGGTTGCCGTTACCGCACTCTGTGGCGTAACCGAGCCCGCGTTCTACGGTTGCCTCATCGAGCGTCCCCGCCTGCTTGTCGGCACGGCAATCGGCGCGCTCTGCGCTGGACTCCCTGCAGGCATCTTTGTCCTGAAAGAGTATGTTGCGGGAGCATGCCCCGGCCTTCTTTCGGCACTCATCTTTATCGCTCCCGATGGGTCCATGGGCAACTTCGTGCTGGCATGCGTTGTCGCCATCATCGCCATCGTCGTCTCTTTCATCGCTGCACGCGTAATCATCAAGAAGAACCCCAGCTATATTGAGTAGATGCCCGCTGTTTGCATTGGGGACATCCTCGGCAGACCATTAGCAAGAACCCAAGAAGTCCCTTAGGAGCTCGATTAATCCATTCGGATTCCTGAGGCACAAACGACCCCGATTCCACAATGAAATCGGGGTCGTTGTTTCTAAAGCCGTCGATAGACAATCGGTGTTTACCTTAGCTCCCTATCCAAGTTAATTATCCACGCTCGTTCTCCGGTCGGGAGATTTTCTTCGCTCGCGTGTCCAGAAATCCACGCTCGAGCAGGACATCCAGGTCCGCACCCGCCCTTGTCTCGATCTGTAACAGTAAGAGGCCTATTCCGCTTCTACATGTTACAGATCAAGATATTCCTAAAACACCCTAAGTTTCATCTCAATCTGTAACAGTTAGATGCCAAATATCGGTCTTGGTGTTACAGATTTAGACAAACTGGAGGACGAGACAAACCAAAAACGGGATGGGCGCTAACCCGATGGCGCACCACCTAAATAGAAACGGGCCCTGTCCCATATAGAGACAGAGCCCGAAACTCTCATGGAGCCAGTGACAGGAATCGAACCTGCAACCCACTGATTACAAATCAGTTGCGCTACCGTTGCGCCACACTGGCACACTTGGCGCTCTCGCGCGAAGCCAATTAAGAATAAAGGAATTACGGACGGGGCGCAACAGACCCTTCGACCGACCACATCTCAAAACCCTTCGTCAGAACGAATAGTTTTAATTACAATGGAATAGATAAAACTATTCGTTCTGACGAAGGGTTTCTCGATGCTTACCACCAAGGAAGCCGCCGAGCTACTCGGCATCACTCCGCGCAGGGTGCAGGAGCTCATAAAAAACGGAGCACTTGAGGCCCGCAAGGCTTCTGGCGTATGGCTCATCGACAAAGACAGCGTCGACACGCGACTCCGCTCCGTGACCAAAACGGGGGGACGTCCCCGCCGCGGCTACGGTAAGAGCGAGATCGCGTTCACCCTCATGAACCGCACGTATGAAGTCGCTCAGCTGGTCTACAACACATCGCGAAAAGACTTCACCCACATCGGTGCCGACGTCGATTACGCCCACGCCCCTATTGGGGTATTTGGCCCTAATAGCCCCGTATCGCTCGACTCTTTCCGCACTTGGTGGCGCGGCCGCGGTATCCCGCTCGCACGCATTGGGCTAGCCTCCCTGCTTGCAGAAGCCGCAGTCGATGTTCCCGATGAACTCGTACAGCGAAATCTTGGCCTCTCCTTATCCGACCAGTATTGGATAAGGCCCCAAAGTTCCGGTCTCGCCTGGGAGGACATTAACTTCTTCAATAACGCCTTTGATGACGTCTCACTGTCCATTGCGCCCTTTGCCCCAGAGGGAAAAGCGGCTGCCGCAAAGCCCGATAACACGTCGGACGGCAATCTTCAAAAGTACTGGACATGCGAGGGCGGGCGTCGAATTCTGCATAAAGCAGGAGCGCATCTAAACCAGGAACCCTATAACGAGATGGTGGCGACTGCACTTCACCGTCGCATCCTGAACACTTACGATTATGTACCCTATTCGCTCGAAGGCGCGGGCACTTCCGCCTTGAGCACATGCAGTGTCTTCTTAACTGACGAAGAAGAATATGTCCCTGCGTTCTATGTAAACCAGCATGCAAATGCAGACGAGCGACTAACCGATTACGAACGGTATGTAGCAAACTGCGAGGAGCTTGGAGCGACAGATATAAAAGACGCCCTTGGCCGCATGATCGTATGCGATGACATCATTGCCAACTACGATCGTCATTGGCGCAACTTCGGCCTCGTGCGAAACGTCAACTCACTGGTCTGCAGACCAGCCCCCATCTTCGATTCGGGCTCATCACTCTGGTGCAACATATCACTAGAGGAGCTTAGGGCGGGAGAGCACAGTTTTACCAGTGCGCAATTTCATTCAAGCCCCGCCAAACAAATGTTGCTCGTCGAGGACATGAGCTGGTTTGACGGCGACAAACTCGAAGGCTTCGTTGACGAGGCAATCGAGATTCTGTCCAGAAACGACGCGCTCGCGGCAAGGCTGCCATATCTAAAAGAGGCGCTTACATGGCGCCTCCGTAGAATGATCGACATCGCTGAATGGAGTTAGCGAGACAGCGTCGCGCCGTCAGCTCACCTACCTCCCGCGAAGGGCCTTGAGCTTGGCCAGGGCATCGGGGCTCAGGCGACTGCCCAGAGTCATCTTGATTTGCGGGGCTTCCTCGGCCTCGTGAACGTCGTTGTCGATCTGTTTGATCTCGTCCACCAGCATGCGGCTCGAGATGCGCGTGACGCCCTTGCCCATGACGACGGCCTGGATTGTGCCGTCACTCGAAACCACGGAGCACGCGCGGCCTTCTTCGCGCGCCTCGATGCAGAGCTTCTGCACCACGGTATCGGCCGAAACACCCGTCGGCGAAAACTCAATGCGCACGCCGCGGGCCGGTAGGTTGGGGCGCTCGCTGGAAATATTGCCCGCGCCGTCAAATACGATCACGGCCTCGTAGCGGCCCTGGGCAAACGCAGCTACGTCATTAATGAGCGCCGTGCGCGCCATATCGTGAACGTCGCTGGAATACGGATCGTCGGAATGGTCGTAGACGAGCTTTTCGTAGCGCGGCGTGCAGTGAATCACGTTGTAACCGTCGACCACCAGCAGCTCGGGCTTATTGGAGTGCACCGTCGAGACCGGATCGGCGATGGCCTGCGCAAACGCATTGCCGCCCACGCCATAGGTCGCGGCCGAAACAATCGGCTTGGCCGAGCCCTCGCCAAAGCGCTTGGCCTTGGACTTGGCACGGTTCTTCTTGGACATGCGCTACTCCTCCCCCATGAGCTCGCCGGCATTGCGGCGCAGCCACTCAAAGCACAGCGCGGTGGTCGCCTGGGCAACGTTGAGACTCTCGGTCATGCCACGCTGGGGAAGCTTGGTCAAGAAGTCGCATTTCTCGAGCACCAGACGCGAGATGCCGTCGCCCTCGGAACCCATGACGAGCGCCACGCGGCCCTCGAAGGGAGCATCCCAGCAGCTGCCCTCGGCGTGCTCGGAAGCACCGCCCACCCAAAAGCCAGCGGCCCTGAGGTCATCGAGTGCACGGGCGATATTGGGCACCTGCGCGATGGGCAGATGCATGACGGCGCCGGCTGAGGTCTTGTAGCTGCCCACGGTCACGCCGGCGGCGCGCTTGTTGGCAATGATGACGCCCGCCGCGCCCACGACCTCGGCGGAGCGCACGATGGCGCCAAAGTTGCCGTCGTCGGTCACATGGTCGAGCACGACGACGAGCGCCGGACCGTCGCCCGCACGGTCGAGGATATCGGCAACATCGGCATAGGGGAAGCTGCCAACCTCGAGCGCAATGCCCTGGTGAGCGCCATGGCTCGACAGCGCGTCGAGCTGCGCGCGCGGCACATACTTAATGCGGACACCTGCGGCGTTGAGGTCGTCGACCAGGTGCGACAAGGCGGCATCGCGCTCCCCGCCCTCAGCGATGAGCGCGCACTTGACGGGAAAGCCGGTACGCAGCGCCTCGGCGGCAGCACGGCGACCTTCGATAAACTCGCCCTTGGGAGCCTGGACAGCGTCGCGGTTGCGATCGAGCTGCGGACGCGCAGCCTGGGTGCGATCGCGCTGGCCCTTGGGAGCGGCAGCGCGGTCGTTGCGGCGAATCGGACGCGAGCCAGAAGCAGCCTGCTTGCCTCCACGCGGTGCACGCTTGCGATTGTCGGCCATAAAACGGCCTCCTTAAAAAGATAACGAACAAGAATCGACCGTCCGAGCCACGGCACCTTGCCTTTCAATCGTCGGGCATGACCACCAGGTCTATGCCCTCCTCTTTCAAGGCAATCTGCCGCACCTCGAACGGTCGACAAATACTAGAGACTCTTAATACGAGTGCCGGCGGCGGTATCCTCGATCGTCAGCCCGAGGTCCTTGAGCTGGTCGCGGATGGCGTCGGCCAGATCCCAGTTCTTGGCGGCGCGGGCTTCGGCGCGGGCCTCGAGAATCTTGGCAGCGGCCTCGTCCACGTCGTCACCCGTATAGGCGACCAAACCGGCGGCAACGCCCAGCAGGCCCAGCGGCAGCTCGACCTTGGGCTCGGGGAGCTCAACGCCAAGCGTATCGAGCAGCTCGGCCAGCGTGTCGGCGGCGGCAAGCGCGGCGGCCTTGTCGGCAGCGTCGCCCGCCTGCTCCAGGTACTGGTTGCACTCGGTCACAAAGCCAAAGACGGCACCCATGGCACCAGCGGTGTTAAAGTCGTCGTCCATGCACTCCTTAAAGGTGGCACGGGTCTCGGCGGCCTTGGCGGCAAACGCCTCAGATGCTGCCTCATCGGCATCGGCCGTCGCATGGTTCGCGGCCCAGCGCAGGTTCTCGACCGTACCGGCGATACGCGTGAGCGAGTTCTCGGCACCCTCCAGGCGCTCCCAAGAAAAGTCGAGCGGCGAGCGATAGCTCGTCTGCAGCATCAGCAGGCGCAGGGCGGCAGCGGAGTGCTGCTCGAGAACCTCGGCCAGCGTAAAGAAGTTGCCGAGCGACTTGGACATCTTCTCGCCATCTACCAGCAGCATGCCCGTGTGCATCCAAGTGTTGGAGAAGCCCTGGTGCCAGGCGCAGGTGGCCTGGGCGCACTCGTTCTCGTGATGCGGGAAGGCAAGGTCGGAGCCGCCGCCGTGGATGTCGATCGGAGTGCCCAGGTAGCGATGCACCATGGCGGCGCACTCGGTGTGCCAACCGGGACGGCCCTCGCCCCAGGGGCTCGGCCAGCTGGGCTCGCCGGGCTTAGCGGCCTTCCACAGGGCAAAGTCGAGTGGGTCGTTCTTGTCCTCGTTCTCCTCGATGCGCGCGCCAACCATAAGGTCGTCGATGTTGCGGCCCGAGACCTGACCATAGTTGGGATCGCTGCGCACGGCAAAGTACACGTCGCCGTTATCGGCGGCATAGGCATGGCCCTGCTCGATAAGCGTCTTGATCATGGCGATCATGGGGCCGATCTCCTTGGTGGCGCGGGGGCGCACATCGGGATCGAGTACGTTGGCGGCGCGCATGACGCCGATGAACTTATCGGAGAACTCCGTCGCGACCTCGGCAGCCGTACGGCCCTGCTCGTTGGCGCGCTTGATGATCTTGTCATCGACATCGGTGAGGTTCTGGGCGAACGTGACCTCGTAGCCGCTCGCGATGAGCCAGCGACGAATCACGTCAAAGCTGATGAACGTGCGGGCATTGCCGATGTGGATGTTGTCGTAGACCGTGGGGCCGCACACGTACATGCGGACCTTGCCGGACTCGATCGGCTGGAACTCTTCCTTTTTATGGGTAGCGCTGTTGTAGATACGCATTCGTTACTCCTTAACGGTTTTCTGTAGCAGGCAGACGGCCCAGGCGCCGATTCCCTCGCCCTGGCCTTCCCAACCGAGCTTTTCGGTCGTAGTGGCGGCGACGCCCACGTTTTCGACGTCAACGCCCAGAGCATGGGCAAGGTTGGCGCGCATGGCATCGCGGTGCGGGGTGATCTTGGGTTGCTGACAGGCAATGGTGCAGTCGGCATCGACAAACTCAAAGCCCAGCTCACGCGCATAGTCCATCACGCGAGCAAGCAGCACCATCGAATCGGCACCCTCGTAGGCGGGATCGGTGTCGGGAAATAGCTTGCCGATGTCTCCCCCGCGGCAGGCGCCCAGAATGGCGTCGGCTAAGGCGTGCGCGAGCACATCGGCATCCGAGTGACCCAGCAGGCCGCGCTCGTAGGGAATGTCGACCCCGCCGATGATACATCGACGCCCCTCCACCAAACGGTGGACGTCGTAGCCGTGGCCAATGCGCAGGTTACTGAACATGGGGAAGGTCCTCTCCCTCGGCCATGCGACCGAGCAGAATCGCGGTTACGGGACGCAGGTCCTCGGGCACCGTCACCTTAAGGTTATCGCGCGGGCTCTGGACGCAGCGGACGCGCCCACCCATGCGCTCGACCAGCGACGAATCATCGGTACCGATAAAGCCCTCGGCAATCGCCGCGGCATGGGCGCGCTTCATAGCATCGACGCTAAAGATCTGCGGCGTCTGCGCGGCCCAATAGAGCTCACGCGGCGGCGTCTCGACGATATTATCGCCGTCAACGATCTTGAGCGTGTCAATCGCGGGCTGGCCGCACACGACACCGTCGAGAGCACGGTCGCTCACGAGCACGTCGATAGCGTGGTCGATGGCCTCGGTCGTAATGAGCGGACGAGCGCCATCGTGGATGGCGACATATTCGAAACCCGCCGAAACCGCATGCACGCCGGCACGGGTGGAATCCTGACGGGTATCGCCGGCATCGGCAAAGCTGATGGGCGTGTCATAGTCAAACGGGTCGATGGCAAGGCGGCGCATCTCGGCACGGCGCTCGGCAGGACACACCACCACGATATGGCCGACCTTGTCGCTACGATCGAACGCGCGGATGGACCAGCTCATGAGCGGACGGCCCGCCACGTTAACGAGCTGCTTGCCGCCGGGATTTCCAAAGCGCTGACCGCTGCCGCCGGCAACGACCACGGCGCATACGGGCGCCATTATGCGTTCCCCTGTTTGGTGCCCTTCATGCGGTACAGCGAGTCCGCAAGAATGGCAGGGTTGTTGACGCCAAAGTCGCCCAGGCGCTCCGGATCCTCGCTGATGTCGTCCATGAGCTCCTGCAGCGAGCCGTACTCGTCGACGATCTTCTCGGCCACGCCGTCGCGCACGACGGACACGCGCGAAAGCGTGCGCAGGCCCAGCGGCGTCATGACGGAGTCCTCGTCCAGGTCGTCATAGCCCAGAACTGCCGCCACGTGCTGCGGGTCGGACAGGTCCTTAGGCGTCATGCGAGCGAGCTCTGCACGAATCTTCTCGGCGTTTGCCTCGGAGGAATCGCTCGCGTAGTCGCGGATCATCAGGTCGTATTCGGTATCCATGCTGGAACCGGCGAGCTGCTCGAGCTGCATCTGCACGAGCTTGCCCTGGTTGCCCAGCTTGACGATGCAATCCTTAAGCTCGGTCTTTGCTTGCTGCATGATCTCGAAGCTCGAGAAAATACCGGTAATGTCGGCGAGCGTAACGTAGTCGTCGAGCTCGAGGGCCGTCAGGCGCAGCAGGGAGCGGTCGAGCGACTGACGAGTAGTCTGAAGCGTGGCGACGAGCTGGTTGACCGAGCTCATGATGGTGGTGACGGGCTGGATCTCGTAGCTCTTGCCGTGAACGTACACGTTAACGACGGCACGACGGGCCGAGACCGAGATCACGATGGCATCGGTGAGCACCGACATGCGAGCGGCGGTGCGGTGACGCATGCCCGTCTCGCTCGTGGCAAGCGAGGGATCGGGATTGAGGTGGAAGTTGGCGCGCAGGATCTGGGTGAGGTCGCCGTCGATGACGATGGCACCGTCCATCTTGGAGAGCTCGAACAGACGGTTCGAGGTGAACGAAATGTTGAGCGGGAAGCCGTCGTTACCGGCAGCGAGCACGTTTTCGGTGTCGCCGACGCAGATAAGGGCGCCCAGGTGACCGGCGATGATCATGTCGAGGGCGGTGCGGATCGGCTGACCAGGTGCCGTCAGGCGGATGGCCTGTTCCATACGCTTTTGCAGCTCGTTCTTATCCAAGGCATCGCTCCCATCGTATACGCTCCATAAACGCTAAATAGTTTCTCACGGTTTGTCCCCGCGGCGCTTGCGAAATCCGATGCTTACAGAATGAGCGAACACAGCTGAGAGCCCAACCCAAATGGGCTGCTTATGTGGTAGCATCGGGGTTCACATGAATGAGGGAGTAGTCGCGTGGCCGGGTTCGCCTCCGGTGGCGCGGCAAGTCAACATACTGGCCGAAACGGTCTGGCTTGCCTTAATGAACGAGACTCGTGGTTGTGCGCGCAGCGCGTACGCCACGGGTCTTTTTTGTTATTCCCCCAAGAGGTACACGCGGGCTCGCCCGCAGAGAGGGAGCCAGGCTATGGGACTCGCAGAGCTCGTGTTGCTCGCCGTTGGCCTTTCGATGGACGCCTTTGCCGTTTCCATCTGCAAGGGTCTCGGCATGAAAAAGATCAACCTTAAGGTCGCCGTGGTGCTCGGCCTGTTCTTTGGCGGCTTCCAGGCCGGCATGCCCGTAATCGGATGGGCGCTTGGCAGTCAGTTTATGGGCATCATCGGCCCCATCGACCACTGGATCGCCTTTATCCTGCTCGCCTTCATCGGCGGCAAAATGCTGTGGGAAGCCTTTACCGAGGACGAGGATGAAGGCGACGGCAAGGATGCCGAAAAGATTGACCTGGTCGAGTACCTGCTCCTCGCCATTGCCACCTCAATCGACGCCCTAGCCGTGGGCATCTCGTTTGCGGCACTCTCGGTCGACATCGTGCCCGCTGTATCGCTTATAGGCATCACAACGTTTATCTTCTCCGTCGCCGGCGTGGCGATCGGCCACACCTTTGGCGCGCGCTACGAAAAACCCGCCACCATCGTGGGTGGCGTCGTGCTTATCCTTATCGGCCTCAAGATTCTGCTGGAACACTTGGGGTTTTTGGCGCTGTAAAACACCCTTCAAAACTAAACGTCCGGGCAAGGCCTCATGCAGAGTTTTGCATGAGGCCTTTTCATGCAGACTTTTGCATGTCATACTGATATGCAAAAGTCTGCACGTTAGGAGATCGCCGTGGATACCCTTCCCATCACCACACCGCGCCAAGCTGGCATCTACGTGCGCCAGGCACGCGATGCTCAGGGTCTCACCCGTGCAACCCTCGCTAAAAAAGCCGGTGTTTCGGAGCGCCTGCTCGCATCGCTCGAGCTGGGAGATGCCACGGGTATTCGGCTCGACAAGCTGCTGGCGGTTTTCGGTGCTCTCGGACTGGCACTAGTTGCTCAAGGGAATATCGACGACACGAAACATGAGCAGCCAACCGACGCCCCGCATGCCGATTTGCAACCTTGTAGCACCCCCAGGTGCCATCACACTCAACGTCTTCACCATCGCAACCGACGCGGCGCAGCCATTCCAGCTCTTCCAGATACCCCCTTTACGGCCGAGCTCTACGACAAGGCCTTCGCCGATTTCGCCATGTCCAATCTCGGAGTCTCGATTGCCGCAAGCGCATCTGCCCAAACCAAGCCCGAAGGGAGATAGCCAATGGCCAGAAAAACGCTTCGGACTATTATTTGCGGCGTACCCGCAGGAACGCTCATGCAAGATGAGAGCGGTCTAGTCAGTTTTGCCTACGATCAAGATTATGACGAGCCAGCCCTATCGACCAACATTCCCGTATCAAATCGCACATACGGCCAACAGGTCATGAATCCGTACTTGTTTGGCCTTCTGCCCGACAGCGAGGACCAACGAAAAGCGATTGCCGCCGAATTCGACGCCAGGCCCAATAATCCCGTTGCGCTGCTCAGCCATATCGGACTCGACTGTCCGGGCGGAGTGCAGTTTTGCGCCGAAGAAGATATCGACGCCGCCTTGCATCGCACTGGCGAATACCGCCCTATAGACGACCACGAGATTGCCTTGCGCCTCAAGTCGATCAGGGATGACCGCGAGGCATCGTGGATGGGCCTAGATGAAAGTTGGTCACTTGGAGGCAACCAGGGCAAGTTCGCACTCGCGCTCATAGACGGTCGCTGGTGCGAATGCATAGGTTCCTCGCCCACGACGCATATTTTCAAAAATGGCGTTATCGGATTTAAACTTGAAGCTCTTAATGAGTTTGTCTGCATGAAAAGCGCCCAGCGCGCGGGTATCGCAACGGCGAACGTTGAGTATCGCTTATTTGAGGACGAACCCGCCCTCATTGTTGAACGCTATGACCGTGTGAAAGCCAAAGACGGAACAATCATGCGTCTACACCAAGAAGACCTCTGTCAGGCCCTTGGAGTGATGCCCGCTCAAAAGTACACGGCAGACGGTGGCCCGACCGCACGCGACATTCAGGAACTCCTCGTCAACACGAGCCATCATCAACTTAACCTGTATCTGTTTACGCAGATACTTTTCTTTAACGCCATCATCGGCGCACCGGACGCGCATGCGAAGAACTATTCCCTGCTTCTTGGAAACGGCAGCACAGCTATGATGGCCCGTATGTATGACGTTGCATCGGGGCTGGCATACGAACGCATGCGGCGAAAAGCGCGCCTTGCCATGAGCGTTGGCGGCGAAAATCGTGTGGGGCGCATCGGTCCAGGCGCTATCCGCCGATACCACGGTATGGGCGACCCCGCGCTGGAGGCGGCGCTCACCGATGCCGGGCTATCCGAGAAGTTTTGCTTTGCGACCATGATGGACCTCGCCTACGAGGTACCCATTTGCATGGAAGAGGTCATGGACGAATACGCCGACCTGCCCGGCATGGCGGACCTGCGCGAGCATATGCTCGGCCCCGTCTGCGAAAACTGCCAGCGCACCCTCGACCTCATCAAGGCGGATATGGGCTAGGTGTCCGTAATCTCCCATTTCCCAAAAGAAGAGAGGAGGCACCCGTCGCAAAAGCTCGGGTGCCCCCTCTCATAATGTCATTTGCAATCCACCAGCACGTGGCTCGGACTGCTGCTAGCGCAACCTTTACGCAGCGAGGCGCTTGAGGACGTCGATGAGCAGCTCGTAGAAGCGCTCGGCAGAAGCGAGCTCCATGCTCTCGTCCGGGGTGTGGACATCGGAGAGCGTCGGGCCCACGGCGATGGCGTCCAGGCCGTGCAGGGCCTCGGCAAACAGGCCGCACTCAAGGCCGGCGTGAATGGACTCGATTCGTAGCTCGGAGCCAAAGAGCTCGCGATAGCTCTCGACAAAGATGTCGCGGACCGGCGAATGCTCGGCATAGCTCCAGCCGGGATACTCGAACTCAAACTTGGCGTCGAATCCCAGGACATCGGCCAGCGTCTGCAGGCGGTCCTTGAACTCGTTCTGCAGCGAGGTGATCGAGGAGCGCGGGGACAGCATGATCTTGACTTGGTCGTCAGAGGTGGCAACCACGCCGATGTTGGAGGAAACCTCGACGGAGCCGTCGGTGGCGACATTGCGGCGGATCACACCGTTGGGGGCAAGACGCAGAGCGCGAATAAGGGCAAGTGCGGACTTTTCGTCCATGGCCTCGACCTCAGTGTTGTCGGCAATCTCAACCGTGCAGGTAAAGCCGGGGTCGAAGACCTCGAGCTCGGCAGTAACGTCGGCGATGATGCCCTTTGCGATCTGGGCCGCGGCCTCGGCTGCAGCGTGGTCGGCGTAGACCAGCTCGGCCTTGCACTCACGGTTGATGGCGTTGTCCTTGGTGCCGCCGTTAAAGCTAACGATGGCGGGCTCGCCGGCAACCATCAGGCGGTCGATGATGCGGGCCATGATGAGGTTGCCGTTGCCGCGCTCCAGGTTAATATCGCTGCCGGAGTGGCCGCCCAGCAGGCCGGAGATGTCGAGCGTGAGGGTGCTACCGGTCTTGTGCTCGCGCGCGATCGGGCAGGTGTAGGTAACGACGACACCGCCGGCGCAGCTGACGGTAGCAACGCCCTCTTCCTCGGAGTCAAGGTTAATCATGGTGCGGGCGCTAATCTGGGACTTGTCGAGCGTCTCGGCGCCGACCAGGCCGGTCTCCTCGTCGGTGGTGAATACGCACTCGAGGGCGGGGTGAACGATCGAATCGTCATCGAGAACAGTGAGCATCAGAGCGACGGCAATACCGTTGTCGGCGCCCAGAGTGGTGCCGTTAGCGGTGAGGACGCCGTCCTTGACGACCAGGTCGATACCATCAGTCGTAAAGTCGTGCTCGACGGAGCCCAGCTTGTCGCACACCATGTCGATGTGGCCCTGCAGCATCACGGTCGGGGCATTCTCGGCGCCGGCAGATGCGGGCTTGCGAATGATGACGTTGTAGACCTCGTCCTGGTACACATCGAGACCGCGCTCCTTGGCAAACGCGACCAGGAAATCGCTGATGCCCTTCTCGTTGCCAGACCCACGGGGGATCGCGCTGACCTCCTCAAAGAAATGGAACAGCTGGGCGGGCTCGTAACCGGTAATCTTGTAGTCCATGGTGCCTCCTTGGCGCAACTGGTTAGACAGTAAGACATGCGACTTGTATATTCCCAGACTTTGCGTGCATAAACCAGTCGAAAACGCCGAGCGCCCTCGCATCATCGGCTAACGGCGAGGAAACGCCACTTTATCAAGATAAAGCAGGTTAGACGGGCCGTGCCGAAGGGACGTTGGACCCTTCAACCAACTTCAACGCCTGTTGAACATTAATGCATACACCATTGGTATGTTTGATGAGATTTTTGTCCTCTGTCACGACGTAATCGGCATCAATGCGATTGGCGACGCCCAGCATCAGGTCGTCCTCAAAGTCGTTGTGATGATACTTGAACACAAAGGAGTCGAAGACCTCGTCTGCACCGACCGAGGCAATAATCGACTTTTGCCGAATCAGGCGAACGCACGCCCACGCTGTCTCGTCGGCACCGGCGATGGCTTCGGGAGTGAGAGCCCCCTCACGGCGGGCGTCGGCCTTCATCGTCCTTCCCAGAATGTAATAGACGTCTTTGACAGACAGGGAGGACGAGAAGAGGACGATATCCTCCGCTTCCGCCGCGCGAGAAAGGAGCTCGACTATCGGCCTGGTCGCATTCGTGCGAGCGAGAAAGTAATCTAGCCAGACGTTCGTGTCGATCAACAGCTTGAGCACACGTTTCGTTCCGACGCCGCTCATAATTCGATCCAATCGCTGAATCTCTCGCTCATCATTTGATCGTATAACTCGTCGTAATCAAAGGCTTCATCGGGGCTCGGCCTCTGAATCGAGAACCGCTCATAAAAATTCGAAATTAACGCAGCCCCTTCCGAGACGCGGGACGAACTCGCCTTCGATCGTATGTCGTCAGGCAGGACTTCGTCATCATTCTTTTTTGCGACGGGCATATGACCGTTCTCGGTCAAGTACTGCCACAGCTCCCTCACAGCTTGTGACGGCGTCATGCCGATATGCGCCAGCACGGCGTCCCCAGCCTCTTTGAGTTGGCGATCCATGCGCACATTCATCTGGACCGGCCGTGAGTCGAGTACCGATATTGGCATGCTAGCTCCTTCTGCTATACATATTTATATTTCGAGTATAGCACCATTTACTCATAAAAAAGGGGCGCCCCGACAGGAGTGCCCCTTCGCAAAGCTATGTTACGCCCTACAGCGCGCCGGAACCGGCTTGCATCATGCCACCGGGACCCGAGCTCACGCCACTGCTCACAGGCGCGGCGTTGCCGGTG
>URTL01000003.1 GCA_900550785.1 uncultured Collinsella sp. | reverse complement strand
CTTGCGTTTGGCGGTCAGCCGTCGGCGCGCTTACACCAACATTTCCGACGCGATCGTTTACGATGATTTCAATGGCAGGTTTTCACGCTTGCTACGATCTCGCCTACCTGTACGACTGGGATATGCCCTGGTTTACCCAGACTGTCTTTCAAGACATCTGGCGCGCCAGCATCAGCTGGGTATTTTTGTTTATCGCGGGTTGGATGTGCACGCTCTCACGCAACAATGCTAAACGAGCGGCCAAGTACGCTGCCGCAGCTTTGGTCGTCTGGATTGCAACAACGCTCGTATCAGTCGACGATTCAGTGAACTTTGGCATCATTTATTGCATGGCGGCGTGCACTGCCATTATTGCGCTCGCGCGCACGGTTCTCGATAGGGTGCCGACAGTATGGGGTATAACGATTTGCCTCATACTCTTTGCCTGTACCTGGAGCATTCCTAAAGCGGTCTACCCTATCCCCTATCTAGCTTGGCTGGGGTTCCCAAGTCCAGACTTTGTCTCCGGTGATTACTATCCACTCATCCCATTCTTTTTTATGTACCTCACAGGCTTCTTTGCCGCCCACGCCGCACAGAAATCAAGCCGCGAGGCGCCAGCATGGTCCTATGAGAATCCCGTTCCGGCGCTCGCAAGCCTCGGACGCCATGCGCTGCCGTTCTACCTGCTGCATCAGCCCATTATCTTGGGCGTGCTGGAGCTGATTTACTCTGTTCGATAACGCTCGAGACGCGGTGCGATACGAGCCGGAAGCTTTGCCACAATACGAACGCCGTCCTCGAGGTATTCCTCATGCAGGAGGGTTCCCTGTTCATGCACGAGCGTGATGAGCGCACCTTCACGATACGGAATGTCGGCTGAAAGCAGTACATCGGTGGCAGCTGCCTCGCGAGCGATGCGATCGACGAGATCGTCGAGCCCCTCGCCCGTTTGGGCCGAGAACAGAACGGCTTCGGGATAACGACGACGGAAACTCAATCGATCAACGCTATCGAGAAGATCGGTTTTATTGAACACCGTAAGCGTCAAACGCTCGCCGGCACCGATCTCATCAAGCACACGGTCGACAGCCTCCAGCTGCCGCTCATAGTCCTCGTCAGACGCATCTACGACTTTGAGAATTAGATCGGCACCCAACACCTCGGACAGTGTCGATTTAAAGGCATCGACCAGACCATGCGGCAGCTTTTGAATAAAGCCGACGGTATCGGTGATCGTCATGCCGCGACCGCCGGGCAGGCGATACGAACGCGTCGTCGGGTCGAGCGTAGCAAACAACTTGTCCTGCGAAAGTACCGTAGAGCCGGTCAGGCGATTGAGCAACGTCGATTTACCGGCATTGGTATAACCGGCTAACGCGACGCGAAACGCCGGTGACTCAATGCGGCTCTTGGACTGGACATCGCGACGCTGTTCAACCTGCTTAAGCTCACGACGAAGCGCGGCAATCTTATTACGAATGAGGCGACGGTCGACCTCGAGCTGACTTTCACCCTGACCAAAGCGTGAGCCGATGCCGCCGCGCGTCTGCTCCTTGGCGAGATGGCTCCACATGCCACGCAGACGAGGCAACAGATATTGAAGCTGTGCCAGCTGTACCTGTAGGCGTCCCTCACGCGTCTGAGCATGCAGGCCAAAGATATCCAAGATCAGTGCCGTACGATCGATGATCTTTACCGGCTCGCCCACCGCTTTCTCCAAATAGGATTGCTGCGAGGGCGTCAGGTCGTCGTCAAAAATAACGACATCGGCATCCATGCGATGCACCAGGCCGCACAGCTCTTCAACCTTACCGGAACCGATAAACGATTTAGGATACGGCTTTACCAAACGCTGAGACAAGCGAGCCACGCACTGGGCACCAGCCGTATGGGCAAGGCGCTCCAGCTCATCGAGCGATCGATCGAGTGGCCATGCATTGTCGCGCCACTCAACACCAACCAAAATGGCACGCTCGGGCTCGGGCGACGTGGGAACAAGGGGAAAACGGGCCATTAGGCAGCCTCAATACGATGCAGGATATCAGCAACGACCTCATCGATCGTACATTCATCCATATCAAACCACACGATACGGTCATCGCGCTTAAACCACGAAAGCTGACGCTTGGCATAACGACGCGAACGCATCTTGATGAGTTCGCGAGCCTCATCCATGCTCATCACACCATTGAAAGCATCGATGATCTCTTTATAGCCAATTGCCTGCATCGACGTCAGGGCATCTCCCAGCCCCTGGCCCATAAGACCGCGGACCTCATCGACAAGACCCTGCTCAAACATCAGATCGACGCGCAGATTAATGCGCTCGTAGAGCACCTCGCGATTACGCGTCAGACCAAACCACAGAGCGTGATAATGCTCGCGCGGAACACTAAACTGCGACTTTTGCTGCGCGTAGGAGATACCATCATCATGCATCTCGAGCGCACGAATCACACGGCGCACGTTATGGGGATGAATAACAGCAGCAGATTCTGGGTCGCGCTCGGCAAGCAGGGCATGCAATTCTTCCTCGCCAATACGCTCGGCAAGCTCCTGATAGCCCGCACGGCGATCGTCCTCAAGTTCACCCGAGGGAAAGTCCATCTCATCGAGGGCGGCCTTGAGATACAGCCCCGTACCCCCGCAAAACACCGGCAGGCGGCCCTCGCCAAGCAAGCGCTCAACATGCGCGCGAGCGTCAGCCTGATAAAGCGCAGCAGAATATGCCACACCCGGCTCTACAATGTCGACAAGACGCAGCGGCGCCGTACACTCATCGGGCGCCATCTTTGCGGTACCGATGTCCATGCCGCGATAGATTTGCATCGCATCGCACGACAGCACTTCGGACGAAAGACGAGCGGCCAAACGGTCGGCAACATCACTCTTACCAACCGCCGTCGGACCGACGATCGCAACGGCGGAAAGACCTGCCTCGGAAGAAACCATTAGCGCGGCTCGCCCACAACGGAACCGGACAAATACCAGGTCTTGGCAACGTCAACGTCAACATCAACGATCTTGCCAACAAGCTGATCGATGCTGTAACCCTCGGGGATAGGCGCATGCACGGTCTGATTCTTGGGACTCTTGCCAAGCAGGACCGCGTCGTTCTTTTTACTCGTTCCCTCAATGAGCGCCGGCACCACAGTATGAAGCTCACCCTGGTTATACTCATGTGCCGTGGTCTCGATAACCTTAACCAGGCGGTTGAAACGCTCGAGAATAACCTCATGCGGCGTAGGATCGTCAATCTCGGCGGCCGGGGTACCGGCGCGCTTGGAATAGATGAAGGTATAGGCCTGGGCATAGCGGACCGTCTCGGCAAGCGAGAGCGTCTGCTCAAAGTCTTCTTCAGTCTCGCCTGGGAAGCCGACGATAATGTCGGTCGAGAGCGCGATATCGGGCATACGGTTGCGAATGCGATCGACCAGGCCCAAATAGTCCTCGCGTGTATAACGGCGATTCATCTCTTTGAGGATCCGCGTCGAACCTGACTGGACGGCCAAGTGCAGCTGCGGCATAACGGCAGGCGTCTCGGCCATGGCGTCGATGGTCTCGGGCAACAGGTCCTTGGGATGCGAAGACGTAAAGAAGATGCGTTCCACACCCGTATCGCCCACGGCACGCAGCAGATCGGCAAAACGCGGCTTGCCAAACAGATCGCGACCATATGAGTTAACGTTTTGGCCCAGCAGCGTAATCTCACGCACGCCCTGGCGCACCAAACCGGTCACCTCGTCGACAATTTCCTCGAAGGGGCGGCTCTTTTCGCGACCGCGCACGTACGGCACGATGCAATAGGTGCAGAAATTATTGCAGCCCGTCATGATGGGCACCCAGGCGTGATACTGGGTCTCGCGATGCCACGGCATGCTCATGGCATCCCTATCCTCATGCTCATTGGTGCGGATATGACGCTTGCCGTCAAGGAACGCCTCGGCAATGAGCTCGGCCACATGTGCGATGGAATGCGTACCAAAGATGACATTGACGTTATCGACGTTGGTGAGCAGCCCCTCGCCATCGCGCTGCGCGATGCAACCACCAACGGCAACCACGCGCTTGCCCGAAGGCGAAGGCGGTAGGCTTTTGCAGGAATTGCACTGACCGTACAGGCGAGTATCAGCGGCCTCGCGCACGCAGCATGTCATGAAGACAACAATATCGGCATGCTCGGGATCGAGTGCCATAAGGCAACCATACGAATCGAGCAGACCGCTCACGCGCTCAGAGTCGTGCTGATTCATCTGGCAGCCAAAGGTGCGGATAAAGTAGGTTTTACCGGCAAGAATATCGCGTACGGAACGCTGGTCCATGTGCATAAGTCCTAACGATGGAAGGGAGGCGAATCGAGGCAAGCAGAAGCTATGCCACAGGCTTAACATCATCCATGACGACGTTATCCATTGCAGCTCGATTGATCTGGTGAACGTAGATAGAAAGGCGGATGGCCGTGCGCGACTCCCCATTAATGAGGATGTCGGAGAACACGGGCGCGCAGGAAATATCAAAACCGGTTGGAATCAAAAAACCGCGCGCGATAGCCACGGCCTTAATGGCCTGGTTAACCGCACCGGCGCCGACACACTGGATGTTGACGGGTACACCATCCTTGACCATGCCGGCGATGGCGCCGGCAACGGACGCGGGCGATGATTTGCTTGATACCTTCAGGCAATCCATGAAGAAACTCCTGCGTTTAAAAGTACGTTTTAACTGCAATAACTTTATCGTACCGAGTGGACTCGGTAAAGGCACTATTCCTCTTTGGCAAGATCGAAGGTCACGGTGATTCGATCACGCGAAACGCGAATCTTTGGGTCGCCGCAAAGGTTGAGATAGTACCGGGCGGCAAGGTCATTAAAGTCGCGCTCCACAGCACGCGAAAACTGTGCCATGTCATCCTTGGCAATACGTAGCCCGCGACGATCCTTCGCGAGATCGACAGGAGCCGGCGCATGCGAGGACGAATCACGCTCGCGCAGCAGACGCGCAGTCACACCGCGAACGGGCTTAATCTGCCCTGCCAAAATGCGATGTGCCGTGCGCTCGGACATCTCAAGACCCAAACCCGAGCAGATACGGATAAAGTCCTCGGCATCAGAGGCAAGGCCTAAACGATCGACAACCGGAAGCTCGCTCTCGTCATCAATAAACAGGAGACGAGACGTATCGAGCCGACTTGACGCCTGAGCATAAAGGGTCGCGGCAATCTCAGACGGAGAACCAAGATAGACATCGCAACCACGCAGCTCCTCGAGCGCAAACTCACAGGCAGCGCGAATAATATTATGCGGGCCGCGAGCACAGACATAACGTCCGTCCTCATCCTTGACGGCCTGGGGCCAGCTGGACTGATCGGCACGCTCACTGAGGCGGTCGGCCGCAACGCTCACCTTAAAGGCTGAACCAAGATCGACACCGGACGTGACCACACGGGCCTCGTCGGTGTTCTGCTTGATCGAAAACAATGCCATGCCACGACCGTGAACGCCCCAACGGTCCATCTTCATGCTCTCGAGCTTGGAGGTAACGCGAGCATCGAAGATTCGCTCTTGCATATCCTGCGGAACGCCCGAACCGTTATCCAGAAAGACAAGCGTGCGGACGCCATCTTCCTTGGTCGTAGCGAGATAGACTTTGTCGGCGCCAGCATCGCGAGCATTACGGAGCATTTCGATGACGATATCCTCGACATGCTGAATGTCATGCTTTGCCTGGCGACGCTCGGCCTCCGAAACGCGGAGGCGGACATACCCCTCGCCAAGGTTCTCCTCGACGCGAAGGTTGCCCTCCCCCGACATCGACGCGATAAATGAGATGAGCTCGTTCGCGTCGCTCATGTTATTTAGCGATATCGACAGCGCGGCTCTCGCGAATCACGACGACGCGCACCTGACCGGGATACTCCATCTCTTCCTCGATCTGATGGGCGATGTCGTGAGCCAGGACCGTGGACTGGGCATCGGAGATCTTGTCCGGCTGAACCATGACGTGGACCTCACGACCAGCCTGCATGGCATAGGTACGCTCGACGCCTTCATGGGAGTTGGCGATCTCCTCGAGCTTCTCAAGACGCTTGATGTAGTTCTCGGCAGACTCGCGACGGGCACCGGGGCGAGAGGCAGAGACAGCATCGGCGGCCTGTACCAGGACATCGAGCACCGTGTTGGGATCGACGTCGGCATGGTGAGCCTCGATAGCGTGAACGATAACGGGCTTCTCGCCATAACGGCGGGCAAGCTCGGCGCCGATGACGGCATGCGGGCCCTCGACGTCATGGTCGATTGCCTTGCCCAGGTCGTGCAGCAGGCCGGCGCGCTTGGCGGTCACAACGTCCAGGCCAAGCTCGGAAGCCATCACGCCGCACAGGTCAGAGACTTCGAGGGAGTGCTGAAGCACGTTCTGACCAAACGAAGTACGGTAGCGCAGGGCACCAAGGGTCTTGACGATCTCGGGGTGCAGGTCGTGAATGCCGGTATCGAAGGCAGCCTGCTCGCCAGCCTCGCGCACGCGCTGTTGAACTAGGTCGGCAGCCTTGTGATACATCTCCTCGATGCGGGCAGGGTGAATGCGGCCGTCGGCGATGAGGTTCTCGAGGGCGACACGGGCGGTCTCGCGACGGACCGGGTCGAAGCTCGAAAGAACGACGGTCTCTGGCGTGTCGTCGATCACGAGGTTGACGCCGGAAACCTGCTCGAAGGTCCGGATGTTGCGACCCTCGCGACCGATGATACGGCCCTTGAGGTCATCAGAGGGAATGTGCACGGAGGTAACGGTGACCTCGGCTGTGTGGTCGGCAGCGCAGCGCTGAATCGCCAGGGACAGAATCTCCTGGGCGGTCTTGTGGCACTCGGCGCGAACCTGCTGCTCGGACTCGCGAATGATCGTGGCAGCCTCGTGGGTGACCTCGCCGCGAACCTTATCGAGAAGCTCCTTGTGAGCATCCTCGCGGGTCAGGTCGGCGATGCGCTCGAGCTCCGAGGTCTGCTTGGCGCAGAGCTCCTCAAGCTCGCGGGAGCGCTTCTCGACCTGGCCAGCCTGGCTAGACAGCTGATGCTCACGCTTGTCGAGGGCATCGTTGCGGCGATCGAGAGACTCCTCACGCTGCATCACGCGATTCTCGAGCGTACGAATCTCACTTTTACGCTGCTTGTCCTCGGCCTCGGCAGCCTGCTTGTTCTTGATAATCTCTTCCTTGGCCTCAAGCAGAGCCTCTTTTTTGAGGGTCTCGGCTTGACGCTTTGCATCACCGATTAGGGACTCAGCCTGTGCGTGAGCCGACTGGATCTTTTCGTCGGCCTCGTGAAGACTACCCTGCTTGGCGGTGCGCATGTAGGCAATGGCGGCGATGGCACCCAAAACGATGCCAACGAGCGCTGCGATAATAGGCATGCTCACTCCTTTTTATGGATTCGTTACACAACAAAGCGAACCGTCCTTGCGAACGGCTCGCGACATTTGAGTAATATGGGCGCAGCTTATGCGGGTCGGATACAGATAAACATATAAACAAACTCATCAAAGATGAGCACATATCACAAAGCAAATGACGGTATTTATCCTACGTTGAACCGCAACAACTGTCAAATAAACGCACCCGGCACGGCGCCAATCGAGCGGTGAACGGCAGGGGCGTAACAGGTGCACGCTTACAC
Organism: uncultured Collinsella sp.; assembly: GCA_900550785.1. Lineage (GTDB taxonomy): Bacteria > Actinomycetota > Coriobacteriia > Coriobacteriales > Coriobacteriaceae > Collinsella. The sequence continues at coordinate 41,532 of URTL01000003.1, read as the reverse complement.
AGCACACTCCTCGCTTAAGGCATCGAGACGTGCCTTAACGGCATCGGCGGCGATGTGATACGAAAAACCTTTACCCATCAAAAACCTGACGAGCTTTTCGAAGGCACGTACCTCGGGAACGCGACGTTTAGCGAGCAAGGCCGAAGCGCGGGCCATGTCATCATCAACGGCAAAATAAGCCTCAGGATACCCGGGGATATCGTCAAGCACGACATGACGACGCTTGAGCTCAACCTCGATCTTGCGCTGTCCCCAGCCGCGACGTTTGCGCTCTTCGATAAAGTACGAGCAAAAACGGTTCTCGTCCAAAAACCGATACTCAGTCGCTCGAGCAACCGCAAAATCGATCGCGGGCTGTCGAAAGCCATAGCGCGCCAACTTATCGCGCACCTCGCCCGTGGCATGATCGCGGCGCGAAAGCATCTCGGTCACCATGGTAAGTGCACATTTACGTTCGATAAGCTGCACCGCCTCGCGAAAGTCATCCCAATCACAGGGAAGATCGGGGCGGTTCTTAACGTACAGGCGCGCCACGCGCACGGGAATCCAAATGGAACGTTCGTAACCGCCCTCAAGATCGCAATCGATATGCGCGCAGGGCTTTTTAGACGCATAACCGCTCGAGAACGAGGAAGCCGCCTTCTTATCGGGAAAGACGACCGTGGCCTCGGTCACCGTATACGACATGTCGGCATCCGCTACTCGTCGTCATCGTCGAGCATCGCGGAGCCATCGATGGCGTACAGCTCATCAAACTCCTCGGGTGCGGGTTGGTCGGTCAACTCAACCTCGGAGGGGGCATCATCGTCATACTCAAGGCCGCAGGCAAGGCGAACCTTGTGCTCGATCTCGTCGGCGCAATCGGGGTGCTCGCGCAGGAACGTCTTGGCGGCCTCGCGACCGTTGCCGAGCTTGTCCTCACCATAGGCAAACCAGGACCCCATCTTTTTGCAGATACCGCACTCGACGGCCATATCCAGAATCGAGCCCTCTTTGGAGATGCCGGTGCCGTACATGATGTCAAACTCAGCCGAGCGGAACGGAGCGGCCACCTTGTTCTTAACGACCTTGGCACGCACGCGATTGCCGATAACCTCGTCCTTGAGCTTGATGGTATCGATTTTGCGAATATCGATTCGCACGGAAGAGAAGAACTTGAGCGCACGGCCGCCCGTGGTGGTCTCGGGGTTACCGAACATGACGCCGATCTTCTCGCGCAGCTGGTTAATGAAGATGCAGGTCGTGTTGGACTTGGAAAGCGAGCCGGCAAGCTTGCGGAGTGCCTGGCTCATCAAGCGAGCCTGCAGACCCACCGTCGTGTCACCGATCTCGCCCTCGATCTCGGCACGCGGAGTCAAGGCGGCAACAGAGTCGACGACGATGGCGTCGATGGCACCGGAGCGCACAAGCATATCGACGATCTCGAGCGCCTGCTCGCCCGTATCGGGCTGGGAAATCAAGACCTCATCGATATCCACGCCGATTCGCGCGGCATAGGTGGGATCAAGCGCGTGCTCGGCATCGATAAATGCCACAACGCCGCCCATGGCCTGCGCCTCAGCAAGGATCTCGAGCGAAAGCGTTGTCTTACCGGAGGACTCGGGGCCATAAATCTCGACGATACGGCCGCGCGGAACGCCGCCGATACCCAAGGCGGCATCGAGCGCCAGAGAGCCCGTCGGAATAGCCTCGACCTCGAGCTCCGGACCGCCGTCGCCATACCTCATAATAGAGCCCTGGCCGAACTTCTTCTCGATCTCGGCCTTGGTGGTGGCGATCATCTCGTCGCGCTCTTTACCCGTCGTACGTGCATGAACGGTACGTACGGGACCTGAATTCTTGGCCATGAATAGCCCTCCTCTTAACAACCTGAAACGATAATAAACGAACGGCTGTTCGTGGTCAACCGTTCAGATTCATCATATGCACCCGACCATTCCAAAACCCGACCAAACGCCAACCAATCACCGACCAAACACTTGACCACGCCAACCACAAATAGAGGTGCTCAAATAAATTTAGGCCTTATACCAGCGCAAACATCAATACCGTCAAAGGTCCCTATCTCCACAATTAAGGGGCCCTAAGGCCCCTTAAACCACGTCTATTCCATAGAATTGAGCACGCGGACAATGCGCTCCAAGGCCTCCGCGACCGCATGGGCACGAACGCACGACCGATCGCCCTCGTAATGACAGCGCGCAGACTCGACAACCGGCGCTCCCCCATCGGCCGCGCGATACGCCCAGCCAATATAGAACGTACCGGCGGGGTCTTGCTCGGTGCCGCCACCGGGCCCAGCATAGCCCGTTGCGCTTACGGCTATATCGCTCTGATAAAGGTCCAGCGAGCCCGCGGCCATCTCACGCGCCGTCTGGTGCGACACGGCGCTAAACCGATCGAGCGTTTCCTGCTCGACGCCAAGCACGCGATGTTTGATCTCATCGCAGTAGGTCACCGCACCGCCACGAAGCACCGCCGAGGCACCCGGGATATCGGCAATCGTCGAGGCGATCATGCCCGCCGTCAGCGACTCCGCCGTCGACACCGTCACACCACGGGCACTCGCGTGCTCGACAATATCGCGCGCCAACTCCTCGTTGTTTGCGGCGATCTGCAAATAAGACTCCGTCATACCCACCAGGACCTAGACCGAAAAGACGATCTTACGGCAGTTCCAGAAGTACTGGGCACCCGAGACAATGGTCAAAATCACGGCGATGACGTACAGGAAGCGCGACACCGAATAGACACCGAGCAGCAGCGACACCGGCCCCAGCTGAAGACCGGCCATCGCAAAGACGCACAGATAGCCGCAGATGGAGACCATCGTGGTCGCCGACTTATACTTGCCGAGCTTATCGGCGGCAACGACTACACCGGCAGCACTCGCGACCATGCGCAGGGCGCTCACCAGCAGCTCACGGAACAGGATGATGAACACCGACCACACGGTTACGGTGCCAAAATCCAAGAACAGAAGCAGCGCCGAGAACACGAGCAACTTATCGGCGATGGGATCCAAGAACTTACCGAAGTCGGTGATTTCGTTGCGTGAACGAGCCAGGTAACCATCAACCTTATCTGTGCACGACAGGATGACGTACAGAATAAAGGCGGCGGCGGCGAGCGGGCCGTCGAAGGTGCTCAAATCCGTACCGGTAACGCCTACGCGAGACAGCGACGCCACGATCATGAACACCGGGATAAAGACGATGCGAACGCACGTCACGATGTTGGCGGGCGTCCAAACACTCGTCAGTTCCTTATTGCTCTCGTTTGCCACGACGCTCTCCTACTCCACAACATGACCGATAAGCTCATAGCAGAAGCTATCGGTAAACTCGACAGTCAGAATATCGCCCACGGACGCCTCACTGGCGTCCAGATGCACCGCGCCATCGGAATCGGGCGCCTGGAACCAGGCATGGCCGATCAGCTCGGCGCCGTCCTCAGTCTCCTCGATGCCATCGACAATCACCTGGGCGCGCTCGCCCACATGGGCCGCCGTGGCGGCAAAACCGAGCGACTCAGCCAGATCCATGGCCTCCTGGGCGCGCTCGAGCTTGACCTCCTCATCGACCTGGCCCTCCATCTTGGCGGCCAGGCTGCCCTCCTCACGCGAGTAGGCAAAGACGCTCGTGTAGTCAAAGCCGACGGTGTCCATAAAGTCGATAAGGTCGCGGAACTCTTCGTCGGACTCGGTCGGGAAGCCGACCATGGCCGTGGAGCGAATCACAATGCCGGGGATGCGCTCGCGAAGGTCGCGGAACAGATCCTCGAGCTCCTGGCGCGAACCGGAGCGACGCATGGCCTTGAGGATGCGCGCGTCGCAGTGCTGCACGGGGATATCGATATAGGGAAGCACCTCGGGCGTATCGCGAATCGTCTCAATAAGCTCGTCGGTCATGCCCTCGGGCTGCAGATAGAGCACGCGGACCCAGACGTTGTGCGGGCGCACAGCCTCAGAGACGGCACGCAGCAGCTGCGCCAGATTGCGCGGCGAGCCCTCGGCGACGTCCTCGTCGGCAAAGTCGGTGCCCCAAATGCCCGTGTCCTGGCCGATCAGCACGATCTCGCGCACACCGCCGGCAACCAGGTCACGCACCTCGGAGATAATGCTCTCGGCATTGCGCGAATGATAGCGACCGCGAATATAGGGGATCATGCAGAAGCTGCAAAAACGATTGCAGCCATCGGAAATCTTGACGTAGGCAACGGCACCCTCGACGGTACGCTTGACCTGCGGGATATAGGCCGCGATCTCGCGCTCCACGCCCAGTACGCCATCGATGACAGAGACGATACCGTCTTCCTCATCGGCCTTCACAAAGGCCGCGACCTCGGGAAGCTCGTCGGGCAGGTCGTCACCGTAACGAGACGGCACGCAACCGCACATGACGATGGGGCAGGCGCGAACGCCGTCCTGCACCTCGTTAGCGAGCTCGAGCGTGGTCTCGATGCTCTCGGACGTCGCCGAGGCGAGAAACGAGCACGTGTTGACGATGGCGATATCGGCATCCTGCGGATCGAATGCCTCCTCGTAGCCCGCAGCGGTCAGCAGCGAACGCATGCGGTCGGTATCGACCTCGTTCTTGGCGCAGCCAAGCGTGATATAGAGTACAGAACCCAACGGAGTATCCATGTTGGAGAGCGGTCCTTTCGAGTAAATTAGCGATAGTTGGTAAACTGCAGCGACTGGCCGTAGTCCTGGTCGCGCAGGAACTGAATCACCGTCTGAAGCGCATCCTTAGAAGCCGAGGTAACGCGCAGCTTATCGGCCTCGATGGTCACCTTGACCTTGAGCTTTTGATCCTTGATGTCCTTATTGATCTTCTTGGCGGTCGCCTGGTCAATGCCCTCGACGATATGGCCGAGCACGCGCACGGTACCGCCCGAAGCCGCCTGCGGCGCGTCCCAAGAGACAGCCTTGAGGTCGATGCCGCGCTTGATGAGCTTAGAGCTCAACACGTCAATGATCTGCTTGGAGACAAAATCGGCCGGGGCATTGATCGTAAAGAGCTTGTCGCCCTTCGAAAGCTCGATCGTGGCGCCGGAATCCTTAAGGTCATAGCGCTGGGAAATCTCGCGCGTGGTCTGCTGGAAGGCGTTGTCGACCTCTTGCATGTTGACCTCGGACACGACGTCGAAGCTGGAATCTTTAGCCATGATGTTTCCTTTCGCGTACGAGCGGCTTAGTAGCTATCGTACGAATAGTCAATAGAATCGGTGGGTGTCTGACCGTCAGTTGCGGTATCGGCGCCATCCGTGGACTGGGCATCGGTAACGTCGGTGGTATCGGCACCATCGGTGGTATCGGTACCATCAGAACTTTCACCATTCTCGGAATCAGTCGTCTCCTTCTTGGGAACGGTGATCGTCACACGCGCCACGCCCGAGGTCTTGGTATCGTAACGAACCTTTTCACCGTTCTTGGTAACGGTGACATCGGAAGGCTTGGACGTGGTGATCTCGATCGAGGACTCGGGCGAGTACTCCTGCTCAAAGGGGCCAGTCGCTTGGGCGCCATAGACCGACTTGCCGTCGACCTTGACCTCAATCCACGCGGTCTTTCCCTTGGCAACGGAGACTTTGACCTTCGTGACCTCGTTCTCTTCCTTCTTGGCCGTCGTCTTGGTAGCGTCCGAGTCAGTCGACTCATCCGTCGCCTCATCGGTGTCTTCGTCCTCGTCGACCGTTTCGGTCTTCTTAGAAGACTTCTTGGTCGTCGTCTTGGTAGCAGTGGGCGTCTCGGGCGTGGTCTCGGGCGCCGAAGATGCGCAGCCGCGCAGAAGCACCACGATGAGCACAATCAACAACAGCGCAACGGCACCGATGCCGGCGTAGACGATACGCGGATCGAGCCCGTTGTTTTGAGGAGTACGTGATCCGCCGCGTCCACGATTGGAACTGCTGCGGCCGCCTCCCTGAGGCATACGACCGCGATTGCTATCGGAACGGCCGCGATAGCCGCCCTGGCCCTGAAGGCTGCGCTGACCCGAGCGGGGCGCAAGCTCACCGCGGCCTTGATAGCCACGCTGGCCCGAACGCGAAGCCGAAGAGCGCTGGCCATACGGCTGTGATTGAGAGCGAAGACGCGGCGTCACCTGCGTGGTATCGGCATCCGCATAGCCACCGCGAGAGCGTCCCATAGAGGCACCACGGTAACCGCGATCGGAATAGCCGCCGTCGCCGTAGCCGGCACGAGGGTCACGCGCCACGCCGCGGGCAGCGGGAAGTGCACGGTCCTCGGGCATCGGCGTACTGCGGAACCGGTCACGCTGTGAGCGAATCTCCTCGCCCGAACCCGTCTCGGTAATATAACCGGCCTGCTGAGGACGCTGTCCATAGCGGGTCGAACGACCGCCCTGAACCATCAGGAAGCGCCCGTTATCGACCGAGGAACGCGAATTGACGTAGCCGGCGGCGTCCTGAAAACGACCGCCCTGCTGGGACGTCTCGCGTTCGTATGCCATCAGGTCGTCAAAGTAGGCATTGACGACCTCGCGCGGATTGAGGCCCAAAAAGCGAGCATAGCTCGAAATCATGCCCTGCGCATAGCCGCGCGGCGGCATCGAGGCAAAGTTACCGGTCTCGAAAAACTCGATGATCTGCGGCCTGATTTTGATGGTGTTGGCGACCTGCTGAATGGAAAGGCCCATCCGGCGACGCTGCTCGAGCAGCATGTCACCAAAGCGTGCAGCCATCAGAATCCTCCAAACTCACGATCTTCACGTGCCATCTCGGCGTCGACAGATTCCAGCGCGGCAAGCCCCTCCTCGTCCAACAGGACCTCGCGCGGCTTGGAACCGTCGGGCGGGCCGACGACACCCTTTTCTTCCAGCATGTCCATAATACGCCCGGCACGCGCATAGCCAACCTTCAGACGACGTTGCAGGCCAGATGTGGAGCCAAGCTGCGATTCCACCACAATATGGGCAGCTTCCCAAATGAGCGGATCATCGTCTTGCGGCTCGGCTACTCCGGTGCGGACAATACCGCCGCCACTCGCCATGGACATGGAAGCGGGCGCCACGGCAGACAGAATCTCCTCGTGGTAGTCGGGCTCGCTCTGCGACTTGACGAACTCGACAATCTCGTTGATCTCATCATCCGAAACAAAGCATCCCTGAATACGGCGAGGCTTGCCCCAGTCGACCTTGGAGAACAGCATGTCGCCCAAACCGGTAAGCTTTTCGGCACCCATCTGGTCGATGATGACGCGCGAGTCGATACCCGTGGCGACGTTAAAGGCGATGCGGTTGGTGATGTTGGCCTTGATAAGGCCCGTCACCACGTTGGAGCTGGGGCGCTGCGTGGCCACGATAAGGTGGATACCGGCGGCACGGCCCAGCTGGGCGATACGCACAATCGACGCCTCGACGTCCTTGCCGGCAACCATCATCAGGTCCGAAAGCTCGTCAATAATGATGACCAGGTAGGGCATCTTTTGCGGCGGGTTGTCGTAATGCTCAAACTCGCCGGCGGCCTGCTTTTCGTTGTAGGTCGAGATCTTACGCACGTTGAGGCGCTCGAAGACCTTCAGGCGACGCTCCATCTCGGACACGGCCCATTGCAGAGCGCTCGCGGCCTGCTTGGGTTCGGTAACGACCGGTACATAAAGATGCGGCAGGCCGTTATAGCCCGCAAGCTCGACGCGCTTGGGGTCGACCATGATCAAGCGAACGTCCTCGGGAAGCGCGCGCATGAGCAGGGTCGTGATGATGGAGTTGATCATCACCGACTTACCGGAACCAGTGGTACCGGCGATCAGCAGGTGGGGCATCTTGGCAAGGTCGGCGACGACCGGCGTGCCCTCGGCATCGCGCCCGATTGCGAGCTCGAGCGGACCGCCCTTCACATAGGGCAGCACGTCGCCCAGGTTGACGTTCTGGCGCTTGCGATTGGGGATCTCGATGCCCACGAGCGAGGTGCCGGGGATCGGGGCAAAGATACGCACCGACTGGGCAGCGAGCGAAAGCGCGATATCGTCCTCGAGGCTCGAGATCTTGCTCACGCGCTCGCCCTCGCCAGGTTGCAGCTTAAAGGTCGTCACCGTGGGGCCGGCGATCCAGCCGACCACGCGGGCACTGCGGCCAAACTCAAGCAACGTGGACTGAAGCGACTCGGCAGTCTGTTCCAGCTCCTTGTCAGAAGACGCGGAGGACGCCGACTGCGGGTTGGCATGCAGGATTTCGAGTGGCGGAAGCTTAAGGCCATCCTCTTCTTCGCCCTCGTTATCTGCGGCGCCGCCGTCCGCTCCCCCATCCCTAGCCGCAGCCGATCCGACAGCACTCGAGGCAGGCGCATCGGCAACCTTGGGATGCTTCAAGAAGTCGGGAATCTGAGGTGCTGCCGAGACAGGATTCACGGCAAACGGCGGCTCGGACTCGTCAATCTTATCGGGGTCGTCTTCCATCGAAAGCTGGCCGGTTACCTGTTCGCGCTTGGCATGGCGACTCGGCAGCAAAGTTGTCTTTGCGGTCTCAATCGGCGCCTCGTCGTCCTCGTCATCGCCCTCAGTGAGCTCAATCTCGCTATCGGACCAAGACGGGTCGGGCTCGCTTGTATTCAACTTGGGCGTGGCCTTGCCCTTCTTGACATGACGGCGCGGCAGCAGCGTCGTCTTAGCGCGCTCGGCCTCCACGGCATCGGATACGTCGACAAACGGATCCTCGTCCTCGTCGTCATTGTCCAAAACCGGGTCCACATCGTTGCCCATGACCGTGGTCACTGCAGCATCGGAGCCCTTTTGACGAAGAATGCTCAGGTGCGGACGGGCAACGCCGGGCACCGACAGGGCTTCGTCGTCACCCCACGGACTCGCGTTAACATCGGCACGACGGCGCTCGGCAAAATCGGCCGCACGGTCGCGAGCAGAGCGCAGCACGCCGCCAACCGAAAAGCCGATGATGACCAAGCCCACGACGACAAGGCCCAACAGGACTACCATCGCGATAGGCTTACCCAGGGCATTCTGCAGCGCACTCGCAATAAACGCACCGATGTAGCCACCCGAGGCGGACAAATTTTGCGGCGTGAACATAAGGTCACACGAGACACTCGTACCCGGCACCATCAGCGAAAGAATGGAAACGACGGCGATAAAGACCACGGCGCCGCCCGCAACAGAGCGCACGTTGAGCGGCGAGTCCTCGCCTAAAAAGAGTGTGGCGGCAAACAGCAAAATGACGATCGGCAGCACGTAGGCGCCCAGACCAAAGCCCAGGTGGTAGAAACCAGCAACCGCAGCCGTAACGGGTGCGGTCGCCGGCGAAATCACGGCAATGAAGGACGCAATAGCCAAAACGGCGATGACCACGCCGGCGATATCGCGGTTGGCCGAGGGCTCGACCAAGGGCTCAAAATCGTCGAAGTCGGCCTCGTGGCCCTTATTGGCACGCAGATGGGAACCGGCACCCTTAGCAGATGCCGGTTGGTTATTGGCCTTATTGCCTTTGGCGTTTTGTGCAGATCCGCGCGCCAAACTAAACCTCCATGACGACCGGGATGATCATCGGACGGGTGCGCGTACGGCTCCAAATAAAGTTGGAGAGCGAATCGCGCACGGCCTTGCGAATGGCATCGGAGCCGCTGCTCGTAAAGCTAAACTTGCCCTTCTCGATCGTCTTCATAATGGATGCGGAGGCATCCTCGGAGAACTGGTCGTCGATGGCAAACGAGACACCGCGGCCCGAGAACTCGATGGCCTCGATCTTCTTGTGCTTGAGCGAGACGATGGCAACGGCCGTGACCATACCGTCGTTGGCGAGCTTTTGGCGATCGCGCAAGACAATGGGGTCGGTATCGCCGATACGCAGGCCGTCGACGTAGACGACGCCGGACTCGACGGGTGTACCGCGCTTGACGATACCACCGCGCATCTCGAGCGTGTCGCCGTTATCGAGGATAAAGATATGATCGTCCTTGATGCCCATCTTGCGGGCGAGCTGGGCATGAGCGCGCAGATGCACGGCCTCACCGTGAACCGGCATAAAGTACGTGGGTTTGGCCATGGCCATCAGGAGCTTGAGCTCCTCCTGGCTACCGTGACCGGAGACGTGGACGAGAGCGCGGTTCTTATCCCACACGTCGCAGCCGAGCTTGGCCAGGCTGTTGACGACCTGCTGGACGGCCTTCTCGTTGCCGGGAACGGGAGTTGCTGAGAGGATGACGGTATCGCCCTCGTGGATGGAGAGCGTCTTGTGCTCGCCATTGGCCATGCGGGACAGGGCCGACAGCGGCTCGCCCTGCGAACCGGTGCACATGACGACGATCTTGTCGTCGGGCAGGTTATCGATATCGAAGGCATCGATGATATCGGCATCGTCGATGTTGAGGTAGCCCAGCTCGCGCGCGACGCGGGTGTTGGTGAGCATGGAGCGACCAGTCACAACGACCTTACGGCCGCACTTACGGGCGGCATCGCAGATCTGCTGCAGGCGATGAATGTGGCTCGAGAACGACGCGACGAACACGCGACCCGGGGCGTTCTTGATGGCGTGCAGCAGATTGGGACCAACCTCGGCCTCGGACTTGGTAAAGCCAGGAACCGTGGCGTTGGTGGAGTCGGAAAGCAGCAGGTCGATGCCCTGCTTGGCAAAGCGGCTGATAGCGGCATAGTCGGGCGTGACACCATCGATGGGCGTCTGGTCGAGCTTAAAGTCGCCGGTGTGCATAACGGTGCCCTGGTTGGTGCGGATGAACACGCCCAGAGCGCCGGGGATGGAGTGCGTCATCGAGAAGAAGTCGAGCGAGATTCCGCCGAGGTTGACATGGCTGCCGCCCTTGACCTCGCGGAACTTGGGTGCGCGGATGCGGAACTCAGAAAGTTTGCCCTCGATAAAGCCAAGCGTCAGCTTGCTCGAAAAGATGGGCACCTTGTTGTTGAGGTCCTGCAGCAGATACGGAAGCGAACCGGTGTGGTCCTCGTGGCCGTGGGTGACGACGATACCGCGGAGCTTCTCCTCGTTCTCCAGAACATAGGTGTAGTCGGGAAGCACCAGGTCGATACCGGGCTGGGAGTCGTCGGGGAACATGAGACCGGCGTCGACGAGCACCATGTCGTCACCGCACTCGAAGACCGTCATGTTCTTGCCGATGCCGTCAAGGCCGCCGAGCGGGATGATCTTCAAGGGAGATGATTTTTTAGCTGCCATAGGTTAGTGTGGTTTCCTTTCTTCGAAACGGGTCTGGAACAACCGACGGGGCGCTTCTGGCAAACCGACCGCCGGGAACGTACAAACATGCATCACGGAGTCGATGCAATAACCACAGTATGATACCCATTTGCACAACAACAGACCACCCATGCATCAAAGCCCCATCTGAACCGGTCTATCCCGCCGGTTTCCCGTAGAGCAGGAAACTTCATATGCGTCCCTCCCGGGCGCAAGCAAAAGGGCGACCCCCTTAGGAGTCGCCCTTGTTGAGCTGCTTATGTTTAGCTGTTACTCGGCGTCGTGGTGACGGCGGGGCTTGCGGCCTCCGTTGTCGCCGGGACGGCGCGGACGGTCGCTGCGCTCGGAGCGCTCGCGACGCGGACGCTCACGGCGCTGGAAGTGCTCGCCGTCGCCCTCGGAAGCACCCTCGGCGCGAGCCGGGGCCTCGGGCTTGTCAAGACGATCGAGCGAGATCTTGCCGCGATCGTCAACCTCGATGACGACGACCTTGACCTCGTCGCCCACGTTGAGGACGTCCTCGACCTTCTCCACGCGGCCCTTGGCGACGCGAGAGATGTGCAGCAGGCCGTCCTTACCGGGCAGCAGGTTGACGAAGGCGCCGAAGGGCTGGATGGAGACCACGCGACCGGTGTACTCCTCGCCCGGCTCGGGAACCTTGATGATGAGCTTGATGCGCTCGACAGCCTGGTCGACGGACTCGCCGGTGCCGCCGACAAAGACGGTGCCGTCCTCCTGGATGTCGACCGAAGCGCCGGTCTCATCCTGGATACCGCGGATGACCTTACCGCCGGAACCAATGACGTCGCGGATCTTGTCGGTCGGAACCTGGATGGAGACGATGCGCGGAGCGGTGCTGCGCGTGGTGTGGCGCGGCTCGGGGATCACATCGAGCATCTTCTGCAGGATGAAGGCGCGACCCTCCTTGGCCTGCTGCAGAGCGCGGGCCAGGATGTCGAAGGTGAGGCCGGTGGCCTTGTTGTCCATCTGCAGGGCGGTGATGCCCTCGGTGGTGCCGGTGACCTTAAAGTCCATGTCGCCCAGGAAGTCCTCGAGACCCTGGATGTCGGACAGGACCACGGTCTTGCCCTCCTCCTGGATCAGGCCCATGGCGATACCGGAGACCGGGCGCTTAATGGGCACGCCGCCGTCCATAAGGGCGAGCGTGGAGCCGCAGGTCGAAGCCATCGAAGAGGAGCCGTTGGACTCCATGACCTCGGAGACGACGCGGATGGCGTAGGGGAACTCGTTCTCGTCGGGAAGCACCGGAAGCAGAGCGCGCTCGGCCAGATTGCCATGGCCGATCTCGCGGCGCTTGGGGCTGCCCATGCGGCCGGTCTCGCCGGTGCAGAAAGGCGGGAAGTTGTAGTGGTGCATGTAGCGCTTGCCCTCGGTGGGCTCGATGGTATCCAGACGCTGGCCCTCGTTGAGCATGCCGAGCGACAGGACGGAGAGCACCTGGGTCTGGCCACGCTGGAACAGGCCGGAGCCGTGAACGAGCGGCAGGTAGTTGTCCTTCACCATGATGGGACGGATCTCGTCGGCGGCACGGCCGTCGACGCGCTCACCGGTCTCGACGACCATGGTGCGCATGGCCTTCTTCTCGAGCTTCTTGAGCGCCACGGGGATCTCGCGCTCCCAAGCGGCCTGCTCCTGCTCGGTAAACTCGGCACGGATGGACTCCTTCAGAGCCTCGACCTTGCCGATACGGGAGAGCTTGTCGGCGTCGCGAAGGGCGGCTGCCATCTCGTCGTAGTGGGCGAAGATGCGCTCCTGGACCTCCTCGACGGGCTGGTCGAGCGGGTACTCCTTCTTGACGATGGGGCCGTTGACCTGCTCCCACTCGGCAACGAACTCGTCCTGAGCCTGGCAGAAAGCAGCAAGGGCCTCCTGGCCAAACTTCATGGCGGCGAGCATGTCGTCCTCGGAGATCTCCTCGGCGCCGGCCTCGACCATCGAGATGAAGTCGGCAGAGCCGCCCAGCTCCAGGTCCAGATCGGAGTTCTCGCGCTCCTCGTAGGTGGGGTTGACGATAAACTCGCCGGTCTCCACGTTACGGCCGATGCGCACGCAGGCAAGCGGACCCTCGAAGGGCACGCCGCCGAGCGTCATGGCCAGAGAAGCACCCATGACGTTGATGACGTCGAAGGGGTTGACCTGGTCGGCGACGAGCGAGGTGGCGACGATGTGCACCTCGTTGCGGAAGCCATCCGGGAAGCTCGGGCGAATCGGACGGTCGATCATGCGCGCGGTGAGCGTAGCCTTCTCACTGGGACGGCCCTCACGCTTGAGGTAGCCACCCGGGATGCGGCCGGCGGCGTACATCTTCTCGTTGAAGTCGACGGTCAGCGGGAAGAAGTCGTAGTTCTTACGCTCCTTGGAGACGACCACGGTGTCGAGCATCGTGGTGTCACCCTGCTTGACCAGGCAGGCGCCGGTGGCCTGCTTGGCAAGCTCGCCCGACTCAAAGGTGTAGGTCTTGCCGTACAGCTCAAAGGTCTTGGATACGAGTGTCATTGTTCTCCTTTACCCCGCAGACCCCTTGCCTGCGGGCTTCTCATGTGACGCGGGCCCCCTGCCCCCGCCACGCTTCAGAGCGTGATTGTTCGCGCCCTTACACAAAAAGAGCGCCCCGCTGCGCAGGACGCTCTTAGCATGTACAAATCCTACTGGATGTTGTCGCGGATGCCCAGAGCCTTGATGAGCTCACGGTACTCGACGATGTCGTTCTTCTTGATGTAGGAGAGAAGACGACGACGACGGCCGACGAGCATGAGCAGGCCACGACGGGTGTGGAAGTCCTTCTGGTGGGACTTCATGTGCTCGGTCAGCTCCTTGATGCGCTCGGACAGGATGGCGACCTGAACCTTGGGGTTGCCGGTGTCGACCGGGGTGTTACCGAACTGGGCAGTCAGCTCCGCCTTGCGCTCTTTGGAAACAGTCATTGTTTCACCTTTCGTTTTACGTCGCCCACGGGCGACTCGATTCGCCTCGGACTGGGAAGCCGCCGGTGGAGCGAGCAACCAAGGTCGAGGTACCAACAGGTCGGCATGATACCACAAGCAGCCCGCGCCTGCGCATCATCACCGACCCAACATGAATTCCATCGCACGGAGGCGTTGATCGGTGTGCGTCGCAGCCCACACATGCGAAAGCCCGAGCAGGAATGCCGCCGTATGCGGGTCGATTCGCTCGGCCATGAGCGCATCGAAGGTCATGGACATGAGGGCGCGCAGCCATGCTGTCTCACCGGTCGACACCAGTTCGGCACCTGGAACGCTCGACGCGCACGACCCGCACATGAGACCGCCCGCCTGGGGTGAAAAATACGACAGCATGGGGTCTCCGCACAGCACGCAGGCCGAAAAATCGGGTCGATAGCCAACGTGCGACAGCAGCTTAAAGACATATGCCGCCACAAGTAGGTCCATATGCGCCGTGTCAAGCCCGCTGCCCACCAGGGCAAGCGCTCGCTGCGTGATGGCAAAGGTAAACGGGTCCTCGGCGTCCTCGAACGAGCACACGCGCGCGACCTCGGCGATCGCGCTTGCGGCGCAGGTCGTCTCGTAATCGGGCGCAACGCCGAGCGGCGCCTCCATAAGCTCGGCCTGGGAAACCACGTCGAGTGACCGTCCATGTGCGAGCAGCATATCTACCGTACAGAACAGCTCGCAGCGCGCAGCCAGGCGTCCGCCGGGTTTGCGGGCGCCCTTTGCCACGGCACGAACCTGCCGCCCCCGCTCGTCAAGCATCGTCAAGATCAGGTCGGTCTCTTTGAGCTTCGTCTTGTCGAGGACGAGCACCTTGGTGCGATATGTCCGGGAGCCTGCCATGCGCGCCGCGCGTCCTTAGTCCTCGGCGTTGTAGCCAAAGCGGCGAATCTGGGCCTCGTCGTCACGCCAGCCGGCCTTGACCTTCACGTCCAGCTCCAAAAAGACCTGCGTGCCAAAAATGCGTTCAAGATCGCGTCGGGCGTCGATACCGATATGCTTGATCATCTCGCCGCCCTTGCCGATGATGATGCCCTTTTGGCCCTCGCGCTCGACGTAAATGGTGGCGTGCACGCGCAGCACCTTCTTGGTCTGCTCGAGCGCATCGCAGATCACGCCAACGGAGTGCGGAATCTCATCACGGGTGCGGCGCAAGACCTTCTCGCGCACAAACTCGGCAACGAGCGTCTCATCGGAAGCGTCAGTACCCATGTCCTCGGGGAACCAACGCGGACCCTCAGGCAAAAAGTGCGCAACGGTCTCTATAAAGGCATCGACGTTGAAGTTCTTAACCGACGACGTCACAATCTCGTCGTCATATTCCATAAGCTCGTGGGCAGCCTTAAGCTGCTCCATGACCTGTGCGGGGTCGGCCTCATCGGCCTTGGTGAGCACCAGGACCTTCTTGCAACGAGCGCATCTGACACGCTCGGCAACCCAGGCGTCTCCCCTGCCGATGGGCTTGGTGGCATCAATCAAAAACGCGACGACGTCGACATCGTTCAACTCGAACAGTGCGCTCTTGTTGAGCTCGGACCCCAGGCCGTCCTTGGGCTTATGAATACCCGGGGTATCGACAAAGACCAGCTGGTAGCCGGGACGGTTGACGACGGCGCGCATGCGACGGCGGGTCGTCTGTGCCACCGGCGAGGTGATGGCGACCTTTTTGCCATAGCAGGCGTTGAGCAGCGTGGACTTGCCGGCGTTGGGGCGTCCGACCAGGGCTACGAAGCCGCTGCGAAAACCGGGTTCAACGTCGCCAAAGCCCGCGAGGCTATCGTCCTCGTCGCACAGGGCGTCGAGCTCCTCGTCGCTCATGCCCTCAAACGGATCGAATTCCTCGACTTCCTCGTATGCTTCGGCCGCTTCGGCATCCGCCGCATCCAGGACCTCGTCGTCCAAAATTTCATCGATAGGCTGCATAGTGTCGGACATGAAAATCCCTTTCTAGATAAAGCCGAGCGCGTGGGCAAATACCAGCAAGCCCACAATCGCGGCGGTGATGGAAAGAACGTATACGGAGGCGGCGGCGATATCCTTCGCGCGCTTTGCCAGCGGATGGAGCTCCTGGGTCGCCAGATCGACAATCGCCTCCATGGCGGTGTTGCATAGCTCGCCGTGAATCACCAGGCCACAACAGATGATAATCGTGGCCCACTCGGCAATGTCGAGCCCCACGATGCAGCCGGCAATGACGGTGCACACGCCCGCAACGAGCATGACCTTAATATTGCGCTCGGTCTTGACGGCGGTGACGAAGCCCTCCATGGCGTAGGAGAACGACTTTAAGAAGGACGGATGGTCCTTGTTCGATCCGGGAATCATAGACGGCTCCTAGTCGTGGGCGTGGTTGGTGATGGGGCCGACGTGGACCAGCTTGGGGTCCTCGCCGCGCTCGAGCGCCAGATCGCGCAGGATGGCGTCCTCGCGGGCCTCCATGACCTCGGCCTCGTCGTCCTCGATATGGTCATACCCCAGCAGGTGCAGCATGCCATGCACGAGCATCAGGCGGCACTCGTCGGCAGGGGCATTGCCAAAGCCGGGGGCCTGACGGGCAATGACTTGCGGGGCCAGGATGATATCGCCAAGCTCAAGCGTCTCGTCGGCGGGAATATCCTCGTCAAAGGCCGAGTCGCATTCAAACGAGAGGACATCGGTGGTGCGGTCGATACCGCGCCACTCGTGGTTGAGCTCGTGCATCTCGTCCTCGTCGACATACGAAAGGGAAATCTCGACTTCACGCTCAACGCCTTCGGCGGCAAGCACGACCTCGCAGATGTGTTCTACCTCCTGCGCGTCGAGCAGCGTATCGAGCTCGGCATCGTTGCTGATCAATACACTCAACGGGACTCCTTTCGGTCGCGCGGGCGCTGCTCGCGCACGTCATCATAAGCATCATATGCCTCGACGATACGTCCCACCAGGGCATGGCGCACCACGTCGGCACGCTCGAGGTGAGAAAATGCGACATCGTCGACACGGCCCAAAATCTTCTCGACATCCGCCAAGCCACCACGACGGCCCACCAGGTCACGCTGGCTCAGGTCGCCGGTAATCACAAACTTGGAGTTAAAGCCCAGGCGCGTCAGAAACATCTTCATCTGCTCGGGCGTGGTATTTTGGGCCTCGTCGAGCACCACGAAGGCGTCGCTCAGCGTGCGGCCGCGCATGTAGGCAAGCGGGGCGATCTCGATCACGCCGCGCTCCATGAGCTCATCGGTGCGCTCGCGATCCATCATGTCAAAAAGGGCGTCGTAGAGCGGACGCATGTAGGGATCGATCTTTTCCTCGAGGGTACCGGGCAAAAAGCCCAGGTTCTCCCCCGCCTCGACAACCGGACGCGTCAAGATCAGACGGCCCACCTCGTGACGCTTGAGCGCGGCAACGGCGAGCGCCATAGCCAGATAGGTCTTACCGGTACCGGCAGGACCCAAGCCAAATGTGATGGTATGCGAGCGGATGGCATCCACATAGCGCTTTTGCCCGAGCGTCTTGGGGCGAATGACGCGACCGCGATACGAAAGCAGCACGTCATCGCGAAGCGACGTAGCCTCGTGCTCACCGTCGCGCAAGACGGCCAGGCAGCGAGAGACATCGTCGGCAGACAGCGTGCGCCCGGCGGCCGCCTCGCGAAAAGCGTGCTCGAAAAAGCGCGCCACGAGTTCGACCTCGTCCGGGTCGCCGCTCACGGAGATGCTATCGCCACGGGCGACCACATGGGCGCGAACCAAGCTCTCAAGCGCACGAAGGACACCGTCGCCGGCGCCCAAAACGCGCGAGGGATCAATTCCCTCGGGAACGGTAAGTCTAATCTTCGAGGCTTCCATGAACCTCCCTGCGTGCATGGACCAAGCCGGAATCATCGACTCCGATGATAGCAACATCGAGCAGGCACGGGGCTGTAAGTCCACAGGTATCGTCAAGACGGGCATGATGGAACGAGCCGAGCGTCAGGTTGTCACCATACTCGAGCACGGCACGCTCGACCGTGCCCACGCGACGACGAGCGTCGGCAATAGCGAGCTCCTGTGCGGCGGCCCGCATACGGCGGCTGCGCTCGGCCATAACCTCGGGTGGCACCTGGTCGGGCATGTCGGCAGCAAGGGTACCGGGACGCTTGCTGTAGCGGAACACGTGCATACGCGAGAAACCCACACGGCGGCATAGCGCCAGCGACTCCTCGAATTCCTCGTCCGTCTCACCAGGAAAACCGACGATGACATCGCACGAAAGAGACACCTGGGGCAAGTTGGCGCGAATCATGCGCACCGTATCCTCAAAGGCCTCGGCGCTATAGGGACGGCCCATGCGATGCAGGGTCGCCGTGCAGCCGGACTGCACGGGCAGGTGCAAAAACGGGGCGATACGCTGCGGATAGCACGCCATAACCTTAAGCAGGCGCTCAGAGATATCCATGGGCTCGACCGAGGAAATGCGCACATGCGGAATAGACGTGCGCTCCATGATGGCCTCGAGCAGCTCATCGATTTCGACATGCTCGTCGGTCGCGCTCTTGCCATCGTAGGCACCCAGGTTCACACCGGTCAGCACCACCTCGGGCACGCCGGCCTCCTGGGCCTCGCGAACTTGCTCGAGCACGGACTCGACGGGCACGGAACGCTCGGGGCCGCGCGCCTTCCACACGATGCAGTAGGTGCAGCGGTGATTGCAGCCGTCTTGGATCTTTACGCCCAAGCGGGAGCGCCCAAGCGCATCGACCACATCGCTATCGCTGCAAGCGGCGACGCTGTCGGATTCAACGCCTAGCACTTCGCAAACGCGGTCGGCAACATCGATCTTGGACGGCTCGGCAATCACGCGGTCCGAAAGCTCCAGCAGCTCCTCGGGATGCAAATTGACCACGCATCCGGTCACGACTACATAGGGCTCGTTTGGATGGGCCAGCGCATGACGAACGGCCTTACGGGTCTTGGCCTCGGCCTCGCCCGTAACGGCACAGGTGTTAATGACGATCAAATCGGCATCCTGGGGCTCCACAATAGCGAAGCCCAGGCGCATAAGATCGGCAGTGATACGGTCGGATTCAACCCGGTTGACACGGCAACCGAGGTTGACGACGGAAATATGGGGTGCGAGCACGCGGGCTCCTTAATCGAGGATATCGTCGAGGGCGCTCTTGATGCGGTCGGTCACCGACTTCTTACCGGAAGCGACGTCATCGCCCATATCATCGGCAAAAGCACGGAGCAGCTCGCGCTGCTTATTGGAAAGATTGGTGGGAACGACCACGCGCAGTTGCACGATCAGGCGGCCACGCGAACCGCCACCGCCAATGCGCGGCATGCCGTAATTATTGACGCTCACGGTATCACCGTACTGGGCGCCGGCGGGAACCGTCACCTTAACGACCTCGTCGGGCATAATGCCCCCGACCTCGATCTCGCAGCCGAGCGCAGCCTGCGCAATCGAGATATCGCTCACCAGGTACAGGTCGTCACCGTTGCGCTTAAAGCGCTCGTGGTCGGCAACGCGCACGTTGACAATCAGGTCGCCCGAAGGCTCGCCGCGAAGGCCGGCCTCGCCAAAGCCGCTCACGCGCAGCTGGCGACCGGTCGAAACGCCGGCGGGAATATCGATGTCAATCTTTTCATGCGAAGGCGTACGGCCCTGACCGTCGCAGGTCTCGCAGGGATGGTCGATAACCGTGCCCTCGCCATGGCAGTCAGGGCAAGGCGAGGAAGACTGAACCTGGCCCAAAAACGAACGCTGAACCGTCGTGACGTAGCCCGTACCGTGGCAGCGGCCGCACTGCTTTTCCTGTGCGCCCTCTGCCCTACCGGTGCCGTTGCAGTCCTCGCAAGGAGCAAGGCGGTCATAGCTGATCGTCTTTTTGCAGCCGAGCGCCGCCTCCTCGAGCGTCACCGAAAGCGAGATGGCCATGTCACGTCCGCGACGACGCTCACGACGGCTGCGGGCGCCACCGCCGGCACCGCCACCAAAGAACGACGAAAAGAGGTCGTCCATACCCATGCCGCCAAAAATATCGTTAATGTCGACGCAGCCCGAACCACCAGGGCCTTCGGCAGTGCCGTAACGGTCGTAGTTAGCACGCTTCTGCTCATCGGAAAGAACGGAATATGCCTCGTTGAGCTCTTTGAACTTAGCCTCGGCCTCGGGGTCGTCCGAAACGTCCGGGTGTACGGTACGGGCCTTCTTTAGAAACGCGCGCTTAATCGTCCGCGCGTCGGCATCCTTGTCGACGCCAAGCACCTCGTAGTAATCCCTATTTTCCGACACGACCGAATCCTTCCGACTTTCATTATTGTCACAGTGCGTCCTATACCCAAGCTGGGCCGGCCGCAAACAGAGGGTTTGATGTTATTGCATTGCGTAGGGCGAAAGCATGGCACGTTGCGAGCAGCTCGCAAACCAAACCGACACGAGCGCAAACATAAATCCGTTGGCAAAACCGTTGGCAAACTGCATCGCGCCGCGCTTCCACCACAGCAGGCTGCGGTGCAGCACGCCGTCCGAGAGCACCATGAACAGGCCCATGGCAAACGGAATAAAGCACATCACGGCAAAGGCCGAGAACACGCCCGAGATGGCCGATAGCACCAAAAACGGCGCCACGATGCCCATCAGGTAAAAACCGGTACGGGCCTTGCCTTCCAGGCGCTCGGCCTCAACATGGGCCCGACCGACCAGATCACCGCCAGAGGCGCCGTTGGTGCCGGCGTGACCCATGCCGCCAATACGGACCTCGTCGCCATCGTGCGTGCCGGCGGGAAACTCAATCGTCTGCTCGGAGGTCACACGGGTTCGCCCGCTGCCGCCGCAATCGGGACAGGGGTCGGCGACGACCTTACCGGAGCCACCGCACTCAGGGCAGACAGACTGGAACGTGCCGGCACCAAACAGAAAGGACAGGTCGACATCGATGTGGCCGCGACCACCGCAGCTCGGACAGGTATGTGCATGCTCGGACGAAACAGAGCCCGAACCGCCGCAGTGACCACAGGTATCGAAGCGCGTATAGCGGACGGTCTTGCGGGCACCGCCCTTGGCCTCCTTGGCGTCGAGCTTAATATCGACGACCACGTTGGCGCCGTTCTCGGGATTATAGGCAGCCTGCCCGCGACGCGGCTGACCCCAGGCGCCACCAAAGGGAAAGCCGCCCTCAAAGGGATTGCCGTAGCCCGCGCTGCCGGCGTAACCGCCACCATAGGGCGAAGCTGTAGGAGCACCGGCAAAGGGATTGCTAGAACGCATGGCGTCGTAGCGCGCACGTTTTTGCTCATCCGAAAGCACGGCGTAGGCCTCGGAAACCTCTTTGAACTTTTCCTCGGCATCCGGTTCTTTGTTGACGTCCGGATGGAGCTTGCGGGCCTTTTGCTGGAAGGCTTTCTGTATATCACGCGAGGTGGCGTCCTTGGAGACACCCAAAATCTCGTAGTAATCTTTTTCGTTCATCGTCGCCATGCGCGGCAACCTCCTGCTCACAGCAGCGTATATATTGCGGTAATTCTACCCGAGCGGCCTAGGCTAGACCCCAAAACAGCTCGAACAGCACATTTCCATCGAGCCAGCCCAAGTGAGTGGGCGCTAAACGAGCACGGACGCGACCTGCGATAACGTCTTTCGAGGTGACGCGCCCCGCATGTCCTTCAATATGATCGGGCACCCAGGTGGCAAGGCCCAACTCGACCGCACGGTCGCAGGCCGCCGCCAACTCATCTGCAGCGATCACGCTTGCCGAGCGAACCAACAGATCGGGCCCAATGCCACGCGTCATGCGACAGGCAAGCATCAAATCCTCGGCCGCCGCCTCGCGCTGCGACAGATACTCGGCATCAAACGTCGTCGCGGCATCGTCGCGTTGCACCAAGCGCACGCGATACGCATCGCCGCGAGCAAGCACGTCGGGAAACAGCCCGGCCAAGCGATCGAAATCCTCGGCGTCGAGCATACCGGCGGCAGAGCGGCCCAAACCCAGATAGCCCTGTCCGGTCCAATAGGCAATGTTGTGGGCGCACTCATGGCCGTCGAGCGCGTAGCTTGCCACCTCATACGGGTGATAGCCGGCCGCACTCAGGCGCTCACGCGCCGCATCCATGCATGCAGCCTGAAAATCCTCGTCGGGCTCGAGCGACTCGTCGCGACACGCCATGCGATAGAGCGGCGTGCCCTCCTCGAGCGTGAGCGGGTACACCGACACATGATGCGGCGCCGCCGCCAACACGCCATCGAGTGTGCGCTGCCAGCTTAGGTCGGTCTGCCCGGGAAGGCCGCACATCAGGTCGCACGACACGACAAGCCCAGCGTCCTTGACCGTCGTGATGGCAGCGAGCGCCCGATCGGCATCGTGAATGCGGCCGATGGCGGTAAGTTCGGCGTTATCGAGCGTTTGCACGCCCAGAGAGACGCGCGTGACACCCACCCCGGCAAGCGCAGTGGCAAGCTCTGCGGTCAGCGATTCGGGATTGGCCTCGCAGGTAAACTCAACAGGCTTGCACCACGCACGAATACGCCGCGCCAGCTCCACCAGGCGCTCCCCCGCCAGCGACGGCGTACCACCGCCAACATAGACGGTGCGGATCTGTTCAAGGGCCCTAGCCTTGCCAAAAGCATCGAGGCGCGCGAACAACTGCTCAAAATAGACATCGAGCGCAGCGCTCAGGTCGCACGGAGCAAAACTGCGCGAGTCAAAGTCGCAGTACCGGCACTTTTGGGCGCAAAACGGCACGTGCACGTACAGCGCGGTAACGGCCACCCTTAAGCCTCCAGCGGATGTGGAGGCACCGATTCGCCGGCGGCAAGGGCAGCCTCGCAGGCCACCACATCGCGCTCGATCTCATCGACCAGCGCCATAAACTCCTCGTAAGTGGAACAGCGCACCACATGGGCACGCCAAGCGGCGGCATGGGGCATGCCTTTTAAGTACCAGCTTGCGTACGTACGGGCACGCGACATGAGCGGCAGGAGCTCATGCGTCAGCGTTAGGTGCTCACGCAGGGCGTCTAGGCGCTCAACGGAGCTGCGCGCCGGCACCGGCATGCCATCGAGCGCAAGGGCGCGAGCATCACCGAACACCCACGGATTGCCGTAGATGCCGCGCGCGATAAACACCGCGCTGGCACCAGAACTGCGCAGATGCTCCGCGGCATCCTCGGCGCAGAACACATCACCCGAACCAATCACGGGAATCTCGACGGCGTCGGCAACCTCATCGACAACCGACCAATCGGCCTGGCCGGTGTAGAGCTGCGTGGCACAACGACCGTGCACGGCAACTGCAGAGGCGCCCGCCCCTTCAAGCATCTGGGCAAACGTTGCGGCGTTGCGGTCCTCGGCATAAAAACCCTTGCGGATCTTCACGGTCACGGGAACATGCGCCGCGCCCACCGCTGCCTCGACAATCTTCTCGGCCAGGTCGGGCGTGCGCATAAGCGCCGAGCCTTCGCCCTTAGTAACGACCTTGCGAGCCGGACAGGCCATGTTGATATCAATCAATGACAGGCGATCGCCCACACGCTCCTCGACGGCGGCGACGGCACTCGCAAACTGCTCGGGCTTGGAGCCAAAGAGCTGCACGCAAATCTGCTGCTCCTTGTCGGCCGGTAGCACCAGGCGCCAGGTCTTGTTGCTGGCATAGGCAAGGCCCGCCACGCTCACCATCTCGCTATAGGCGAGATTGGCACCGCGGCGGCGGCACATGATGCGATAAGCGGGATCGGTTACGCCCGCCATGGGAGCCATAAGGAACGGCTGCTCGGCATAGGCGCCCAGCAGCCGCTTGCTGTATTCGGAAAGCGCCATAGACCTACTCGTCCACCTTGAGGATCGCCATAAAGGCCTCCTGCGGGACCTCGACCGAGCCGATGGCCTTCATGCGCTTCTTGCCCTCTTTCTGCTTCTCGAGCAGCTTGCGCTTACGCGAGATATCGCCGCCGTAGCACTTAGCAAGAACGTCCTTGCGACGCGCTTTGACGGTAGAACGGGCGATGATTTTGTTGCCGATAGCACCCTGGATGGGAACCTCGAACAGCTGACGCGGGATGATCTCCTTAAGTTTGTCGCACAGACCACGGGCCAGGCCATAGGCCTTGTCCTTATGGACGATAAACGACAGCGCGTCCACCTCGTCGCCCGAAAGCAAGATATCGAGCTTGACGAGCTCGGAGGGACGATACTCGTTGAACTCGTAGTCGAGCGAGGCATAGCCCTTGGTACGGCTCTTGAGCTGGTCAAAGAAGTCCAAGATGAGCTCGGCGAGCGGCATATCAAAGCGCATCTCGACCGACTTGCTCGTGAGATGAATCATGTCGGTAGTAATGCCGCGGTGCTCGATAGCGAGCTGCATGACGGCACCCGTATACTCGGGCGGGCAGATAATCTTGGCCTTGAGGTAGGGTTCCTCGATACGCTCGATGCGCGTAGCCTCGGGCAGATCCTGCGGGCTGCGGACATCAATCATCTCGCCGTCAGTCTTGTAGACGTGATAGTCCACCGAGGGGCTCGTGGCAATGAGGTCAAGATTGAACTCGCGCTCCAGGCGCTCCTTGACGACCTCCATATGCAGCAGGCCCAAGAAGCCCACGCGGAAGCCAAAGCCGAGCGCCACCGAGGTCTCGGGCTCCCACACCAACGACGGGTCGTTGACGTGCAGCTTATCGAGCGCGTCACGCAGGTTCTCGTAGTCCTTGTTATCGATCGGGAACAGGCCCGTATAGACCATGGGCTTGGCCTCGCGGTAGCCGGGAAGCGGCTCGGGGCAGGGATTCGACGCCCACGTGAGGGTATCGCCCACGCGAACGGCCTCGGGGTCCTTCAGGCCCGTGACCACGTATCCGACCTCGCCGACCGTGAGCGCGTCGACCGGGGTCTCGGCGGGACGCTTGACGCCCACGCCATCGACCAAAAAGTCGCCCTTTGCCTGCATCATGCGCAGGGTATCGCCCTTTTTGATGGAGCCGTCAAAGATGCGCACCGTGGCGACGACGCCACGATACTCGTCGAAGTACGAATCCAGAATGAGTGCCTTGAGCGGCGCGTTCGCATCGCCCTTGGGCGGAGAGATCAAAAAGACAATGGACTCCAGCAGATCGTGGATGCCCTCGCCGGTCTTGCCCGAGACGCACACGGCATCATCGGCAGGGATCGCCAGGTCATCCTCGATCTCGGTCTTAACCTCGTCGGGATGGGCCGAGGGCAGGTCGATCTTGTTGATGGCCGGCACAATGTCCAGATTGGCGTTCATGGCGAGCGTCGCGTTGGAGACGGTCTGCGCCTCGACGCCCTGCGTGGCGTCGACAACGAGCACCGCGCCCTCACAGGCCGCCAGCGAGCGCGAAACCTCATAGGTAAAGTCCACGTGGCCCGGCGTATCGATCAGATTGAACTGATACGTCTCGCCATCGTCGGCGTCATAGGACACGCGAACGGCATTGGACTTGATCGTGATGCCGCGCTCGCGCTCGATATCCATGGTGTCGAGCAGCTGCGACTCCATGTCGCGCTCGTCGACGGTATGGGTGAGCTCGAGAATGCGGTCACTGATCGTGGACTTGCCATGGTCGATGTGCGCAACAATCGAGAAGTTGCGGATGTGGGAAATGTCAATTGAAGTATTCATGCGGACTATCTTACCCGAGCGGTACAAAAAATGGAGCCTGTTCCATAAAACAGGCTCCATTTATGCGCGTAATCTGTGTGGTGTGAAATTTACAACTTAAGCGTTGATGCTGTTCACGAGCTTGGCAAGACCGGACTTGCGGTTGGAAGCCTGGTTCTTGTGGATAACATGCTTGGCGGCAGCCATGTCGAGACGCTTGGTGACGGTCTTGAGGGCAGCCTGGGCCTTCTCGGCGTCGCCCTCGGCGACGGCGGACTGGACGTGCTTGGTCAGCGTCTTGAGCTCGGACTTGACAGCCTTGTTACGCATGCGAGCTGCCTCATTGGTGCGGATACGCTTCTTCTGAGACTTGATGTTTGCCACTTCTGGAGTTCCTTTCGAGTTCCTTGCAAAAAATGTATGACACCTCTGAGACACGGTGAGGTCATGCAAGCGCCTACTATAGCACGCTCCCCCTCAAAGGGATAGAACGAATTTGTCAAATAGGCAGGTATCATCACGATTTTCTCAAGATGTTCGTAATCCAGAGCAAAAGCGCGGTCTGAGAATCGGCCGAACCCTTGAGCGCGAGCTCCACATCAACGGCACCCTCGAGCGCTGCGACGAGCTCTGCCATCGAAAAGCGACGTGCCCAGGTCAGGTGATTCTTGACCTGCCAGGACTGGAGCTTGAGCGTTGCGGCCAGCTCACGACCCTGTCCGCGCGCATCGAGCGCCTTGGCAACGATAAGCTCGCGAATGCGGCCGCACAGCAATGTGTACGTCCACACGTAGCTCTTGGCGGGCATTAGATTGAAGAGCTCGAGCGAACGGCGCATGTCACGGGCCGAGACCGCATTGAGAAAGTCCCAGGGTTGAACCTCGGCCGTACGTACAATCCAGCGCTCAACGTCGGCAAGCTCAATCTGGGGCGCCTCGACCATCTGGGCAAGCTTAGCCAAGTCGTTATCGAGCATGCGAGTGTTTTCACCCGAACGCGAGACGAGCTCCTCGGCGGCCGCCGTCGAGATCGACTTGCCGTGCTGCGTCGCCATCTGCTGCACGCGGCGCGGAAGCTCCCAGCGCTTGGTGCCGGAGCAATCGATCACGGCCTTCTTGTCGATCTTGGCGATCGCCTTATACAGGCGCGTGTTCTTGGCAAGCGAGTCGGCGATGATAAGGCAAACCGTCGTGGGGCTGGGACTCGCCAGATAGTCGACAAGCGGCTCGGAGATCGCTTTGGCGAGTTTTGAGCAGCCGTCAAGGATTACCAGGCGAAACTCGCTGCCCATGGGAAAGGTGTTGAGCGATCCGATAATCGACTCGATATCGGGGTCTTTGGTCATATCGCGCTCGTCGAGGTTGAATTCGACCATGCCCGTCTTTTCCAGACGCGCCTTCATACGTGAGACAGCATGGTCGCGTTTGACTCCGTCGGTACCGACGATCAGATATGCCGGCAACAGACCGGTTTCGGACATCGCGCTCCCCTCCCGCAGACCTTCGTATTCGTTCCGTGCCATTCTAGCCCAGGGGCCCACCACACGCCAACGACGTCCTCACGGTCGCTGGCATCGCATCGCAAAGCCATTCGCAGTCGGCATGACGGTAATGTCGCCGTGTTCGATAGTGCACGCGAACACGCCGCCCGCATCCTTAACGGCATCGATGCAGGCATCGGACGGATGGCCGTATCGATTCCCCTCGCCCGCGCTCGCGAGGGAAAGCTCGGGCTTCAAGACGTCCAGCAACTCACCATCGACTGAAACCTTAGAGCCGTGATGCCCAAGTTTAAGGACATCGATATCCCCCACCTCCTGCACGAATTCCCGTTCTTGGTCGAGCTCGGCATCGCCGGTGAGGAGCATACGCAGGCCCTTGCCTTCCTGAACATAAGAGAGCAGCAGGACAAGCGAGTCATCATTTCCCTCGCCATCCACGGACTCGAATGGCCACATCACGCGGGCGCAAAATGAGCCGATGTCGACCGTATCCCCAAGGCGCACCTGCCGATACTCAACGCCAGGTCGGTTCAATACCTCGGCAGGAGCATCCTCCAGCGCATCCGCCGCCACGGCAATCGTTCCGACCGAAAACCGTCCGAGCACGGCAGGCAGACCACCCCAGTGGTCCTCATCCCAATGCGTCACAAAGACGGCATCGATATGGTGCACGTTATTGCGAACCAACGCCGCTACCACGCGCTCGTCGAGCCCGCAGTCGACGAGTGCTACCGCGCCGCCCTGGCGGATAAGAATCGCATCCGCCTGGCCCACATCGAGCACCGTCACCGAAGGCGGAGCGAATCGATCCCAGTAGACGTACGGAATCGCAGCCAAGAGCACCAGGCATGCAAGCCCCACCGCCATAGGACGTGCACGGGGACGCGGCCACCAGACCAGCAGAACCGCCAGCAAACACGGCACTAGGTAAATCCACACGCTATCGGGCGACACACTCACGGATGCACCCGGCACGGCGGCAAACAGCTGCTCGAAGAACAGCGCGCAGCGGGCGGCAATCATGGGCACAATGAGCGCCCAAGTCCGCAACGGTGCCACGAGCGAAAAGGGAACCAGCACGATGGACACAGCAAGCAGTACGCTCACCACCGGGCCGATGACCGCATTTGCCAGCGGAGCAATGAGCGAGAACGTACCGAAGGCAGGAATGGTAATGGGAAGTGTCGCCAGTTGCGAGCACAACGTGACGGAAAGCATGCTTGCAACGCCCGATGGCACACTCAGCTCACCCAAAGTGTAGGTCGCATAGGGGCAAAAGCACAGAATGGCAAAAACGCTGGCACATGAAAGCTGAAAGCCCATCTCGAACAGCACCGTCGGCCGCAGTAGCACAAAGATAGACATGGTTACGAAGAGTGCCGATGCGCCGTGCCGGCGACGCCCCGCGCCGTTTACGACAAGCGTCGCGAACACCATGCAGCACGCGCGCACGGCCGAGGGAGACGCGCCCGTAAAGGCAGCGTAGCCCACAAGCGTTATCGCCAATATCGCCCGCTGAAGACCACGTGAGCACCGAGTCTTTTGCAATACACCCTCGATTACAAACCCCACGATAGCCAAATGGCTGCCCGAGACGGCGATAAGATGCGCCGTTCCCGTTACCGAAAACCAGTCGCCCGCGGGCTGGACGCGCAGCTCGGCCGAACGACCGCAGACGACACCGGCTATGAGCGCACGCGCCGGGTCGGTTGCAGGCGCGATGGACGCAAGCAGCCCATTTCGCAGCCGAAGCAGCGGCCCCGGAGAGCCCTCATCGACCGACACAACTCGAACGGCTTGAACCTTGCGCACCTCGCCTCGGAGCACGCGCGATCGTCCATATGCATCGTTCTCAAAACGTGAAACGCGGCCGATAACACGCACGTGCGCCCCGACCTTGAGCTCGCGGTCGCACGATAGGCGAACCGTTGCCAAGTTCTTACCGTCCGCGCGTGCCTCGCAGGTATAGGAATACACGTCGTCGTTTATGGATGGATCGCCCTGCACGATAAACTCGAGGCCGCTTGCCGCTCGACCGTCGAGCGCCTTCGAGGCGCTGAGCGCACCCACAGCCCACCACGCCGAGACGACCGCTCCCGCCACGAGACCGACGGACGCGGCATACAACCACCGCTTCAAAGGGGCAAGCCGCGCACAAGATTGAGCCAGCACAACGAATACCGCCGCCGCAACGGGAATGGCCCATAGCAGCCCGACCGCCGGCGCCCGCTCCCTCAGCAGCGCATCAGCGGCCACGTTAAGCACCAAGGCGCAGCTCATGCACATGCCGGCACACAAGGCCATCGTCCACGGAAGCAGGGGCCGCGGAGGCATCACATGCTCGCGCTCGGTCGCACTCATACGCAGATGCAATCTTTGATTTTGGCAAGCTTCTTCTCGCCGATTCCCGACACACGCATCAGATCGTCAACCGAGGCAAAAGCACCGTTCTTTGTCCGTTCATCGATAATCGACTGGGCCATGGAGGGACCGATGCCCGAGAGCGTCTGCAACTCTGCCGCGCTTGCCGTATTGATGTTTACTAGACCTGTTGCGCCACTCACGCCCGATGACGCGGAAGCCCCACCATCAACATCGGCTTCCGCAATGGACGCCTGCTGCTCCCCTACCGTTGGAACGTGAATCTTCTGTCCATCGACGACCTTGGATGCCCGATTGAGCCCCGTAACGTCCGCCTCGGGCGCCAGCCCGCCGGCGGCATCAATCGCCTGAGCCACCCGCGCGCCGTCCTTGAGGCGATATACACCGGGCGACACAACGGCGCCATCAACATCGACATAGACCTCTGCCGCGGCAGACGCCTTAGGCGAAGAGCCTTCGGATATCTTTCCGCTCGAGGCATCGCCGGATCCCGGCTCCACCAACGAGCCCAAACCATCAGTGTGCTCAAACGACACGCCGCCGGCACCGCCGCTAAGGTTCGCCATCGCCAGTCCACTCGCCATCGCAATGACGACCAGTATCGCCATCACCACTGCCTTATGACCGAGCAGCTTGTCCGCCAAGCGGTCCATCCGTTTGACCCGTTCGTGTTGTTCGCGCTGCGCCATAGCAAAACCTCCCAACAACATCGTGTCAGGAAAGGAGTTCCGCAACAGCCACGCCCCAAAACCGGTTTTCGCGGTCAAACCAAAAGCTGACCAAAACCTTGCACAAATCTGTCCATTTATTCAGGCACACGTCAGCAAATGAACACTTAGCCGCAAAATGCCCAGATAGCAAAAGACCGACGATGCAAGAGCATCGTCGGTCTATGCACAAGTTTACTCGTGATCTTGGTAAATCTCACGCGGAGCAAGCTCCGAATGTTTGCGTTTTAAGGTCTTAGGGGCCTTATACGTGTTGCTCTCAAAATCGATGTACTCGGTCTGTCTGAGCAAGCGCTCAATCATCTCCTCGTGATCGAACAACTCCCACGCCTCATGCACGGCATCGAGTTTGGCGTGCGTCTCGGGGCGGCGCGGCATAAAGAGCGTGCAGCAGTCGGGAGCGGCCTCGGTCGAGAAATCGAAGGTACCGATCTCTTCGGCACGCGCGATAATCTCCTGCTTGTCCGAACCGATGAGAGGACGGAACACGGGGATCTTCACGGCCTCGTTAACGGCCATGATATTCTCAAGCGTTTGGGAGGCAACCTGTCCAAGCGATTCGCCCGTCACGATGGCCTTGGCGCCCTCGATGTGTGCAATGCGCTCGGCAACCGAATACATAATGCGGCGATACATGATCACGCGCAGGTTGCTGGGACAGGTGACCGAAATCTCACGCTGGCAGTCGCCAAACGGCACCACGTACAGGCGGCCGATCTGGACACCCGGCTCAAGCGCACGGATGATGTCCTGCACCAAATACTCGCTCGTGTCGGGCGTCTGCGGACGACCTGAGAAATGTACCGGCACGCACACCGCGCCGCGACGCGCGAGCATCCAGGTTGCCACCGGAGAATCAATACCCGACGACAGCAGCGTCACGACCTTGCCGGCAGAACCCACCGGCAGACCGCCCACGCCGCGCTCGGAGCGCGCGTACACATAAACGCTACCCTGGACCACCAGTACGTGCACCATCGCATCGGGGTCGTGCATTTGAACCTTTTTATCGGGGAAGGCCTCGCACAGCACCTCGCCCACCTGACGATTGATGTCAATCGAGGTGAGCTCATAATCGGTATTGGAGCGCTTGGCGTGCACCTTAAACGAATCGAAGGAACCAAACTCGCGCAGCGCCTTCACGGCGGCGGCACAGTACTCCTGAGGGTCGCGATTGGTGTGATACGCCAAAGACACACGAGCAACGCCGGGAACGGTGCGAATGACACGCGCCGCCTCGTCGGCCTGATGCTCGTTAAAGGTCACGAGGATATAACCGGAAATTCGAGACACGGCATTCACGGAAAAGGCGGCCAAGGCCGCCTTGATGTTATCCATGAGGATATGCTCAAAATGTGCACGGTTCTTACCCTTCAGTCCAACCTCGTGATAGTGGACCAGGCAGACGCGAGCCGCCATTTAGGCTTCAGCAACCTTGTGGCCGAGCGCCTTCTCGTAACGGGCCTCGTCGTAAGAGATGTCGCCGTCGACAATCTCGTCCATAGCCATCGAGATGGTGTCGGCACCGGAAAGCCCGATGGTGATGTCATCGACATCCTGGACGGCAAGCACGCGGTTGTGCTGGCCACGCAGCATGCTATTGATGTCGCAGGCGCGCTTGGAGGCAAGCGAAGCGAGCAGGAAGCGGTTGTGATCGGTCTTCTCCAGAAGATCGTCAATGCAAGGCTTTACAACGGACACGGACCTCAGATCCTTTCATGCATATCGAGAACGCGAACGAGCTCATCGGTCGCGCGGTCGAGATCGTCATTTACCACGACGTCGTCGTAGCGGTCGGCAAGGGCAAGCTCATCGGCGGCGTTTGCCATACGCAGCTCAATCGTCTCGGGCGTCTCGGTACCGCGACCGACTAGACGCTCGCGGAGCACCTCAAGCGAAGGCGGCTTGATAAAGATCAGCACGGCCTCGGGGAAACGCTCCTTCACCTGCAGGGCGCCCTGGACATCGATCTCCAAAATCAGAGACGCGCCCGAGGCGAGCTTGGATGTGACCTCGCTCACCAACGTGCCGTAGCAGTTACCGTGGACCTCGGCCCACTCAACAAACTCGCCGTTTGCCACGCGGCGGTCGAACTCCTCGCGCGTCAGAAAAAAGTAGTTGACGCCGTCGACCTCACCTTTGCGTGGTGCTCGCGTGGTAGCCGAAACCGTCAGGCCCAGGTTCGAGCGGCGCTCGCGCACACGAGTGACGAGCGTACCCTTCCCTGCGCCTGACGGTCCAGAAATCACAAAGAGCTTGGAATCCTGAGCGCTCACTTATTTGGTCAGCTGCTCGAGGAGCTGCTCGCGCTGACGGACGCCGAGGCCCTGGACGCGACGGGTAGCGGAGATACCGAGCTCCTCCATAATCTTGGCGGCCTTGGCCTTGCCATAACCAGGGAGAGACTCGATGAGGGTGGAAACCTTCATGCGGGAAGCGATGGGGTCATCGGAGTTGAGCACGGACTCGAGGGACTTCTCGCCCTTCTTGATCTGCTCGCGAAGCTCAGCGCGGGCGTGACGTGCGGCAGCAGCCTTCTCAAGAGCCTGCTTGCGCTGCTCATCGGTAAGCTGAGGGAGTGCCATTCGTACCTCCAAATAGTTGGGTTATATCTGATTCAATAATTGGCATTTTAGCACGTAGAACGTACAAAATGCCCAATCGCGGCTCCATAGGTTAGACGATACCCGCAAAAAGTGCAATATACTGCGCCCAAAGTTAAGCCCCTGACCTGCGATTCCACACAAAGGATGGGAAAGTTTACGCAGGCACAGGGGCTATTTTGTGCTA
Organism: uncultured Collinsella sp.; assembly: GCA_900550785.1. Lineage (GTDB taxonomy): Bacteria > Actinomycetota > Coriobacteriia > Coriobacteriales > Coriobacteriaceae > Collinsella. Next base: position 8,386 of record URTL01000003.1, on the reverse strand, counting down.
ATGAAACCCAAAAGTGGTGACTTAGGGGAATCTTTTACGCGACGTTTTCGACCAGCTCAGCGACGATGGCGTCAAAGGCGGCAACCGGATCGTCGGCACCGGTGATGGGACGGCCCACCACAATGTGGCTTGCGCCACGCTCGATAGCCTGGGAAGGCGTCGCCACGCGGGACTGGTCACCAAGGGCGGCACCCACCGGACGCACACCCGGAGTCACGATCAGGGCATCAGGACCCAGCAGCTCACGCATGTCGTGAGCCTCCATCGGCGAGCACACGATGCCATCGATGCCGTTGGCCTGAGCGAGCTTTGCCAGGCGGGCGGCCTCCTCGGCCACGGGCGACTCGACGCCGATCTCGCTCAAGGCATCCTGATTCATGCTCGTGAGCACGGTGATGGCGACGAGCTTGGCGCGGTCCTCGCGCGCCTCCTCGGCACCCTCGCGGCAGGCAGCGAGCATGGCGCCCGAACCCAAGCCGTGAACCGAGAGCAGGTCGGCACCGGCAAGCGAGGCCGAACGGGCGGCACCGCGAACCTGATGCGGAATATCATGGAACTTGAGGTCAAGGAAGACCTTAAAGCCCAGGTCCTTAAAGGTCTTGACGATCTCGGGGCCCTCAGCGTAATAGAGCGTCATGCCAACCTTGAGCCAGGCGGCATGGCCCGAAAGCTTGTGGGCAAGCTCGAGCGAACGCTCACGGTCGCAGTCGAGAGCGACGATTACGCGGTCGCGGGCATCGGTCTCTAGCATTCGAAAGCACCTACCAGTTCGTTGATGTCCTTCACGCCTTGGGACTCAGCCCAGGCCTCGAGCTCGTGCGCGATCTTGAGCGAAGCGCACGGATCGACGAAGTTGGCCATGCCGACCGACACGCAGGTGGCGCCGGCCAGGATAAACTCGGCCGCATCCTCGCCGGTCATGACACCGCCGACGCCGTTGATGGGGATATCGACGGCCTGAGCGACCTCCCAGACCATGCGCACGGCGATGTGGTGGCACAGCGGGCCCGAAAGGCCGCCCTTGGGCTTGGCCACGCGGGACTTGCGGGTATGGACGTCGATGGCCATGCCCTGGATGGAGTTAATGACCGAAAGGCCGTCGGCGCCGGCGGCCTCGAGAGCCTTGGCAATCTCGGCAACGTTAACCGGAGCCATCTTTACGAACAGCGGCTTATCGGTCACCTTACGGCAGGCAGCCATAACGGCAGAGGCGCCCTCGGGCGAGGAGCCCATGGCGGCACCGCCGGCGGCGATATTAGGGCAGCTCACGTTGATCTCGTAGCCGGCAGCCCAGGGGCACAGCTCGACATACATCTCGAGCGCGCGGACAAACTCCTCGACGGAGTGGCCGGCAACCTGACAGATGACCTGGCAGCCGTCCTTGGACAGCTGTTCGAGCCACGGACCGGACTCGCGGGCAAAGGCGGCCACGCCGGGGTTCTGAAGGCCCACGGAGTTGATCATACCGCCGGGGATCTCGGCCATGCGGGGCGCGGGGTTGCCGGGCCAGGGCTCGGCAGCGCAACCCTTGGTGGTGATGGCGCCCAGCTGGGAAACATCAAAGAAGTTCTGGAACTGCCAACCGTAGCCAAAGGTACCGGCTGCGGTGTTGATGGGGTTCTGCATCTTGACGCCGCCGAAATCGACGGCCATGTTCACGGTACCCACTAGAAGACCACCACCTTGGAAGCATCGAACACGGGGCCGCACATGCAGGCGCCCTTCATACCGTCGACCGTCTCGACATTGCAGGTGTTGCAGGCACCAAAGCCACAGCTCATCATGCGCTCGAGCGAAACCTCGCAGTACGCACCGGCCTCGGCGGCAGCGGCGGCGACCTTCAAAAAGCCTTTGCGGGAGATCTTTTCCATTTGGATTTCCTCTTTCTTCTCATCAATTTCTCTTCGTCTCTGCGGGAGTTTTTCCCGCGCCGCACTTAGTATAAAATATAACGAAGTAAAAGGGAAACAAAAAAATCTTGTCATCCTAATAAAAAGTGTTTATAACCGTCTCCCGCCATGCTATACTGAGAGCAGACGGATCTTCCCCTGCACAGAAAGGAGCTTTTTTCGGATGAACGACCACCAGCTGCTGTGTTTTCTCACCGTGAGCCGGACCCTGAATTTTACCACAGCCGCCCGGGAGCTGTACTGCACCCAGCCAGCCCTCAGCTACCAGATCCGCAGTCTGGAAAAGGAGCTTGATCTGGCCCTGTTTGAGCGCAGCACCACCCGCGTGGCGCTGACCGAAGCAGGCCGGGCCTTTGTGCCGCAGGCGGAGGGGATCTATCGCAGCATCCTGAACGCCCGCACCGCGCTGAAGGGCTTTGCCCGGCGGCGCACACTGACCCTGCGCCTGCCGCCGGTGCTGCTGCAGCGGGGCCCCATTTATCCCATCCTGATGGCACGGCTGCACGCCGCGCTGCCGGGATATGAGTTTGCGGTGGACACTCGGCCCGTGTCACGCAATCCCCACGAAATGCTCTGCAGCGAGGCAGACGCAGCCCTCTATCTGCCCTTTGGGCCGCTGCAGCCGGAGATCGAGCGCACCCCCATCCTGCACAACACCTTTTACCTGATCGTATCACCGGAGCACCCGCTCACAGGGCGCAGCACTCTGGCGCTGGCCGATCTTGCCGGGCAGCAGCTGTTTTATGAGCCGCTGTATCAGGAAATGGTGGATCTTGCCGTTGTTCAGCCCGGCCTGCCGTTTTCCGCACCAAGCTGGCACATGGTGGAAAACTACGAGTGTGTTTACAACGATCTGCTTGCCGGGCGCGGCATGTTTTTGTGCCCGATGAAATACCCGGCCTTTCCGGCGGCATGGTACCTGCCGCTGCAGCTGCCGTTGCCGGACACCTGTCTGCTGACCCTGCGGGACGACCCGCGTCCCGAGATCCAACGGCTGCGGGAGGTATTCACCGCTGTATACGCCAGCCGCGCAAAGCTGCTGGGAGAGGCGTAAAAAGCAGCGCCGGAACGGCAAAATCGTTCCGGCGCTGCTTGTTTCAGAAGAGATCAGGCTTCTTCCGGCACATCATCAAAACCGATGAACCAGAGGATCACAAAGGTGGCCACAAAGGCGATCGCGGCAGAGATCAGTGCGTTGATCACGTTCATGGGATTTTCACCGACATACAGGCCGATGGCTGCCAGACCGGCACCACCGCCGCCAAAACGGCGCACACCGGTCAAACCGGCATACAGGCCGCCCAGACCACCGCCGATGGTGGTGGCGATGAGAGGCTTACGCAGACGGACGTTGACGCCGAACAGAGCAGGCTCCGTCACGCCCAGCAGAGCGGTCACACCGCCGGAAACGGCCAGCTGACGGAAGTTCTTGTTTTTGGTCTTGATGGCAACGCAGAGGGCTGCGGCACCCTGTGCAATGTTGGAAGGCAGATTACCGGGGCCGATGACCGTCTCATAGCCCAGCATAGACAGAGAGTTGACATAAGCGGGCAGCAGGCTGTAGTGCATACCGGTCATGACCAGGAACGGCATAAAGGCACCGATGACGGTGGGCAGTGCCCAGGGGCAGACCTTTTCAATGGCCAGCAGGACGTTGACCAGACCATCGCCGATGATGCTGCCCAGAGGGCCAAGCACGCACAGGGAGATGGGAGCCATGATGAGGATGGTGAGCACCGGCCGCAGGATGAACTTGACCACAGAGGGCACGACCTTATTGACAAATCGTTCCACGTATGGCAGTACCAGCGTGATAAGGAAGATGGGGATGACTGAGGAAGAATAGGTTACCATCTTCACCGGCAGACCCAGCACATGGACCACATCGGCATCGGCTTTCAGGGCGATGAAGTTCGGGTGCAGCAGGATGGCCCCCAGCAGCATGGCCATCTGCGGGTTGCAGCCGAACTTTTTGGCCGCGGAGTTGGCCAGGAAGATCGGCAGGAAGTAATAGGAAGAGTCTGCGATGAAGTTGAGGAAATAGTACAGATTTCCGCTCTTGTCGATCCAGCCGAAGAGGGTCAGCACAGACAGCAGAGCCTTGATCATACCGGCACCGGCGATCAACGGCATCAGCGGGGTGAACACACCGGCCAGCGTGTCCAGAATGATGCTGACCCTGCTCTTCTTTTCCTCGGCCGGGGCGGCAGGCTGTTTGACTTCCTTACCGCCGAAGTCGCCCAGTTTCATCAGTTCATCGTACACGGCAGCTACTTCGTTGCCGATGATGACCTGATACTGGCCGCCTTTGTTCACGACACCCACCACGCCGGGTACGGCTTTGACCTTGGCCTCGTCCACGCCGTCCATTGACTTGAGGTTGAACCGCAGGCGGGTGACACAGTGGGTCAGAAATGTAACATTTTCTGCGCCGCCGACCTGTTCCAGCACCTGCTGGGCAGTTTTCTTTGCATCCATTTGTTTTGCCTCCTTCAATATCCTAAAAAATGCATTGCTTACAGGGCGGTGTCTGCGCCGTTGCTTGCAATGACTTTTTTGTACCATGCAAACGACTTTTTCTTTTTGCGGGCCAACGTGCCGCTGCCGTCATCCTTCTTGTCTACGTAAATGAAGCCGTACCGTTTGCGCATCTCGCCGGTGCCCACCGAAATAATGTCGATGGGACCCCAGCAGGTGTAGCCGATCACCGGAACGTCATCCAGCTCAATGGCCTGCCGCAGCGCATCAATGTGACTGCCCAGAAAACGGATGCGGTAATCGTCCTGAATGCTGCCATCCGGCTCTACGGTGTCGATGGCACCCAGACCATTTTCCACAACGAACAGCGGCAGTTCATACCGGTCATACAGCTCATTCAGTGCGATGCGCAGGCCGTCCGGATCGATGGGCCAATCCCAGTCGGTACGCTGGAGATACGGATTGCTGCGTTCTACACAGCAATCCGTATCTTCCGTTGCACGGGCAACTGAAGAAAAATAATAGCTGAATGCGATGTAATCCACAGTTCCTGCGGCCAGCAGCTCGGCATCGCCCGGCTGCATCTCTACCGAAGTGCCCATGCGCCGCAGCTGTGCCGTGCACAGGCTGGTGTAGTGTCCGCGGCACATCACATCGGTGTAATAATAGTTCGGCATCATCTGGAATCTCTGTGCCAGCACATCCTTGGGTGCGCAGGTGCGCGGGTAGGTGGTGGGATACTGGATCATGCAGCCGATTTTATTTTCCGGGTCGACCGCATGCCCGATCTGCACGGCCTTTGCACTGGCAAGGAACATGTTGTGGCTGACCAGCGCTTTGACAGCGTTGTGCTCCTCGCCTTCGGCAAAGAGCACGCCTGCCTGATGGTATGGCTCGCTCTGGTTCATGGTCTCGTTGATCTCATTGAAGGTCATCCAGTACCGGACCTTTCCCTTGTAACGCCGGAACACCGTTTCACAGTACCGGGCAAAGAAATCGATCAGGGCTCGGTTACGCCAGGAACCATAGTGCTGCACCAGATACAGCGGCGTTTCGTAATGCGAAAGCGTGACCACCGGTTCGATCCCGTAGCGGTGCAGCTCGTCGAACACACGGTCATAGAAAGCAAGCCCGGCCTCGTTCGGCTGCAATTCATCGCCCTGCGGAAAGATGCGCGGCCAGTTGATGGACATTCGGAAGCACTTGAAGCCCATCTCGGCAAACAACGCGATGTCCTCTTTGTAATGGTGGTAAAAATCCACGGCTTCATGGCTAGGGTAGTAGTTGCCCTCCATGACCTGTGTATGAATCTCGCGCGGGACGCCGTGGCGTGCACCTTTTTCCACGTCGGCAATGCTCAGGCCCTTGCCATCCGTCTGGTAGGCACCTTCGTACTGGTTGGCGGCGGTCGCACCGCCCCACAGGAACTTTTTTGGCATCTCCATAAGCTTGAAAACCTCCTTGCAGGTATAGAATACTTGCAGGGAGGTTTTTGTGCAATATTTTTTAAACTTATTGGTACAGTGTTAATTTTTCTGTTTCTTTTTGCACGATCAAAAACGGAACAGTGTTTCATTCCGCATTTTCTTTGTGCAGATTCAACAAAATAGGATTGGTGGAGGTGCGGTGCTGTTCCAGCTCTCGGGCGCGTTCCAGCTTGTAGGTATAATTCTTCTGGTAGTTCTGCCGGAAGTACTCGGAATACAAGATGTCCAGTAGAAGGGTCATGGACAGATGGGAAGCATAGTCCCCAAGATTCTGATAGATGCTTTCTTTGGTGGAAAGGGTCAGCTTGCAATCCGCATAACAGGTCAGGCTGTTTTCGCCAAAGCTGGTCAGCGCAAGGATGGGTGTTCCGGAGCGTTTGCACTGCCGGGCAATCTCCAGCATCTGCGCCGTTTCGCCGGAATAGGAAATGATCATGGCAAGGTCCCTCTCGGACAGACAGCAGGCCTGATACCGCTGGTAGTTCAGATTGTTGAAAATGACCACCCGCTTGCCGATCTTGAGCATCTTTTCTCGGAAGGATTCGGCCTGATTGATGGCCGTCCCGGCGGAAAAAATGTGGATTTCCTCGTGATATTTGAGCAGGAGCACCGCTTTGTGCAGGTCTTCGTACCGGAGAAGCTGCATAGTGTCCTTGACGGCTTCTTCGTACAGCTCGCCGATGTTCTGCGCCACCCGCATGGGGCTGTCGTTTTCAGCAAAGGGAAAATTGAAATCCACCTTGCCCTGTTGCTGGTCGAGATATTCCAGTTCACGCACAAAATTTTGCTTGAAGTCATCAAAGCCGGTAAAACCCAGCTTTTTGCAAAGGCGCAGGACGGTCGGCGGAGAGGTGTAGGTCACTTCTGCCAGACTGCGGGTGGAATATTTGGCAATTTCCATCCCATGCGCCAAAATATAGGCGGCCAGCGTTTTTTCCCCTTCCGAAAGTTTTTCCTGAAACGCAAGTTTGTCCACGATCAGCATTGCGATTCTCCCTTCCGCTTTTTCTGTAAGCATATCATATCCTGCAGTATTTGGCAAAAAAATTTGCGGCATGCAAAAACGCCGCCGCGTCAGCAAATGACGCGGCGGCGCAGATACAGTGGGAGAAGCGCTTATTTGCCCAGCATTTCGTGGGCAGTCTTGCAGATGGTAGCGGCATCCAGACCGTAGAACTTCAGCAGATCCCATGCAGGGCCGGAGCAGCCGAACACGTCCTGCACGCCCAAATCCTCCAGCGCGCGAATCAACGCCTGCGCGCCGGTCATTTTCTCACCGTCGATGATCGTCTGCTTGTCTGCGGATGCGGTGTTTTTCGGAACGCCGCTGAACGCCTGCAATGGTGTGGGTAGAGCCATCATGTCCTCTCAACTCAAATCGTTCGGTCATATGCCTGGACCCGTCGCGCCTCGCGAGCGTTCATGACTTGCGTGCGCCGACGGTCACGATGCGCGTTCGCTTGTGGCTATGGCGTCTGTGATTCGTATTTTCTCAGTTTAAGCATACAGGTGGCAGCATCGCGCAATCGCCGTTCACCAGTTGGTCAGTTGCCGGCCGAGCCGCTGCGCCGGTGCTTGGACGAGCCGTTCTTGCGGGCCGCCTTGAGCGCGGGCGCGTACCGGTCGAGCTCATGCCAGGCCATTTCCGCCGCGGCGAGCTGCGCCTTGCGCTTGCTGGTGCCGGTACCCTTGCCGATGATGTCGTCTTTCGGGCCGATGGTGGCCTTGGCGGTGAATTCCTGTGCGTATTCGGGGCCGGACACGCTCATGCGGTACCGCGGCTCATCCAGGCCGAGCTCGTGCGCCTTCACGGTCAGCGAGGTCTTCCAGTCCAGGGCTGGTCCTTCGGTGGCCACTTCCGCCAACGTGTCGTCGATGAGCCGGTGCACGACCTTGCGCGCGCCTTCGATGCCGTGCTCCAGGAACGTGGCGCCGATCAGCGATTCGACGATGTCGCACAGAATGGAGCTTTTCTCGGCACCGCCGGACTCCGCCTCGCCGTGCCCGAGCAGGATGAATGGGCCGACGTGCAACTTGTCCCGGGCGATCGCCGACAGGGCCTCCTCCGAAACGGCCTTGGCGCGCATCTTCGCCAGCTGGCCTTCGGTCATGTCGGGATGCAGCGTGAACAGCGTCTCGGTCGATACCAGTTCCAGCACGGCGTCGCCGAGGAATTCCAGCCGCTCATAGTTCGATGTGCCGGGGTGTTCGTGCGAGAACGAACGATGGGTGAGCGCCTGTATCAGCAGATCCGGGCTGATGGTGACGCCCAGCGCGGAGAACAGCTCTTCGCGCGGTTCAGGTTCAGTCATGTTTTTCTCCTTGTCCACCGTATCCGGCCGCACGCGCACGCCCTGAACGCATACGCGCAGTGTCCGGATGGCAATATGCGACAATATACGAAGACCCTGCCACCCGTCGATGGCAGGGTCTTCATTTCGCTATCGGCATTCGGCTGCGATCACTTGGTGTGAGCGGAGCGAATGGCTGCGCGGTACACGCGGCCGCGGT
>URTL01000002.1 GCA_900550785.1 uncultured Collinsella sp. | reverse complement strand
GATCACCGTCGTGCCCGCCGCCGCGAAGCCGCGGATCTGGTCGCGCAGCTCCTCGATGCCGATGGGGTCGAGGCCGTTGGTGGGCTCGTCGAGCACGAGCAGGCGTGGCCGGGCGATCAGCGCCAGCGCGAGCCCCAGGCGCTGCCGCATGCCCATCGAGAAGCGCCCGGCGCGCTTCTTCCCGGTGTCCGCGAGGTCCACGGCGGCGAGCACCTCATCTACGCGGCTCTCGGGAAGGCCCAGCAGCGTGGTGCGCACGCGCAGGTTCTCGCGCGCGGTGAGGTTGGGGTAGAGCGGCGCCTCCTCGATGAGGCTGCCGATTGCGTAGAGGTCCTCGCGGCGCCAGGCGTGCCCGGCAAAGAGGATCTCCCCGGCCGTCGGCCGCAGCATCCCGCAGATCATCTTGAGCGTTGTCGACTTGCCGGCGCCGTTGGGGCCGAGCAGCCCGTACCCCTCGCCCTCGCGGATATGAAGGCTCACGTCGGCCACGGCATCCTGCGCCTGGTCGCCGCGGCCGAAGCGCTTGGTGAGCCCGCGCGTCTCGAGCATGTAACCCATGGGTTCGTCCTTTCTCTTCCGGGCGCGCGGGCCGAGTCGCCGTGCCCGCGCGCCTTATCTTTCGGGTTCACCATCCATGGTGGGGCGCGTTTCTAACGAAGCTGTAACGGCCGTTGGGCTCTTTTGGCGCCAGCCCTTCTCGACCCGTACGCCACTCATGGTATGTTTATCGCGATAACAAGGACGGAGGTGCCCGTGGCACGCAATAAGTACCCGGAGGAGACGGTCGAGAAGATTCTCGACGTTGCCGAGCGGCTCCTCGTGGAGCGCGGCTACGAGCACACCACGATGATCTGAAGAGCAATACGCTAAATCGAAACAGGCAAACCCTGGAGACGCGATTTTTGCCATAACGAGCAAGAATATCGAAGATGTCTGCACAGCATTGGCGTAGGAAGGGGAACAGCCGGTTGCAATCAGCGGACACTCTTGCGCGTATGCGACCGAAAGCATTATCCCGAGATACCTAGCATATTTAATCAGGGCTGCCAGTGGCAGCGTGAGGGTAATCTAGGGGTGGCGGTTCTGCGCGCTGCCGTCCCGTGCTGATTCTGGCTTGCGAGGCGATTCTGCTATCCTGCGAGTTGAAAAGGTTCCACTCCGGTGACAAGAGCTCCCCTGCTCTTCCGCGAACAGCGGATAGCCGGGGCGGTCGTTTGTTAGTAGTGCTTTTTGAACGATAAAGTTACCGTGATAATCAAGCGGTTGACTGCCGTTGCCTAAGCAGTTTTATCATATCGTTGCCGCAGTCCCCGGCGCAGTGCGCAGCTCCTGCCGAATCTTCCGAAAGCGTTCCGGGACTTCGGCAAGCTCCATCTTCTGCGGGGCATCGACCGTACCCGCTTCCTTCGCCGTTTCGTAATACCAGCACTTGTAATCCACCATCTCCATGGTGTGCTGCAATTCCGCCATCTGCTGTTTCAGAACTTCTTGTTGGCGCCGGAACATGGCAAGGCGCAGATCGATGGTGTCGTCTCCTTGCAGCGCCATCTCGATGTACTGCCGGATGTCCTTGATGGACATCCCGGCTTTCTTCATGCAGCCGATCACCTGCAGCCATTCGATATCCGATTCCCGGAACATGCGAATGCCACCGGAGGAGCGCTCCACGAAGGGCAGCAGCCCCTCCTTGTCGTAGTAGCGCAAGGTGGACGCCGCAACCCCCAGCAGTTTCGCCATTTCCCCCACCGTATAGACCATCTGAAAACCCCTCCGAATTATTCCAGAATCCCCTTGACTTAAAGTTAACTTCAAGTTCTAGGATGCACATTAAGTTCAAAGGAAGCATGCTTCCAAACAGAATGTTTGTCAATCATAAGGAGGGGAATCGAACGTGAACAGGCTGTATGTTTTCTGCCACATGATGTGCGCTTTGGACGGAAAGATCATGGGCGGTTACATGGGAACGCCGCAGGGCAGAGCGGCGGGCGATGCGTTCTACGACATCGCCTTTGGGAAAGAGCCCTTTTACCATCACCAGGGCTGGCTGTCCGGCAGGGTGACAACGGACGACAACTTCACCTTCTACAGGAAGCCGGACCTGGACGAAGATGCGCCGGTCGTTCCGGCAGGTGATTTCATCGCGCAACCGGACTTCGGAATGTTCTATGTCTCCGTGGACCCCCACGGCAAGCTGGGGTGGGAAAGTAGCACCCTGCGCTATGTGGACACCACCGCCCATGTCGTCGAGGTGCTGACAGAGCAGGTCGGCAACGCCTACAGGGCATTTTTGAGAAAGCTGGGAATCTCGTACATCATCGCGGGAGAAACGGAGCTGGATCACGGTCTGGCCCTTTCCAAGCTGAAAGAAGAATTCAATATCGAGACCCTGATGCTGGGCGGTGGCGGCGTGCTGAACTGGTCGTTCCTGCAAGCGGGGATGTGCGATGAGATTAGCATCGTGTTGGCGGCAGCGGCAGACGGGAGCCCGGATACGCCGCCGGTTTTCCGAGCCGCAGAAGGCATTTCGGAGAGCAAGGCCCTTGGCTTCACGCTGAAAGAGGCGAAGGCCATGGACGGCGGGGCTGTCTGGCTGCGCTATGGCGTGAATCGATAATCCTAAGCAGGAGGTTTCAATTATGAGGTATGAACGAAAAGAGCAGTTCGAGAAGGTCAACGCATTCGGCACGGGAACGGCGAACACCGCCTATGCCCAATACTTCACCGGCGATTCGTCCCTGAATCCGCTGACCGATCCGGAAGGTGGCCTGTTCGCCGCCAACGCGACCTTCGAGCCGGGATGCCGCAACAACTGGCATATCCATCACGCGGACAAAGGAGGCGGTCAGCTCCTACTCTGTACGGCTGGCGAGGGCTGGTACCAGGAGGAAGGCAAGGCCGCCGTCAGCCTGCACGAGGGCAGCGTTGTGATGATCCCCGCCAACGTCAAGCACTGGCACGGAGCGAAGAAGGACAGCTGGTTCAGCCATATCGCCGTGGAGGTTCCCGGCGAGAATTGCGAGAACGAGTGGTGCGAGCCGGTATCCCATGAAGATTACGCAAGGCTGTAGGGAGGAACGAAACATGGCAGTCAAACAGACGGCAGGCAGAGATGCCCTGGGTGAATTCGCCCCGAAATTCGCGGAACTGAACGATGACGTGCTCTTCGGAGAGGTCTGGAGCCGAGAGGGGCAGCTCAGCCTCCGCGATCGCTCCCTCGTGACCGTCGTCGCGCTGATGGCTCAGGGGCTTACCGATGAGAGCTTCCGCTATCACCTGATGGAGGCAAAGAAGAACGGTATTACAAAAGAAGAAATCGCGGAGGTCGTGACCCATGCAGCCTTCTACTGCGGCTGGCCCAAGGCGTGGGCGGTTTTCCGCATGGCAAAGGATATCTGGGGCGAGGAGTAGAACGATGATCTTGAATGAAACCTACTCGTTGGCAAACGGAGTTCAGGTTCCCAAGCTGGGACTGGGCACCTGGTTCATCGACGATGCCGAGGCGGCGGAAGCCGTTCGCGAGGCGGTAAAGCTGGGCTATCGCCTGATCGACACCGCGCAGGCCTACGGAAACGAACGCGGCGTCGGCGAGGGCGTGCGCACCTGCGGCGTTCGCCGGGAAGAGCTTTTCGTCGCCAGCAAGATCGCGGCAGAGCTGAAGACCTACGAGGATGCGGCGAAGTCCATCGATGAGACGCTGGAGAGGATGGGGCTCGGCTACCTCGACCAGATGATCATCCACTCTCCCCAGCCGTGGAGCGAGTTCCGTGTGGAGAAGCGCTATTTCGAGGAGAACAAGGAGGTCTGGCGTGCGTTGGAGGATGCGCGGGCGGCGGGCAAGGTCAAGGTAATCGGCGTGTCCAACTTCCTGCAAGATGACCTTGAGAACCTCCTGAGCTCTTGCCGCGTGATGCCCATGGTCAATCAGATCCTCCTGCACATCACCAACACCGATTCGGCATTGGTGGACTTCTGCAAGGCGCAGGGCATCCAGGTGGAGGCATACTCTCCCATTGCCCACGGCGAGGCGCCGAAGAATCCGGCGATCGTTAAGATGGCAGAGATGTACGGCGTATCTGCCGCCCAGCTCTGCATCCGCTACGTCCTTCAGCTTGGAGCCGTCGCGCTTCCCAAGACGGCAGATCCCGCCCACATGGAAAGCAACGCGGGCGTGGATTTCGCAATCTCCGAGGAAGACATGGAAACTCTCAAGAACATGGAGCGCATCGCCAACTATGGTGAATTCAGCGCATTTCCCGTGTTCAGTGGAAAGCCTCTTGCATGAGGAGAAAGCGTGAAATGAAAACCTTGATTCTGTACTACTCCTACGGAGGCAACACGAAGCGCATCGCCGAGATGATCCAGAGGGAAATCGGCGGGGATATTGCTCGTATGGATACGGTTGTTCCCTACGATGGCGATTATGATGAAGTCGTCAATCAGGGGCAGCGTGAGATTGCCGAGGGTTATTGCCCGGAACTGAAGCCGCTGCACATTGGCTGGAGAGATTACGACACCATCATCCTGGGTTCTCCTGTCTGGTGGTACACCTTTGCGCCCGCCATGCGCAGTTTCCTGGAGCAGGCCGACCTGACCGGGAAGATCGTGTATCCGTTTGCCACCAATGGCGGCTGGCTGGGACACACGCTGAAGGACTTTGAGGAAGCCTGCAAAGACGCAATCGTGAAGCCGGGCCTCGATGTGCAGTTCGATGAATCCATGCTCCGTACTTCTGAGAAAGATATTCAGGCATGGATTGATACAATCTGCAGATAATCGATCTACAGCTTTCGGCATCCGCCACAGAGCTGGCAAGGATTTGGGACGATCCCAAAAATGCAAACAGAGCGTTCCGACTTTCCGACGGAACGCTCTTCGCTCCCTTCGTGCCCTTTTTCCTCGCCTTCACCGGGCGACCCGGGAGCTGGGGCTGGCAGACGCCTCTCTGCTCTTCGTCCACAACGTCCAGGGAAATCTCGCGGTCAACCGCCTGCTCGGTTGGAGGCGAGGGCCCGAGTTCGCCTACGCCCAGGAGCTGCTCAGCGCCTATTCCGAAGGGGGCATGCGGGCGGTATCGGCTCGCCACGATTCCCGTAGTTGATCTTGACTGTGGACTCCTTACAAGTCTTGCTCGAGATCGAGCGGAGACTGGGCCCTGCCGAATCGGAGCTATGGCGACCAAAAATGTTGCCAGAAGACGCCGTCGACACTGTTTGCGATGGGGTAGAGCTCGATGGCGGTTCGGCACAGTCTGTTTCGACGGTTTCGCGGGGCGTTGATGGCGTGAAGGCGGCCGTTGGAAAGAAACTCATTTCCGTGGGGAAGAATCTTCTCGGTGAGTAAAGCTCATCGGAGCGGGGATAGAGCTTTGTCTGCGAGGTACGAAATGCTGACTAGCGGTTGCGACGCCTTGTTGCGGAAATGCTAACTGATGCAACTACGCCACCGGCAACACTCAGGGCGACTGCTATCGCGCCGTTGTCGCCCGTAGCGGGTAGGGTGGTCCTGGCTGCCGTTACTGCCTTGGTGGAAACGGGATTTGCCGCGGGCTTTTCTGTCTTGGGCTGCGGTGTGGGCTCGGGCTTGGTTTCCGGTTCGGGTTTGACCTCTGGGATCGGCTTAACACTTGGATCGGGTTTGGAACCGCTCGTATCGGTTGCAATCAAGTGCACGTCACTGTCGAAGATGTAACGGATGTAGTAATCGTGCCGCGTCTCGTGCATAATCCCTTGCCCGCTGTCGAAGTCACGGTCAACGTGTGTGCCAAGGTGGGCTGAGCTGTTGAGGTTCAGCCTGTAAGGGATTTGGTCGTCGGCGTAACTGCCTGTAAAGACTACGGTTGCTCTAACGTGATTGTCGATCATGGTCAGGGCAATAGAGACGCTGGCCTCTTTGGGGTTCTCGGTTTTTATAAGGCCTTCGGTATCGGTGTCGATCTTGAAGAGAAGGACGGTGTCGTTAAGCCCGTAGATGAAGTCTTCGGGTTTGTCGGGGAAATCGTATACAAACGCCTCATTCTGGACCAACATAAAGGCAGGAGGGAGCTCCAGGTCATAGTTATGGTCGACAACGGTGGTAGCTGTGAGGCTGCCTTCCGCGTTGGCTTCGTCGCAGGTAATGGGTGCTGCGACATCGGTTTCGGGCATTTCTGTCGCCAGTGCTGCGCAGGGTAGCAAAAGCAGTCCTGCCACAAGAATGCTTACTCCGAAGGCGGCGATTCTGGCGTCTGCATGACGCTTGACGTCGCGGATAGACAGGCCAGTCCGTTTGTTATGGGTCTGCGGTGCAACATGCTGTCCATACATAAGACACTCCTTGTTCGTAGGCCGGTTTCCGCGGATCTATATTGCGCCTGGCCGATGCGGCTAGGCTCTTTCACGCGAACGCTTATGCGAGCAGGGAGAAAGCTCAAGCTAATTTTCTCACAGTCGATACTTTGCGAGCAACGATTTGCTGTTCAATTCTCGGAGAGAAAATCAAGGTGGCCGAGGAGTTATCAGGCAATGAGATTGTGTCTAGAGAACACGAACGAGAGATGCGATCTACAGACGACTGAATAGCTCTATCCGTTTTGGTTACAACGAAATGTATGCCGCGCGCCTGCGGCATGAAGAAGGGAGATTCTTATGAATATCGTTGTATTGAGCGGTAGCCCGCGCAAGGGCGCCAATACCGACACCATGGTCGAGGCGTTTGCCGAGACCGCGCGCGAGGCCGGCCATACGGTCGAGGTCATCCGCGTTGCCGGCAAGAAGATTGCTGGTTGCCTGGGGTGTCAGTACTGCTTTGCCCATGAGGGTGCCTGCGTGCAGAAGGACGACATGGCCGGTGTGCTCGAGACACTGAAAGGCGCCGATATGGTTGCCTTCGCTTCGCCTATCTACTGGTTTGATATCACTGCGCAGGAGAAGGCCGCCATCGACCGCCTGTATGCCTTCGGTGCTACGGGCTTCCCGTTCACCAAGACGGCCCTTTTGCTCGATAGCCATAGCGAGGGCGTCTATGATGCGGCGATCGCTATGTACAAGTCAACCTGTGCGTACTGCAAGTGGGAGGACCAGGGCATTGTCACCATCAGCGGTATGACCGAGCGTGACAGCATGGTCTCCTCGCCCAAGTTGGAAGAGGTGCGAGAGCTCGCTCGCAAACTCGCCTAAGGACAAGAAGAACGCATGGCAATCAGCGTTGGCGGAAAGCCTACTTCCCTTACCAAGAGGATTACTGATTGCCATGCGTTGATGTCCTTATGGACAATCTCCGCGTGCTAGGAGACTTTCTCGCTCAGGAACTCCCTGAATGCGGGGATGTCAAAGCCAACGAGACCACGCCCACGTTCCCCGATGACGCCGTCCTCGAGAAGGCGGCGTTTGTATTGGCTTGCGTAGTTGCTGGCGACGCCCATGCGTTTGGCTATCTCCGAGACCCTGCTGGGGCCAGAATCGGGCAGCATCGCGAGTAAAAACTCAATGTCTTTATCGGAAAGCTCTCGATAGGTCGTTTCGAGAATGCGATCACGCAGCTCCATGCGTGCGAGTAGGGAACCCTGCTGGACATCGGATGCACTGATTTGGGGCGAGTTCTCCGAAACATCCCAAGTGCGATATCCGACGAGCTGCATCATGTAGGGGAATCCGTCGACGGCCTTCACAGCATTCTCGAGCGCTTCTGGTGTGATTGAACGTCCTCCGGCCTCAACGGTTTTGCGAAACGCGTTTGCAATTTCAACGTCAGTGATTCGTCCTAACTGATGATATTGGGAACGCCTGAGAAACGAGACGGAATCGTTACGCAGCAACGCCGATACTTTGTAGGGCAGTCCTGCCATGAGTAGGGCAACTTTTTTACCTTCGCGTACAAAGTGCTGGTAAACAGAGGCAAATTGAAGCATTTCTTCGAGATCGACGGTGACTTCATCGATGGTGATGAGAAGTCCGATGTCATGTTTTTCGAGTTGCTTAAAGATGCCATTCATGCGCGTGCGCCAGTTGCCCTGAGCCTCTTGAGCATATGTCCAATCGATGCCCACTGGGCCAATTTGAACACCGTTTATGCGCGCGTGAGGCTGTGAGAGGTAGCTATCTGCGGCTTCTTTGGTTCGCTCGATAATATCTTCGAGCATGCCTGGCATGGCGGAGACATTTGCTGCGATCCAGCCGTGTTCAAGCGCCGTTTCTGAAAGGAGCGAGAGAAGCGCCGTCTTGCCCGTTCCCCTTGCGCCAGTAAAAATGGTTGACAGGTTGGGATCTCCCGGGCCGTTGATAAAGCCACGGTTGATGTCACGCAGGATATGCTCGCGACCCGCTAGAAAGGGAGGGACGCTTCCGAACGTCGGGGTAAAGGGGTTCTTGCTGTACTCCATGGTAGCTCCTTTGCAAGTTTTGCTAATTTTTGCAAGTTTTGCTAGCTTTTGCAAGTTTTGCTAACGACTGACCAAAGGGCATCGAAGCAGTGGCGCTGACATTTTTTACGCAGAAAAATAAGCAGAAATCAATTTATCTGCGTTAAAAAATAGTTGAGAAGAAAAACGACGAGTCCCGGGCGCAATGCCGTTGCGTTCCGGGCCTCGTCGCTTTGCGAAGTATCTAACGATCTCGTTGCCGTGGTACCTAGTCAAACAAACTCGGCATGTCGTTTTCCTTCATGAGGGCACCGGCGGAGGGCAGGCTCTGCGCGGTAAACTTCTCGGCAGAGACACCGGCGCCAAGGATCTCCTCGGTTGTGCCGACGGTGGTGACCGAGCGGCCCTTCTTGGCGGTAAAGGCTTGGACGCCCTGCGTGTTGGTGGTCGTCTTGGTCTTGAGCAACGACGTGTTGAAGTTCATCAGACGGTAGTCGCTCGAGACCAGCGCGATGTCGCGATCTTCCTTGAGCACCTGGGCATACAGCAGCTTACTGCCGCCATAGATTGCGTTCTTAAGGCGCTTACGGTTGGTCTTGGTGACGTATCCAGAAAGCGCGACGCGTACCACGCGGCCGTTCTCAAAGACAAACAGCACATCGGCCTTGTAATCCTCGGGGTCGATGACCCAGATGACGCTCTCGTCGGGGTCCATCTCAAGATCGGTCGGCAGGTACGAGCCCAGCTGGGCCGACTTGGTGTCCTCAAACGCCGCAACCTTGCACTTGTACACCTGGCTCTTGTTGGTAAAGACCAGCAGCTCGTGGGTGTTGGAGGACGGGAACTCGATAAAGGGTTTGTCGCCGTCCTTGTACTTGAGCGTGGTCGCCTTCTTGAGTACGCGGTCCGTCATCTTCTTAAGGTAGCCATCGCGCGAGAGCATGATGGTGACCGGGTACTCCTCGACCTCGGGCTCCAGGCTCACCTCGATGACCTCGTGGGGCTCAATCCTGCCCGTGCGGCGCGGCATCACGTACTTCTTGTTGACCGCGGCCAGCTCGTCGCTGATGACCTTCTTGATGTTGTCTTCGCTCGAGAGAATCTCCTCCAGCTCGGCAATCTCACCCTCGAGCTTGGCGATGTCCTTGGTGCGGTTGAGGATGTACTCCTCGTTGATGTTGCGGAGCTTAAGTTCGGCAACAAACTCGGCCTGGGTCTCATCGATGTCGAAACCCTTCATAAGGTTTGGCACGACCTCGGCCTCGAGCTTGGTGCCGCGGATGATGGCGATGGCCTTGTCGATGTCGAGCAGGATCGCCTCAAGGCCGTGCAACAGGTGCAGGCGCTCGGACTTTTTGCCCAGGTCAAAGTTAATGCGGCGACGCGTGGACTCAATACGCCACTTGACCCACTCGTGCAGAATCTGGCGCACGCCCATAACGCGAGGGTAACCATCGACCAGCACGTTGAAGTTGCACGAGAACGAATCCTGCAGCGTGGTCGTGCGATAGAGCTTGGCCATGAGCTTGTCGGGGTCGACACCGCGCTTAAGGTCGATGGCGATGCGCAGGCCCGAGAGGTCGGTCTCGTCGCGGATGTCGGCGATCTCCTTGACCTTGCCCTCCTTGGAGAGCTTGACGATGCGCTCGATGATGACATCGGTCTTGGTGGTGTAGGGGATCTCGTACACCTCGATGATGCGCTCTTCGGGAATCCAGCGCCAGCGGGAGCGGATCTGGAAGCTGCCAAGGCCGGTCTCGATAATCTTTTCCATCTCCTCGCGGCGGTAGATAATTTCACCGCCGGTCGAGAAGTCGGGCATGGGCATGTACTCGAGCAGGTCGCAGTCGGGATCCTGCAGGTAGTGCATCGTGGCGGTGCAGACCTCGTTGAGGTTGAAGCCGCAGATGTCGGACGCCATGGCGACGCCGATGCCCTTGTTGGCCGAGACGAGGATATTGGGGAACGTGGTGGGCAGCAGGCGCGGCTCCTTCATGGCGCCGTCGTAGCTGTCGACGAAGTCGACCGGGTCCTTGTCGATGTCCTTGAAGATCTCGGCGCTGATGGGGGAGAGCTTGGCCTCGGTATAACGCGAGGCGGCGTAGCTCAGATCGCCCGAATAGTACTTGCCAAAGTTGCCCTTCGACTCCACGAAGGGCGCAAGCAGTGCCTCGTTGCCCGTCGCCAGGCGCACCATCGTCTCGTAGATCGCGGCGTCGCCGTGCGGGTTGAGCTTCATGGTCTGGCCCACGATGTTGGCGCTCTTCTGGCGCTCGCCCTTGAGCAGACCCATCTTGTACATGGTGTAGAGCAGCTTGCGGTGCGAGGGCTTAAAGCCGTCGATCTCGGGGAACGCACGCGAGACGTTGACGCTCATGGCGTAGGGCATGTAGTTGACCTCGAGCGTCTGCGTGATCGGCTGGTCGGTGACCTCGGAGTGCAGGCCGATGACGTTTTCGGCGTTGACCTGCTTTTTCTTTGGCTGGTTCTTCGTCTTCTTCTTTGCCACGATTTCCTCTTGAACTTCTTATGGGCCGTCGTTATCGATTTGCTGCTACTGCAGGTCCAGCTGGTCCAGGTATTCCTTGCCGTGCTCGGAGATATGGCGCTTGCGGCCTGCCTCGTCGTTGCCAAGCAAAAGGTTGAACATGGTTTCCATCTTGGTGACGTCCTCGGGCTCCACCTTGATCAGGCGGCGCGTCTCGGGGTTCATGGTGGTGAGCCACATCATGTCCGGATCGTTCTCACCAAGACCCTTGGAGCGGTTGATCGAGCACTTTTGGTCGCCGATCTCCTTAAGGATGCCGTTCTTCTCGAGCTCGGTGTAGGCAAAGTAGGTCTTCTCTTTGCAGTTGATCTCGTAGAGCGGCGACTCGGCGATATACACGTAGCCCTCGTCGATAAGCGTGGGCACCAGGCGATAGAGCATGGTGAGCACGAGCGTGCGGATGTGATAACCGTCGACGTCGGCGTCCGTACAGATGATGACCTTGTTCCAGTTGAGGTTGTCCAGGTCAAAGGCGCCCAGGTTCTTGATGCGCTTGTCCTTGATCTCCACACCGCAGCCCAGCACGCGCATAAGGTCCATGATGATGTCGGACTTAAAGATGCGCGGATAATCCTCCTTCAGGCAGTTGAGGATCTTACCTCGGACGGGCATGACGCCCTGGAACTCGGCATCGCGCGAGGTGCGAATGGCGCCTGCTGCCGAGTCGCCCTCTACGATGTAGATCTCGCGACGGTTCTTGTCCTTGGAGCGGCAGTCGATGAACTTCTGCACGCGGTTGGCCATATCGGTCTTCTGCTGCAGGTTGGTCTTGATGCTCTGGCGCGTCTTCTCGGCATTCTCGCGTGAACGCTTGTTGATGAGCACCTGCTCCATAATCTTATTGGCGGCGTCCTTGTTCTCGATCAAGTAGGTCGAGAGGCGCTCCTTAAAGAAGGCAGTCATGGCCTGCTGGATAAAGCGGTTGTTGATGGCCTTCTTAGTCTGGTTTTCGTAAGACGTCTGGGTGGAGAAGCAGTTGGTCACTAGTACCAGACAGTCCTGGACGTCCTGCCACTTAATGCCGCTCTCGTTTTTGTTGTATTTGCCCTGTTGCTTAATGTAGGCATCGATGGCGCTGGTCAAAGCGCTGCGGGCGGCCTTCTCGGGCGAACCGCCGTTCTCGAGCCACGATGAGTTGTGGTAGTACTCCTGCATCATGAAGGTGCGCGAGAAGCACATGCATGCGGTGATTTTTACGTTGTAATCGGGCAGGTCCTCGCGATCGCGACCGCGACGGTCGGCCTCGATAAAGAAGGGCTCGGTAAGGTAGTCGGTACCGACCTTCTCGAGCACGTAGTCCTCGATGCCCTTGGGATAGCAAAAATCCTCTTCGGAAAACTCACCATCGTCGCCCTCGATGTGCAGGCGGAAGGTCACGTTGGCGTTGACCACGGCCTGACGGCGCATGGTCTCGCGATACCAATCGTGGGGGATACTGATGGAGGTAAAGACCTCAAGATCGGGACGCCACTTGATGGTGGTACCGGTGCGGTTCTCGTCGCTGGGCTCAATCTCGAGCGCCTTCTTTTTGGCGCCGACGACCTTGCCCTTCTTAAAGTGCAGGGAGTACTTGTTGCCGTCGCGCCAAACCGTGACGTCCATGTACTCGGAGGCGTACTGAGTCGCACAGGAGCCCAGGCCGTTGGTGCCGAGCGAGAAATCGTAGTCGCCGCCCTGGTTGTTGTTATACTTGCCGCCGGCGTAGAGTTCGCAAAAGACGAGCTCCCAGTTAAAACGCTTCTCGGAAGGGTTCCAGTCGAGCGGGCAGCCACGGCCATTGTCCTCTACCTGAATGGAGCCATCGCGAAAGGCGGTAAGGGTGATGAGCTTGCCGTAGCCCTGGCGCGCCTCGTCAACGGCGTTGGACAGGATCTCGAAGGCGGCATGTGCGCAGCCGTCGAGCCCGTCCGAGCCAAAGATGACGGCGGGGCGCAGGCGTACGCGCTCCTCGTCCTTGAGCTGGCGGATACTGTCGTTACCATAGTTTGCGGTGTTTTTTGCCATACTCGCTCTCTCGGTGCTCCTTTGCTGCGTTTAAGTCATATAGATAGTCAAGGTAGCATAGCCCAGCCCACAGACGATTCCAACCAACACGAAATCCATCGAACAATCGTTCGATTAGATAATGAATGCTTGGAATGCGGGAGGGACCTGTCCTGTCCTATCCAAACATCTGCGGCAGGTCGATGAAGACGGTTCGATCGCTTTCGCCAGCTTCGAAGCCCGAACGGGAGAAGAATCCATAGCGATGGCACTTGAGCCCCGTTGCCTCGACTTGGGTGATTTCCTCGTCGACCATTTTTTGCGTGACGGGGGATTTGCGGAACTTTGCTTCGTAGAATGCGTAGCCCTCGGGGTCTTGCGTTACCACATCGAATTCGCCGCTCGTTTTGTTTGCGGGATCGTCGTACCAGTACTTGCCTATGGCGTCGAAAGCCGGTTCGATCTTGCCGGTCCTGTTCTGCCGCACGAGGTATTGACGGCAGATCTCCTCGAACATATGAGGAACGTAGTTTTCCTCGAAGTCTTGGGAGACGTGACGATCATAGAAGACTTCCGGGTCGAGCAGCTGACGTGCTGAGGCATTGCGGAAAACATAGCGATAGTAAAAGAGCGAAAGCGGATCCACTACAAAGTAGCCAGACTTGCGCTTGTTCGTAGGGTCGTTGATGGGTGCACGCTTTTGGACGATTTCGAGTGACATGAGCTTGTCGAGCACGTCTGCCATGGCCGGACCGCTCGAGACGTGCGACTGTGCCAGCACGTCCCCCCAACGGGAGTAACCTTGTGCGAGAGCCCCGAAAACTTCGTTGGCGTTGGTCATCTTCGAGATCTCGGCGTTGAGATAGGACGGCACCTCGCTTTCTAAGCGGGCGCCAGGTTCCGTGACGAGCTCGATGATGTTGTCGCGTACGCTTTGGGATTGATCGATGAGGCGATTGTAAAAGGGGATGCCGCCAAAAACGCTATAGAGCCGCACCTTGTCCTCGGGCGAGAACGCGGGATAGAACTTCGCAGCGTCAAAGTAATCCATGGGCTTAAGCTCAAGTGCGAGATCAATTCGCCCGTAGAGGGGGCTTTCATGCTCGATGAGGGATTTCATAATCTCAACGTAGGAGCCGCACAGGACAATGTTTAAACGTGAGTCTTCCCTGTGGGCGTCGATTGAGGTCTGAAGAATGCTGTCTAAGCCTTTAACCGCATCTCTCAAGTAGGGGTATTCGTCGAGAACGAGGGTAATGTTCTTGTCTTTGGCTTGGGCAAACAGAAATTCGATGAGCTCGCGGATGCCTGTGAAGGCGAGCGGAGGAAAGCTCAGCGCTTCAGCAACAAGGACGGACAGACTCTCGAGGTTGTCTGCCTCGGAGGTTTGGCGGCACTCGTAATAGACCGTTGCGACGTCTGACAAATCCGTTAGCGCCTGCTTGATGAGCTCACTTTTTCCGACGCGACGCCTGCCGTAAATGAGAACATTGCGCTGCTCGGGTGCTTTGAGCGTTTTCTTAATACGGGCGAGTTCACGCTCCCTGCCAATGAATTCCACTTACTCGGTTCCTTCCGACTCGGTTTTGTCCGAGTTAATTGTATCGCATGAATCAGTTTATGCTCGAGTTTACTCGGACAAAACCGAGTCGGTTCTGTCCGAGTAAGTTTGAATAGTGAACCGAAGTTGTAATGTCCGCATGGCGATGACGAATATGGTTTTCATAATGACAGATATAGTTGACATCTTCTGATGGATGCAATATATTTCTGTCATGTTGCAACGGATATCTGTCCATTACTACGAAAGGAAATCCATGCCGGGCAAAAAGAACCTACGCATGAAGGCGGCGCGCGCGGCGGTTGGCCTTTCGCAAGCTGACTTGGCCGAGGCCGTGGGCGTTACGCGCCAGACCATCGGCCTGATCGAGGCGGGCGGCTACAACCCCACGCTCAATTTGTGCGTGGCGATCTGCAAAGCGCTACGCGTTACGTTGAACGATCTGTTTTGGGAAGACGGGATCGACGTCGACCCTAACGCTCTTTAGGAGTTCGCTATGAAATTTGAAGATTTAAAACTCGTGCAAAAGTGGCGTGAATATGCCGGCCCAAAGGATGAGCGCCTGGAGGCTGAGAGCGCGAAGATCTACAAGATTGGTTTCGTGCTGCTTTCGTTTGGCATGTTGATGATATTTTTCTACCAGTTTATAGCTCGACAGGTTGCGTGGGTTCACAGCGACGCCAGTGAAATGCCGCATGGTTTTGCAACGCCGTTCGAGGCAGCCATGTATTTGTGGCTCGTTCTCGTGATGTTGATTTGCGCAGGACTGCAAACGCGGAAGGGCTATGTCGATACCAATCGTTTTGGGCAAACCGAGCATCTTCCTGTTGGATATTTCCTACTTCTCAGCGGTCTTAGCGGCGCCGCGTTCGCGCTTGTTATTGCCGCAATGCGCTGTATCGCTGAGGCGCAGATCGTACCGCTCGAAAGCGTCTTTTGGTTGGCGAACCTGGCCACGGGCGTGTTCTGCGGTGCGACGATTTTCGCGGCCACGTTTGCTGGCCTGTGCGCAACGTTTTTCACGGCGAAAAGACGCCGTGCCAAGCTCGAGGCAGAACTCGACTCCTCTGACGATATCTAATGCGTAATGGGCTGGCTCTGGGTATCCAGAACCAGCCCATTTGATGTTCGATGAGCCGAGTCGACGTCTCTCACAAAAGTAACTAGGAGCTAGCGAGGCCTATCCGAATTGGCCTCATTGGCGGTGTCGATCTCGAGCGCCGTGCGGCGGGCACTGTAGGCGACGAGGCCGGCGCCTGCCGCGGCGAGTGCTGCAGCGGCTGCCGTGAGGGGAACGTTGGCATCGCCCGTGCCCGCAAGCGCGCCCGCTTTTCCGGAGCGCTTGTTATTGCTGTGGTCCTTGCCACTGCCGGAGCTGCTTCCGCCGGAGCCGCCGCCCTCGTCAGTACCGCCGCCACTTGAGCCACCATCGCCGTCCGCCGTCATCGGGGCGTCGTGAAGCCCTGTGGCGTCCGCGCTGTCGCATACGCCGACCTGAACTTCTGAGCGTTCGCATGCCGCGTCGGGCACGTGGAGCTCATGCAGTACAGCACCCAGCGCCGAGTTTGCGCCCGGTCGAATTTCCTCGAGCGTTACGGGATCGAGTGCCACCAGGTCACGCGCCTTCGCATACAGCGTGACGCGTTTGCCCACCTCGTCGCCCCAGCTCTCCGGGATGGCAAAGCTCATGCGGAATTGTGCCGTGCAGCCCGGTGCCAGCACGGCGTTTCCATTGTCGGCAACCAGCGGGTGCGTTGCAAAACGTGTGTCCAGCGTCTCGAGCGCGTACTTCACGTGTGCCATGTCGTTGGCCGAAGCGTCCTCGGCAAGCTCCGGATCGTAGATCGATGCCGTGCGTGCGTTCGCTCCGAATCCGATGGATGCGCTGGAGAACGGCTGGTTGAAACCCTCTCGGTACAGATCGATCGTTCCGGCGGTCAGCAAGGTGTTGCCGTCGTTTCGTACCGTGACCATGAAGGATTCGCCTGCTGCTCCGGGCACCACTGCGCCCGAGGTGGCGACCGCGCCCGTCGGAGTGGCACACGCCACCAAGGGTACTTCGATGCCGTGCAGCTCTGCCTCGCTCTTCTCCGCGCTTACAATGTGCGTGGCGAGTGCGTAGAGCATGCCTCCCGACGTCAAAAAAGTCGTTATCTGATCGACGGGATGGTCCAGCTCGCACATCACGAACGGCTCCGTAAACAGATCGCCTGCCAAGGTGCTGGCGAAGATGCGGAAGTGCTTGCCCATCACTGCTACCGGGTTGCCTTCTTCGTCGTAGGTTTGCCCCACCTTGCCATCGGTGTTCTCTACATAGAGCACGCACCTGCCGTTGTTGCTTACGCTAAACGATGCCGGGCCACAGCCTGCGGCACCCACGGGCTGCGTTGCAAATGCCGATGCGCCTCGCGTCCAAGTAATATGCTGCAGTTGCTCGTTGACGGTAGCCAAAAAGCCCGTGTGCTGCGGCCACGGCACCGCGTGGGGTACTGTGGCATCTGGCGACATAACGCCCCAGCTCGCAATGGACTGGCCGATCACGGCGTACGATGCACAGCCACAACCGCCTGCGGTCTCGTATGCAATGGGCACCACCATTTTGCCGTTGATATTCTCGGGCGCGCCGAGCTCGATGCTCGACGGTGCCTGCGGAAAGCGGAGGACCTGACGGAACGTGAGACTGTCGCCCGAAACGTCCGACCACAGGGTAAAGCACTCCAGCGCAACCTCGGCCTCGCTGCCGAGCGTCTTTTCTGCGGTGGTTCCGCGGCGGTGGAGGTAGGCGCCCGACAGGCGCCCGTCGACAAGTGTCTTGCCCACCGTGATGCGTGGGCACTGCAGGCAATGGTAGCCATCCTCCTGAAGGCGGCCGCGCGAGATGCTGCGCCACGACGTGTGCGATACCACGCGAACTCCGTCGTTGCTTATGCGCAGGCGCACAACGGACAGTATGCCGGCTGTGCTTGCCATATCGAAAAGGGTGTCGTCGCCGGCGGGGCGCTCGCCCGAGACCAGCAGCACGTAGGCGTCCTGGTTTCCTCTTCCGTCCGTATATTCCACTACGTCGAAGTCGTAATCGTATATGCTGTCGCGCTCCACGTCGCCCTCGCCAAACCCAAGGGGAAAGTCCACAGGCGTGGGAGCGGACCACGTTCCGTTTGCCTTTGTGTGTACCACCAGGCGCGAGCGACCATTGTCGCCGTAGCGCACCGAGGCGATACGGAACAGGCATTCTACGCCGGCAATCATTGCCAGCTTCATGTGGGCTTCGCTGAGCACGCCAGCAAACAGCACGTTGTCGCTCGAGGGCTTGATGCCGCCACGCTCGTCCTCCGACACGCCGGCAGAATCGGCGTTCGGGTCGGCAGCGGTGTTCGTTGCCTGACCGATGTAGGTGTACTCATACATCGGCGCGGCGTTTTCGTCGTTCTCCATCAGCACGTGGACGAAATGCTCGATCTGTCCCGTGTCGTCGCTTTCTGCATCCGCCTCGAGCTCAATGCGCGTGACCGCTTGATCCCAATCGCGCACGACAGGCGCGGCGTTTACGGCAGTGGCCTTAACCTCGGCGCGTGCGAGCAGTTCGGCGTTGGTGACGATGGTGGCCGATGCGATAAATTGCGGCACGCCGCCCGCCTCAATGTTGCCGGCCGAGCCGAAGCAGGCATCCAGCGTATAAGGCGTATCTCCACCCAATGCGAGCTCAGAGCGCTGGAGCACATACTGGTCGCCATTGTTCACCGACATATTCCACGAATCGATGAGTGTGGGCCACGACCCCGACCAAGCCTTGGTGGTCCACTTGAACATTACGAATTGGAGTATCACATCGACATCGACGTCTGCACCTACGCGCAGTCGCGGAAGCTGGTGTCCATCTGCCTTCTCGTACCCAATGAACAGCGTGAGGGATGCGGCGCCGCGCACGGCAGACGAAGCGACGCCTGCAACGCCGGCGCCAAAGGTGACGGCAAGCCCGATCTGGATGGTGAACGAGCCCGACGTGTTTGAATAGTCGAGCGAAATGTTTTTAAAAAACGCCGCGCCGCTGCCGTGCGTGTGGGCACCCACGGCGAGCGCCAGTTTTGCCAGCACCCAGGGATTGACGTTTAGGAAAAACGGCACCGGTCCTAGGGTAAACTGCTCGGTCCAATTGAGGTCGGTTCTTACCTGGAAGAGGGCCTTAATATTGCCGTATGCGGGGTCGTTGTTGTTACCTCAGGTTTTGCCCACCCAATCGTAGGCGAGCGAGCCGTACAGCTGTGTGGCGATATCCATCGTGAACAGCGGCGTGCAATGGTGGCGAAGGAGCTTGGTGTTTCTTGGATCGGTGCCCGAACCGGCACTCATCCTCTTGTACTGATTCCACTTCCCCTCCATCTCGTCGAGGTAGCGGTTTGCCTGCTTGGCGCCCGACTCGCGCGGCGATTTCTTCCAGTATTCCGGATCAGGGTTGCCCGAATCGTTCATATAGCTGGCTGGTTTGTATCCTCCGCCAAACAGCACGTATCCAGCAAACGAGAAATCGAAGAGGATTGGAAATGTGGGCATCCAACACGTGAACTTATTACCACCGATGCCGGGAAACGATGCGGGGAAATCAAACGGAGTGATCTCCTGGTCCATGGTGGTGGGAATGATGGTGGTCGAGCCTGATTCCGCCTTTGCGGCCGGCGCGGTGACAACGGCCATGGGGGAGGAGAGCGTGTAGGTTTTGCCCTGATAGTCGAGGACAAAGCGCAGCTTGCACCCTTCTTCCAGAAGGCCCGATGCCGCATCGAGGAGCTTGTCTTCGAGTGTGAACGTTGCCAGATTATTCGCACCCGATGCACTGGCCTTGATCTGGCCGATCTGTGTGACGGTTTCGGGTGAGCTGCCCGCAGCGGGCATCACTTTATTGATATGCAACGTTGCCTGCCCGCCCTGCGGCAGATGAGCCTGCACGGTAAAAGCGTGCGTGTCGGGCTGGTCGTTTGCTGCTTCGTCCGCTGGCATTGCCATAAACGTGGCGTCGGCGTACTGGATGTCCCATTCGTCGAACGTGAGCTGTCGAAAGTACGGCTCGCCATCGGAGAGCGGACGTGTGGGTGCGGTAATAGCGGCGCCGCCCTGGATACGCGCAAGGGGAATCTCGACATCGCGGTAGCCTGCCATGCTAATGGAGATGCCGCCGTTAAAGTCGTACGCGTCGAGAAGCGTTGCCTCGTCCACGTAGCCTTCTGAAAGAGGGGCGACCTCAAAGATGGCCGTGCCTTCGTCATCGGTCGTGGCGGTGAGCTGCTTGCCTGCGGCATAGCGCGATATGAGCGTGACCTGGGCACCCGTGATGGGCGTATTCTTGTTGGCGACGTCGACCACGACCACACCAAACATGGTGCGCGAGAGCACCAAGACCTTGAAGGGATCATCTTCGTCGGCGTATGCCTCGGCGGGGGCGAACGGCAATATGAAGGCGTTTGCGCTTCCCGGCACGCGCGGCAACATAATGCTCGCCAGCGAGGACGCTCCGGCAACAAGTAACGAACGGCGATCAAGCATCTTTGGCTCCCATCCCGCAGGTATCGGTGGAAATAATCCAATTTTGCGAGAAGGCATCCTGTCACGGTAGTGCCGTCCGAGGGCCAAAATGTCCAATTTGAGCGAGCGAAGCGCCGGGGCTCCGGGGCGCACGTGCCGCGCTAGGCAGTCTGGCCGCTAACGCAGCATATGCGCGACCAGTTCGGTGCGCGTGCCGATGCCAAGCTTTGCATACACGTTGGACAGTCGATTTTTAATGGTACCTGGCGACACGCCCATGTGGCGTGCGATTTCGGCGTTGGTCCATCCGCGGCAGGCGAGCATGGCCATGGTGAACTCCGTGGTCGTTAAATCGTCGGCAACGTCCTCGCCCGAATCGGGGTTGTGGATGCGCCGCCAGCCGTAGCTGAATCGATACGTAATCTCGATGATACGTGCGAAATCGTCAGGGTATTGCGATTTTAGGCATGCCTCGATGAGTCCCTGCAAAAGGCCGTGGTGCTCGCCAATGAGCTCGATAAGGCCGTCGGGGCGCGCAATGTTCCAAGCGGCTCCGAAGTGCGTTTTTGCGGCGTCGACGTCTTTGAGACTCATGCATGCCATGGAAGCTGCCAGGTGCAGGAACAGTTCCGAGATCGGATAGCTCCCCTGTTTCATGATCAGGGCGTTTTCCGCCATGCCCAGACTGCGGCCATATTCGCCGCGCAGGTACAGGGCATGCGCCATCACGTAGCTGGCGAACAGGCGCAGGCCTTCGGGCAGATGCGCCGCAAGCGGATAAAACTCTTCGGCAGAATACGGGGAAGGCAAGTGCAGCAGGACGCTTGCGGCCGAGGAGAACAGGATATGCGTGGCGTGGATGGCGGGCGATTCCTCGTTGGCCGGCGTATCGAGGATGCCAGCAAAGCACCGGCGGGCGTCGGCGATACGGTTGAGCGACAGGCTGGCGTATCCGCAGATAAAGCATGCGGAATAGCGCAGTGCGGAATCGGTGGCGTCAAGATAGGGGCGCGCCGTCTTGGCAGCGAGGGCGGCCTGTCCGCGAAAGTACAGCGCTTCTGCCGTGGCGATGGTGCGTGAATCGGGGTCGGAAATGCCTGCAACCGCAGCGTCAATCTGCCCCGGCACAAAGGCAGTGCACATCAACGGCATGGGAACGCATGGGTAGCCATCGCAGTCCATCTTCCATCTCCCAACAGCTGGCAACAATAGCAGCAATTGTACTCCTGTTGCTCGGGACCCCTTTCGTTTTACTGCTCGGTTGACGCTGCGGATCGTTTTGGAAGGCTTACGAGCATGGTGGTCCCGTTCTCGGAACTTGTTTCGACCTCCACTGTGCCACCGTGAAGAGCTGCAATCTCCCAAACGAGCGCTAGTCCGAGTCCTGCGCCGCCGTATGCCCTGCTGCGGGATTTGTCTAGACGAAAGAACGGTTGGAAGATGCTTTCACGGTACTGCTTGGGTATTCCCGGGCCCTGGTCCTCGACTCGCAGGAACACGTGGCTGTCGTTGTCGCAGATGGAGACGGTAACGCTCGAGTCGGTGCGGCTATAGCGGATAGCGTTTTCGGCCAGGTTAAACACCAGCCGATAGAGGAGCGTGTCGCTCCCGATTACTAGAGCGTCTCCAGCACAATTGAGGGCTATGCCCTTATTTTCGGCAAGTGGTGCAAGGTCGGTGAGGACCTCTTCGGACAAGGGACCAAGTTCCACATCGTCCTCGCAAGGAACACTGCGGAGCTCACTCATCTCGAGCAATACCTTGGCCATTCGAGACATGCGCTCGGTTTGTTCTTGTAGCAGGCCGAGCAGCTCGGCCGTTTCGGGTTGCAAACCGGAGTGCTCGGAGATGAATAGTTCAATCTGTGCTTGCATAAGGGCGAGCGGGGTGCGCAGCTCGTGTGCGGCGTTGCCGGTAAACTGACGCTGTGCAGAGAACCCTTCGCCAAGACGGGCGATCATGTCGTTGAAAGAGGCGCTGCATCGTTGTAGCTCGATGGGCACATCTTCACTGAGCCTGATTTCGCTTAGGTTGTCAGGCTGCACACGCTCGACCTGGGCCGCAAAAGCCCGTAGCGGTTTGAGTGCACGGCCGCTCACAAAGTATGCCAGCGCGCCGCCAAGGAGTGTTACTCCAGCCGTGATGTACCAGGCTGTCGTGCCAAAAGACTCCTGTGCGTCGTTTACGACGATCGTGACCTCGTCATCGGGGGTCGCTTTCGTTGGGTCGAACGCCTGGGGCGAATTTTCGCCGGTTGCGTTAAAGGCCGAGATGTTACTGCCGATGGCATCCATGTAGCGCATGCCCGTATAGCCGACCAGGCAGTTCGTCAGCACGCATGCCGCACACGTGAGCAGTGCCGTCGTAATCGTTATGCGCCATTGCAGCGAAAGCCTTTTCATTCGCTATCCTCCATAACGTAGCCCTCTCCAATCCGATTGCGAATCGGGTCGTATCCCAAAGCGCTGCGTAGCTTTTTGCGGAGTGACGAGATATGAACGCGGGTTGCGTTGCTAAAGCTGTTCACGCTGCTATCCCAAACGTGCTCGATAAGCTCCTCTTGGCTTACCGGTCGCCCCTGATTAAGCATCAGGTATTCCAAGATTCCCGTTTCCTTGCGTGTAAGAGATAGAGCTTCACTGTCCACGGAAGCGATGCGCGCCTTGGTGTCAAAGCTGAGCTTTCTGCAGGTTAATACTATGTCGCTTTGTGCGAAGCGCCTGAGGGTAAGGCTGCGGATCCTTGCCGCAAGCTCGTCAAGATGAAACGGCTTGGTAAGGTAATCGTTGGCGCCGGCATCGAGTCCGGCGACCTTGTCGGCGACCTCGCCGCGTGCGGACAGAATCAGTACCTTGGTCTCGCAGTCGGTTTTCCTAAGTTCCCTGAGCACGGTCATGCCATCGATACGGGGAAGGTTGAGGTCGAGTACCACGAGGTCAAAGACTTCGACGCCCAGCAGGTCGAGCGCCTCCTGTCCGTCGTGGCAGCAGTCGACGCTGTACGCCAAGTTTCGCAAGCTGCGCGCGATTGCATCGCACAGCGCTCGCTCGTCTTCGACGATCAAAATACGCATAACAGTCTCCTTGCACATTCCAAATCGCGCTTAACACGGATTTTATAGTCGATATGGTCCAATGGTCGCGTAACGAAAGGAGTGGTCAGGTTGTTCAAAGCGGTAAAGCCCGTGGTACAGGTCGCTTTGTTGATCGTCGGAATTGCCATGGTGTGCTTTGGTGTTATGCGTGGCGAGGCGGATGCCGTGCTGGCCAAAGCGATTAGGCTGTGCTTGGAGTGTATCGGAATTGGATAAAAGAGAAAACACTGCGTCGCATGTTTTGGCCCGATTTCGCGGATTCATTCAGGCGGCGGCGACGCTGGTCACCAACATTCACCTGCCAAACTTTGCCAAAGGCGGCATCTATCAGGGCGCGGGAAAAACAGTCTGCGTACCTGGACTTAATTGCTATTCGTGCCCCGCGGCATCGGGTGCGTGCCCCATCGGGTCGTTCCAGTCGGTGGTAGGTTCATCCAAGTTCAACTTTTCTTACTATGTTACCGGTACGCTCATTTTGCTCGGCGTGCTGCTGGGACGCTTTGTATGCGGCTTTCTGTGCCCGTTTGGCTGGCTGCAGGAGCTGCTTCATAAGATTCCCGGCAAAAAGTTCTCCACGAAAAAGCTCAAGCCGCTCACGTACATCAAGTACGTCGTGCTGCTGTTTGCCGTGGTGCTGCTGCCCGTCTTGGTGGTTAACGACGTGGGCATGGGCGACCCGTTCTTTTGTAAGTACATCTGTCCACAGGGTGTGCTCGAGGGCGCCATTCCGCTGGCCATTGCCAACGCCGGCATTCGATCTGCGCTGGGGCAGCTCTTTACCTGGAAACTTGCCGTTCTCATTGCCGTGGTAGTGCTGAGCGTTTTGTTCTATCGCCCCTTCTGCAAATGGATTTGTCCACTTGGCGCATTCTATGCGCTCATGAATAGGGTGTCCCTACTGGGGATTCGGGTTGACGCATGCAAATGTGTCTCGTGCGGCAAGTGTTCAAGGGTTTGTCAGATGGACGTTGATGTGGTCCGCGCGCCCAATCATGCCGAATGTATCCGGTGCGGAAAGTGCATCGGGGCCTGTCCTGTCGATGCCATCAGCTATCGCTATGGCCTGGATGTGTCGGCGGAAAAGCTTCCCTTGACCGCCGATAAAAAGTAAACAAGCTTCGACAAAACGGAGGAATGACTATGAAGCTTTCTAAGATTGCGGCCCTGTTTATGGTGCCGGTATTGGCCTTGTGCCTTGTGGCATGTTCGGCGCCCGGTGGCAATGTGAGCGAATCTGCGAGCTCCGATCCTAAGATCGCAGAACTCACTGCGCAGAAGCCGGCCAATGCCGACGAGGCCGCCGAGCTGTATGCGAAGCTCATGCAGAAGGAGAACGAGATCTTTTCGAGTGATAACGCGCTGTGGGAAAAGGTATTCAATGCGGCAAATAAAGACTCGGCAATGATTGAGGACGGCAGCAATTACGGCGATTTCCTGCTCAAGACCATCGACGGCGCCAAGGATGAGTTCACGGCGGATGAGCTTAAGACACTCAAGGCCGGTGCACAGCAGATCAAGGAGATCGAGGACAAGCTCGAGAGCCTGGAGAAGGAGTTCCCCGGCTGTGGAAGCACGCCGAGTGCAGGCGAGAGCGTCGACGCTTCGGCCGCTGGCATGACGGCTGGTGCCAATGCTTCGAGCGAGGCGACGAAGTTCCCCAGCTTTACGGGCAAGGACCTGGATGGCAACGACGTGAACAGCGACGAGCTGTTCTCTAAGAACAAGGTCACCGTCATGAACTTCTGGTTCACCACTTGCAAACCGTGCGTGGGTGAGTTGAGCGACCTTGAGGACCTGAATCAGGAGCTTGCCAAGAAGGGCGGCCAGGTCGTGGGCGTCAATTCCTTTACGCTCGATGGCAACAAGGGCGAGATTGCAGATGCCAAGGACGTGCTGAGCAAGAAGGGCGTGACATATAAGAACATCTGGTTCAAGTCGGATAGCGAGGCCGGTAAGTTTACGTCAAATTTGTTCTCGTTCCCGACAACGTATGTCATCGATCAGAATGGCAACATCGTAGGGGATCCAATCGTGGGAGCCATCAGCTCCGCCGAGCAGCGCGCAGCACTCGACAAGCTTATCGACCAGGCGATTGCGAATAGCGAGCAGTAAAAACCGCGTAAAGCATAGCGAGGATCGTGTGTCGCTGTGCGAAGTAGTCTGCTGCCTTTCAAGATAAGCTCCACCATATAGAGGTCCCGCTCGGGACCTCTTCTTTTGGGCGCCGTCCCGTTCGTTTTTTGGCGCGGTTTGTTACATTCCTCACTGGCGTCGGCAAAAAATGGGGATAGAGTAGGACAAAAGCGTCGAATACGAACGGCGGAGGAGAGCGGGCAGGGTGCCTGCGCAGGAGAGGTTGCCGTCCATGCTGGAGCTCAAAGGTATTTGCAAAAGGTACGTTACGCAGTCGTTTACGCAGGTAGCGCTCGACAGCGTGAGCCTGTCTTTTCGCGATAACGAGTTCGTGGCCATTCTGGGACCTTCGGGGTCGGGCAAAACTACGATGCTCAACGTTATCGGTGGGCTCGATCATTTCGATTCTGGCGACCTGCTGATCGACGGTATTTCGACCAAAGACTTTCACGATCGCGATTGGGATGCCTACCGCAACAACCGCATCGGCTTTGTGTTCCAAAGCTATAACCTCATTCCGCATCAGACCATTTTGGAAAACGTGGAGCTGGCGCTCACGCTCACGGGCGTGGGGCATGCCGAGCGTCGCCAGCGTGCGCGCGAGGCGTTGGAGAAAGTCGGCTTGGGCGAGCACGTTAACAAGCGCCCGAGCCAGCTATCGGGCGGGCAGATGCAGCGCGTGGCCATTGCCCGCGCCCTGATCAATGACCCTGAGATCGTCCTTGCCGACGAGCCGACTGGCGCTTTGGATTCAACGACATCCGTGCAGGTTATGGATTTGCTCAAAGAAGTTGCGCGCGACCGTCTGGTCATCATGGTCACGCACAATCCCGACCTGGCATACCAATACGCCACGCGCATCGTCAACCTGGCGGACGGCAAGATCACCGATGATTCCGATCCTTTCGATGTCGCTGACGCCACGCGCCGCGAGGCCAAGCCTACGCGCAAAACCTCGATGAGCTTTGTGACGGCGCTGGGGCTTTCTGCCCGAAACCTCATGACCAAGAAGGGCCGCACGGCCATGACGGCCTTTGCGGGCTCGATTGGCATTATCGGTATCGCGGCGATTCTGGCGCTGTCCAACGGCGTAAACGGCTACATCAAAAAGGTCGAGGAGGATACGCTCTCGAGCTACCCACTCACCATTTCCAAGCAGGATTACGACCTGTCGTCCATGATGGGCGGACAGGGGGCTACGGATGATGGCTCGTCTGAAAACGTGGATTCGTCCGACGACAGTGCCGGCGGCAAGGCTCAGGGAACCGATAAGATTCCCGTGGTCACGGCTGTAAAGGATATGTTTGCGAGCGTTAAGTCCAACGACATGACGAGCTTTAAGGCATGGCTCGATGCCGGTGGCGACGGCATCGACAAAGAGGTCAACGCCATTCAGTACGGCTACGGTGTATCGCCGGTTGTCTATCGTGCCGGCAAGGGCGATGAGAAGCCTGTCCGGCTGGTGCCCAACGCCATGACCGAGGCCATGAGCGGAGGCGCGAGCTCGGCGGCAACGGTGAGCATGGAATCCATGGGAACCTCGGTCTTTAACGAGATGATCGACGACCAGAGTCTGCTCGACAGCCAGTACGATGTCGTCGCCGGTCATTGGCCCACGTCTGCCAACGAAGCCGTGATGGTGCTTTCGAGTCGTGGCACGGTGGGCGACTATACGCTCTACAGCATCGGTGCGCTGGATATCGATGAGCTCAACGATCTGGTAAACAGCGCTATGACGGCCGACGGTAAGATCGAAACGCCCGAGACCGGCACCGACTTTACCTACGACGACGCGCTGTCCACGACGTTTAAGGTGCTGTCGCCGGCCGATGCGTATCGCAAAAACGAAGAGACCGGCATGTGGGCTGACATGTCTGACGATGCCGACTTTATGACGGCCAAGGTTGCCGACGGTATTGACGTGCGCATTGTGGGCGTGGTGCGACCTAATGAGACGGCCAACGCGAGCGCATTGACCCCGGGCATTGCCTATACGCATGCACTGACTCGTCAGCTTATGGAACGCGCCGCAAATTCGCAGATTGTGCAGGAGCAGCTTGCTCACCCCGAGACAGATGTCTTTACGGGCAAGTCTTTCGATGAACTGCAGGGCGAGGCCAAGCAAGGCGTGGATCTGGGCAGCATGTTCAGTGTGGACGAGGCGGCGCTCAAGAGTGCATTTTCGTTCGATACATCTGCGCTTTCGGGTGCGGCCGGCGGTATCGACCTTTCTGGTATTGACTTGTCCGGGTTGGATATTGACCTTTCGGGCGTGGGCAAGGACATCGACTTCAGTGACATCATGGCAGAAGCACCGTCCCCAGATTTCTCGGGCATCTTTGACGGTCTGGAGCTCACGCCCGAGCAAATGCAACAGGTGGGAATGCTTGCCAACCAACTGTTTGAGGGCTTTTTGCAGTCTGATCAGTTTAGGGCGCTGACACCCGAAGATCTTAAGGACGCGTCAAAGCTTGCTTCCGCATTCTCGGCGTATCTTGAGAATGATGCCGCAGCCCAGCAAATCCTGGCCCAGCTCAAGGCACTCGGCGGCGATGCCCTGGCCGAGCGCCTGCAGCAGGCGATGGCCGACTATGTGCAAAAGCAGCTGGCTCCGTATCTGCAGCAGGCTATGGATCAGGTGATGAGGGCAATCAACGAGCAGATAGCGTCGACGGTATCGTCCCAGCTCAAGGCGGGCGCGGCAGGGCTCATGGGCCAGATGGCGACGCAGATGTCATCGAGTTTTGCCAACTTGGCGAGCGCTATGCGTGTGGATGCGAGCGCCTTTGCTCGTGCCATCCACTTCAACATGGACGCTGAGGACCTGAGTTCGCTCATGATGAGCTATGCCAAGGCGTCGAAGCTCACCTACGACAACAATCTGACCACGTTGGGCTATGCGGACGAGGCAGACCCCATCTCGGTCAAGATTTTCCCGCGCGACTTTGAGGCCAAGGAGCGCGTGCTCGACCACATCGACGCGTACAACAAGCAGGTCAAAGCCTCTGGCCACGATGAGCAGACAATCTCGTACACCGACTACATGGGCATCATCATGGGCTCGGTGACCGACATCGTGAACACCATCAGCTTGGTGCTCATCGCATTTGTGAGTATCAGCCTGGTGGTGAGCTCCATCATGATCGGCATCATCACCTACATCAGCGTGCTGGAACGCAAAAAGGAGATTGGCATCCTGCGTGCGATCGGCGCGTCGAAGCGTAACGTGGCCAACGTATTCAATGCCGAGACCTTTATCGAGGGCCTCATTGCCGGCGTCTTTGCCATTGTCGTCGTGGTGGCCGTGAGCTTCCCGGTTAATACCTGGGCGCTTACTGCCAAACAGGTACCCAATCTGATGAGCCTGCCCGTGCAGGATGCGCTGGTGCTCATTGCAATTTCGGTGCTGCTGACGGTTGTCGCTGGCCTGCTGCCGGCCCGTAGCGCGTCCAGGAAGGATCCCGTGGAGGCCCTGCGCTCCGAATAATGTGACAAAGGGACGGCCCCTTTGTCACGTTCGTTGATATGAGAGAAGAGTAGATGATTCTTTCGCTTGCCCCTATGGAGGGGATTACCGGGCATGTGTTCCGTCGCGTGCATGCGGAGTGCTTCGGTGCGCTCGATTGCTATTACACGCCGTTTTTGCCGCCGCCGCGGGTGGGAAACCGCTTTGGCGGCAAGGCGTTTAAGGAGATCGATCCTGCCAATAACCAGGGGCTCAACGTGGTGCCTCAGCTGATGTCCAAGAACGCGGACGAGTTTGTGTGGGCGGCACAGGTGCTCGCCGACATGGGCTACCGCGAGGTCAATCTCAACCTGGGTTGCCCTTCGGGAACGGTTGTCGCCAAGGGCAAGGGCTCGGGTTTCTTGCGCAATCTCGACGAGCTCGAGGCGTTCTTAAGTGATGCGTGCGAGCGGTCGCCGTTGCCGGTGTCGGTAAAGACCAGGCTGGGGCTGGAGAATGACGACGAATACGAGCGCGTGCTCGATCTGTATTGCCGCATGCCGTTGGCAGAGCTCATTGTGCATCCGCGCGTGCAAAAGGACCGCTATACGGGTTCGCCGCGCAAAGAGTTTTATGGCGAGACGCTGGAGCGTGTGCCGTTCCCCGTGGCCTATAACGGTGACATTTTTGATCTTGAGGATATGGACGCGCTGGTGGAGGCCTATCCCGGCACGCGCCATGTAATGCTGGGGCGTGGCCTGCTCGCGAACCCCGCTCTGGCTCGCATGGTCAAGGGCGGCCCTGCTGCAACGGCTGCTGAGCTGCAGCGCTTCCACGACACGCTGTTTGCGGCATATGCAGAAGAGATTGGCGGCAATGCGGTCTTCCGCATGAAGGAGTGGTGGTTCTACGCCAAGTGCGCTTTCGCTGATCCCGCTACCGTCCACAAGATCGTACGCAAGACCAAAAAGGTCGACGAATACCGCGCTGCCGTCGAGCGCGTCTTTCGCGAACAGCCGCTTGCACCCACAGCTCGCTTCAACGACTAGTTAGTCGTTGGGGACGTTCTTAAACGACTAGTCATTTATGAACGTCCCCAATGACTATGTTGCACTAGAGCAGGTTTTCCTGCACCCATGCGATGATGTCGCTTGACTCGTAGAGCGGCTTGCCGTCGATGAACAAGCAGGGAACCTGGCGTTTTCCGCCGACGGCGATGAGTGCCTGCTCAGCATCGCCGTCGATCGAGATATTGCGCTCGGGGATGGTCACACCGTTATCGGCAAGGAATCGCTTGACCTTTATGCAATACGGGCAGCCGGCCATAACGTACAGCGCGAGCTCGTGATTAGTAGCCATAGGTCTCCAATCGGTTGAGGTTTTGATTGAAATACCCAAAGCCGCCGCGGTCTATGCGCGCGTCAACGAAGACTCGATGGCCTGGACCAGAAACGCCGTGGCTCCGGTGGCGCAGGGCTTGTCGTAGTAGTCAACAAAGCGCTGGTCGGCAAGATAACCGTGGGCGAGGCCCAGGTACGCCTCGTCTTGGGGCTCGCATCCCCAGTTGAGAGCAATCCAGCGACGATGCATCGCGACAAGCTTACGAGCCTCGTTGCTCTCTGGGTCGCCAATGCCCATGGCAATTGAGAGCTGGCCCAGAATAGCGCGTTCAAGTTCCTTCATGTCGTTCCATGTCTCGGGGTCCATGTCCAGCAACGCTTCGTTTGCTGCATCGATAGCCTCATCGCCGTAGCGCGCCCGCGCCTCGGCACCGTAGCGCGCCTCGTTTTCCTGCACGGTGCGCCAGCGCTCCAGTTGCGGCAGGACGGCGCCCATGAGCGAGACGGCTTCGTCGAGCGACATGCCGGTGTTTTGTGCCAGGCGCGGGGCACAATCCTCAATCATTGCCTCCATGGTGGTGTCATAGGTGTACTTGCCGTGGTCGTAGCACCACTTGCAGTAATGATCGGTCGCGGTGCCCGTGGCATCGGTGCCGCAGTCGTCGGGCGTGAGTATCATGCCGCAGCTCTGGCAATAGTGCTCAGGCATTTCGAGCAGGTGGGACAGCGGTTCTCCGGTTACGGCGGCGATGAGCTTCATCATGTCGATGCCCGGTGTGACCTCGCCGCGCTCCCACCGGCTGATGGCCTGGCGTGTGACGAAGAGCTTAGCGGCAAGCTGCTCTTGGGTAAGGTGATGGGCGCGACGGACAGCAATGAGCTTTTCTGCAAAGGCCATAGCGGCTCCTTTCTGCTGGTTGATGGCTTAAGCATACGCGGCGGCAGGCGCCCTTCCAAGCAACCGTTGGTTGCACGACGGGGGACCGCGGCGAAGAATTGCGCGCAACGCCCCACGCCTCCATGCCGTACAATGACCGGCATGGAACCTATCGCACGCATACATACCGACCTGCCGCAGAAGTTCGGCATTCCGCGCAACAGCTTTTTGGCGCCCCATCTGCAGGGGCACATCGTTTTTGAGCCGGAATTTGCCTCCAATGCAGCGGTTGAGGGCCTGGACTCCTTCTCTCACCTGTGGCTGCTGTGGCGCTTCGAAAACGGAACGCCCGGCGGCACGGCTAAGGATATTGCCGTCGACGCTAAAACGCAGGACAGGTCCGGCACCAACGCAAAATGGTCGAAAACCGTGCGCCCGCCGCGTCTGGGCGGAGCCGAACGTGTGGGAGTGTTTGCCACGCGCAGTCCGTTTCGCCCTAATCCCATCGGGCTCACCTGCGTCAAGCTTGATCGTGTCGAGCTCACCGACGATGGCCCCATCATCCATGTGTTGGGGGCCGACCTGCGCGACGGTACGCCCATCTACGACATCAAGCCCTACATTCCGTTTGCGGACTGCCACCCGGATGCGACCGGAGGCTGGATCGAGGATGCTTCGTGGCAAGAGCTCGATGTTGAGTTTCCGCAAGCACTGCAGGATATGGTCCCGCCCGCAAAGCTCCTCGGCTTGGTCGAGGTCCTTCGCCAAGACCCGCGCCGCGCGGGCAGCAAGCACGAGCCACACCGCGTCTATCATCTGGCTTACGCCGGGCTCGACATATCGTTTACGGTCGATGAAACCCAGCTAACCGTAGTTGCCGTCAACGACGCGCAAGACTAACCAGCCATTCGTCCGCACCCGTCAAATTAAGCGCCAAACCCCGCGCCAAAACCGCCCACGCTGGTGGACAATAACGCCTACCAAAACAATCAACTTTGCACGGGAGTCCAGCATGAAATACGACTTCACTTCAATCATCGACCGCCACGGCATGGACGCCAT
Source organism: uncultured Collinsella sp. (assembly GCA_900550785.1). Lineage (GTDB taxonomy): Bacteria > Actinomycetota > Coriobacteriia > Coriobacteriales > Coriobacteriaceae > Collinsella. Next base: position 21,086 of record URTL01000002.1, on the reverse strand, counting down.
CGCCGTTGACTCTTGGGGTGAGATCCCCGGTATGGCCCCGAACGCACCCGACGAGGGCTTCGACCGCATTCCCATGTGGGTGGCCGACATGAACTTTGCCACGGTGCCCACGGTCCAGGAACACATCATTCAGCGCGCCCAGCACCCCATGTTTGGCTATTTCAATCCGCGCTCCGAGTATTTCGACCGCATCATCGAATGGCAGAGCCGCCGCAATGGCGTCGAGGGCCTGGCACTTGAGCATATCGGTTACGAAAACGGCGTGCTGGGCGGTGTCGTGTCGACGCTGCGCGCGTATGTCCAGCCGGGCGATGCGGTGCTGGTCCACAGCCCCACCTACATCGGCTTTACCAAGTCCATTGAGGCCGCGGGCTATCGTATTGTCCATAGCCCGCTTAAGCTCGACGATCAGGGCGTGTGGCGCATGGACTTTGAGGACATGGAGTGCAAACTCGCCCAAAACCACATCCATGCCGCGGTGTTCTGCTCGCCGCACAATCCCTGCGGCCGCGTATGGGAGCGCGACGAAATCGAGCGCGCCATGGACATCTATCGCCAGCACGATTGCGTGGTGATCTCGGACGAGATTTGGTCCGATATCATCCTGCCGGGGCACAAGCACATCCCGACGCAGTCGGTGAGCGAGGATGCCCGCATGCGCACGGTTGCCCTCTATGCGCCGAGCAAGACGTTTAACCTGGCGGGCCTTGTCGGCAGCTACCACATTGTCTACAACGAGACGCTGCGTGACCGCATCTGCGCCGTGTCCAACAAGACCCACTACAACGAGATGAATGTCCTCTCCATGCATGCGCTTATCGGTGCCTACCAGCCGCAGGGCTACGAGTGGGTGGACGAGCTCAACCAGGTGCTTGCCGGCAATATCGAGTACTTCTGCGATTACGTGGACGGGCATTTTGAGGGCGTGTCCTATTCGCGTCCGCAGGGCACGTACATGGTGTTTCTGGACTGCACCGAGTGGTGTCGCGAGCATGGCCGCGATATTCAGTGGCTGCTCGACGAGGGGGCGCGCGTGGGCGTGGGATATCAGGACGGCCGCCCGTTCCACGGGCCCTGCCACATTCGCGTGAATCTGGCGCTGCCGCTTTCGCGCGTAAAGGAAGCGTGCGACCGCCTGGACCGCTACGTTTTTAATGCACGGTAAGTGAGCGCTGCATGCGGGGCCTTCTGCCAAGTCGGCTGGAAGGCCCCACATGGTAAAACGTCTGTAGCCATTGGGCACTCGTGTGGTTTTGTTTGCTATTATTTTTTACCATTTCAGTCTGTAAACAGGATCGTATGGAGCTCGATGAAAAGGTCCCGTCGCTCGGTTGCCATTTCGTTGTTTGTTGCGCTTGCGGTAGCGTGCGCCTTTGTCGTAGCGATAGCCGGCTGTTCCGGGTCGAATGGCAGAGCCTCGACGTCTGCATTAGAAGGCCTGGATGCCTCGCAGGCCAAAGACGACAACCTTAAGACGCTCAACGTCGGCAGCGACCTCTATCCACCGTTTGTGTATACCGACGAGTACGGCGATATCGTTGGCCTGGATGTCGAGATATTGACCGAGGCTTTGACTCGCATTGGTTACAAGCCAAAATACCAGCTGATCGACTGGGAAAAGAAGAAGGAGCTGCTGGCGAGCGGCGAACTCGATTGTGTCATGGGCAGCTTTAGTATGACGGGTCGCGAAAACGAATATCGTTGGGCCGGCCCGTACCTTGCGAGCCGCCAGGTGGTCGCGGTCGATCCCCAGAGCGATATCTACACGCTTGCCGATCTTGAGGATAAGATCGTGGCGGTTCAGTCCACCACCAAGCCCGAGGACATTTTGCTCAATCGCATAAATGAAAACGTTCCGCAGATCAAGGAACTCTACAGCTTTTCGGACGGTTCATACCTGAACCCGGCGCTCGTCGAGGGCCTGGTCGACGCTATCGCCGCGCATGAGTCCTCGTTCCTCACCTACGAAAAAGACTATGGTGTGGCATATCGCATTTTGGATGAGCCGCTGCTAGAGGTCGGTTTGGGCACCGCTTTCGATATCAACGATACGCGTGGCATCGACGTCAAGCTCACTCATGCCTACCAAGAAATGCTTGCCGATGGCACCATGGAACGCCTGGCGTCAAAGTACTTCGATGACCCTTCGCCATTTTTGAATATGGAGGGCCTGTCATGATCGATGCGCCCGACCACGCCGCTCAGGAGCGGGACAATCGTTCGACAGGGGCATGGCTCCTTGTCGCTCTGCTGGGGATAGCGCTCTCGGTTGTTGCCGGCATGATGAGCTACGATTACACGACGGCCCAAGCCGAGCAGCGCTTTGCCGACGTTGTCGATTACGTGGCGACGCAGAGCCTTTCCTACGATGCATTCAACAGCGCCTATACGACCAAAAACCTGATACGCGTTATGGAAATCGCCGGAGAGGCTGCCCGCGATATGGAGCGCGACGGTTCGGTGGATAACGCCATGCTGGAGCAATACGCCGACCAGTTCAACGTGAGCGCGCTGATCGTGACGGACGCATCGGGCAATTTGGTGTCCGAGTCCTCGACGGGCGATGTGGACTACGGGTCGCTCGCTACGTATCTCAAAGAATCACCCGTGCTGGAGGTGGCAGCCCATCCGCTTAAGTCCTATACCGCCCGCATCACGCTTGCGGATGATTCGGTCGCAGACATTGGCTGCGTAACCCGGCAGGATGACGAGGGCATCGTTGTCGCAGTAAGGCATCAGAGCGCGAAGGCAGTTGCAAGCAATACGCTCAAACTGCAGAGCTTGCTTGATGGCTATGAAACCATCGATAGCGGCAATATCGTGATCGAAAGCGACGGCAAGGTCGTTGCGACCAATGCCGTTGAACCCACCGTATTGGGCGTGTTCGATCTGCCTGCGACGGATGTCTTCATTGTCGACGGTATTAAGGATCGATGCCTGGCTGGTAAGGTCAGATTGGTTAACGCCGACGGCGAGTGGTATTTGGGCACATTTGGAAAAGCGCACAAATTCTATGTGTACACCTATGCCTCGGCGCAGCGCTACTTTGAGGTCGCCGCGGCTGTTGCCGCCGGCGTGCTGGTGCTCTACGGCGGTGTTATAGCCGTTGTTGTGACGGTGCGTCGCCGCGCTGATCGTCGACGTTTGACGGACTTGCTGCAGCAGGAGCGCGACTATGGCGACAAGCTGGCAAAGGCGGCGCGTGAGGCCTCGTCTGCCAACTCGGCAAAGACGGAGTTTCTGCGTCGCATGAGCCACGATCTGCGCACGCCCATCAACGGCATTCGCGGCATGGTCGAGGTTGGCGATGCCAATGCGGACGATCTGCAAAAGCAGACCGAGTGCCGCTCAAAGATCTGGACGGCATCGGGACTGCTGCTCGACCTTGCCAACGAGGCACTCGATATGAGCCGCCTGGAGAGCGGACAGATCGACCTGAACCTCGTACCCATAAATTTGGTGGCCCTCAACTGTGAAGTGCGCGATATTTTGGAGCGCCAGGCCGAGGAGCGTCTGGTGACAATTATCTGCGACCAGCAGGCGCTTGATCATCCCTATGCACGGGTGAGCGTGACGCACCTCAAGCGTTTGTTGCTCAATATTGCCGGCAATGCCGTCAAGTACAACCGCCAGGGCGGCTATGTTCGCCTGGTGTGCCGCGAGGTGGAGCCAGCGGATGGCGTCCCCGTCTATGAATACACGATCGCCGACAACGGTATTGGCATGAGCGAGGAGTTCCAACAGCACCTCTACGAGCCTTTTTGCCGCGAGGAGCAACAGGTGGAAGGCGCTTCATCGGGAACTGGCCTGGGCGCGCCTATCGCAAAACAGTTGGTCGAGCTTATGGGCGGAACCATGAGCTTTACGAGCGTCTTGGGGCAGCGGACGACTTTTACCATCCGCCTGCCGTTTGAGAAATGTAAGCGCTCCGAGATTCCTCAGGCAGTTCGCGTAGATGCGGGCGATGGCGATGCGCTCCAGGGCCTGCGCGTTTTGCTCGTAGAGGATAACGATCTGAATGCCGAGATCGCGCAGTTTACGCTCAGCCGTGCCGGTGCCGTCGTGACGCATGCTAAGGATGGCGAGTCTGCCGTTGAGGCGTTTGCCGCGAGCGCACCGCACGAGTATGACGTGGTGTTGATGGACATCATGATGCCTGGTATCGATGGCCTTGAGGCCACGCGTCGGATTCGAGCACTCGATCGCGAGGATGCCGTGACCACGCCGATTATCGCTGTGAGCGCCAACGCCTTTGCCGACGACCGCAGACTTTCGCGTGAGGCAGGCATGGACGCGCACCTGAGCAAGCCTGTGAGCTCGCAAGAGCTCGTCGAGGCGCTGGCGCACATCGCCGCCGACGCTTTATAACAATATGGCCCGGTTCCAAGGTGGGTTGGAACCGGGCCATATTATTATTGATGAGGCCTGCTGAGGGGCTTACTTTTCTTGAATCTGCTTGCCGCAAAGATGCTCAATCGTAATCTCGTAGAGCTGGACGCCCTTAATGTCCTTGGCGATTTCCTCTTCGACTTCTTCGGCAGAAGGGTAGTACTTAAGGGCGAGCTGGCGGACTTTGTCTTCGATAAACGCGGGAGTGTCGTTCGCCAGGCGACAGCGGCCAAAGACCACGGTACTCATAACGTAGGGAGCCCAGTCACCGTCCTTGTGCCACTCGTTGCCGTAAACGGTAAAGCAGACCTTGTCATCGCGCTTGAGTGCGTCGACCTTGTGGCCGGCTTTGGCGCCATGGAAATAAATCTTGTCGTGCTCGGCGTCAAAGAAGTAGTTGACGGGAATGGCGTACGGGTAGCCATCGTCGCCGTTGACGGCAAAGACGCCGCGCTTGCAGGTAGCGAGCAGTTCGCGCGCTTCCTCGTCAGTGATGGCGCGTTTCTTTCGACGTAAGGGCCTAAACATCGTTGGCGTCCTTTCTGCTGCGTATGGTTGTTGAGCACAAACTATAGCGAAACAGCTCCGTTTTTCTTGATGCGGGCGAGTATGTTTTTGAGCTTGTTAAAGTCGAGCGGTTTGGACAGATGGGCGTTCATGCCGGCGTCGTGTGCCGCCTTGGCGTCCTCGGCAAAGGCGTTGGCGGTGAGCGCGATGATGGGGATATCGGCTGCATCGACCTTCTCGCTCAGACGAATCGCGCGGGTTGCCTCGTAGCCGTCCATGTCCGGCATCATAATGTCCATCAGGATCGCATCGAAGCTGCCGGCGGGATGCGATAGGTACAGATCGACGACTTCGTTGCCGTTGGCGGCGCGGGTGACCACGACGCCCTCGGATTCTAGCAGCGTCTGGGCAATCTCGGCATTCAATTCGTTGTCTTCGGCGAGCAGCACGTTCATGTCGGCGAGCGAGCAGTCGAGCGCCCTCTCGACCGTATTCGCCCGCGTCTGGGGGTTCTTGTCGATATCGAGCGGAATTTCCACGTAGAACGTGGTGCCCACATGGAGTTCGCTGGTGACTTCGATGGTGCCGCCCATCAGTTCAATAAGCGACTTGACGATTGGCATGCCCATGCCGGTTCCTTGGAACTTGCTGCGCGCATCGTCACCTTCTTGGGCAAACGGCTCATAGATATGCTTTAAAAACTCGGGAGCCATGCCAATGCCGGTATCCGAAACGCTAAAGCAAAAGAGCGCGCGCCCGTTATCGAGTGGCTTGGTCTTTGAGCTAAAGGTGACGGAGCCGCCGTGCCTGTTGTACTTAATGCTGTTGTCTAACAGGTTGATCATGATCTGTCGGATATGGATGGGACTGCCGACCATGTATGGCCCCGTGGCGTATGGCAGACTATTGTCCTGCATGGTGATGCCGTTACTGGACGCGCGGAGCTTGCACAGCACCAGCGTATCGTCACAAAGCTCTTTGAGGTTAAAAGGCGCATGTTCCAGTGTTAGCTTGCGGTCTTCGATTTTTCCCATCTCGAGGATGTCGTTGATCAGCGAGAGCAGGTGATTGGCGGCAACGCGCGCCTTGGCACGGCTCTCGCGGGCGACTTGCATATCGCCTTCCTTCAATTCCTCGATCTCGATAAGGCCCAGGATACCGTTGAGCGGCGTACGGATGTCGTGGCTCATGCGCGTGAGGAATGCCGTCTTAGCAGCGTTGGCAGCATCGGCTTTTTTGCGCTCGGTTCGAGCGCGCACGAGCGCCCAGATGAGCAGGACGATGCCGACCGACAACATACCGATGAGGGTAGCTGCAATGGCGGTGCGGTTGCGGTGGAGAAACTGGAACGTGTCCGATTCTTGCGCCGTGTACGACGTTGAGGAGTAATTGCTTGCGGAGAGCGATTCTCCGGCATTGATGATGCCCTTGTTGATGATTCCCGACAGCTCGGGTTTTCCGCGCGAAATCCAGCACGAGAGCTCACGGGTGTCAGGGAGTTCGGCCGTCTCGCAGTCCTCGAGATCATAACGGTCACCGATGGTTTTTACGCGTGAACTGGGAGCGACGATGCAGTGCGCCGTTCCCTTCCTGAGGGCGTCGAACGCTTCATCGTCGGATTGGTATTCGGTCACGGTCGCTGTGGGGAACAGACTTTCAAGTACATTTCGGTTGATAATCGATGATTTGGTGCAGGCGATGTTCTGAAGGTCTTTGTTCAGGTTGCTTCCGGTGTGGATGGCGGTGAGGGATATAGTCCCCAACGATACCGACTGCACAACGCCCGATTGCTCGGCAAACCAGTAATCTCGGTATATTGGCAGCGCAACGTCTATGCTTCCCTTTGACAGGGCCTTCGACATCATCTTGTAGCTATCAAAGGCGACGGTTTTGACCGTAATGCCAAATTGATCGTGCAGCGTCGTTGCAAGCGATGCGAGCGAGCCTTCCATTTCGCCGTCTTCGTCTTCGTTGCAGTAGGGGAGTTTGCCCGTAATGTAGCCGAGCGTGATGGTGTTGCCATTTGCTTTGAGCCAGGAGCGTTCGGGGCTGTTGAGCGATGATGAACCGCTGTTTTGGGTCGAGTAGTTAGATTTGACTTCGTCGTTATAGCGTGGGTTGACGCGGGCGATTGCCGTCATGGCAGCATTGATGTCGTTCATCAGGTCGGAACGACTTTTGGGGACGGCAAGGTAGTAGTCGTTCGAACCAATGTAGAACATGGGGGAGGCACTGGGCGACGAGATCGTGTCGTTCATGATGATGGCGTCGACCTCGTTGTTTGCGAGTGCGTCAAAGAGGGCACCGCCAGTGTCGATTTCTTTATAGGTGCAGGTAATGCCTTCGTTGGCGAGCCACTGCTGGCCGACGAGGGTTTGCATAACACCGCGGTTGCAGCCGATAGTGAGACCTTGAAGTGCTTGAGGGTCACCCTTTGCGAGGTCGTCACGGTCGGGCCTGGCGTAGATGTAGTAGCGCTCGGTGCCCTCGGGGTTCGAGGAAAAGAGCAGCTTTTGGGCGCGTTCCTCGGAGTAGGAGATGTTGGGCATGAGGTCGATCTCGCCCGCCTCGAGCATGTCCATAAGCTCGGTGAAGGTGCCGGAGACGTATTCGTACCGCCAGCCGGGCGTGTAGTATGACAGGGTCTGGAGGTACTCGTAACCCCATCCCGAGAGACGCTCGCCGGGGGTGCCGTCTTGGAAGCCCTCGTTGCTGACGAGCCAACCAACGCGGACCGTCTTGACTTGCTGACTAGAGTCATCGGCAAAAGCCTGGACAGGCGCGATAGAACTCAGCACGGCAAGCGCGGCAAGCACAATGGTCAGGGCGCGATATATAACTGAACGAAGGACAGTGGCAGCTCTCACGTGCAATCCTAACGAATCGAGACATTACCGCATAAGGATACCAGCTCAGCCTGCCCAGTCGGCAGCTGCACCGCTAAACGCTCCCGCCCGGCAGTTGGGGACAGTCCCTTTCTGCCGGCACAAAAGGAACGTCCCTAACTGCCGGTTGTGGGACAATACCGAGCGAACGAGATTGGGCGTCTGGGAAAGGGGTCGCGATGAACAGGTTGAGGACGCTTGCCGACGTACTGCGACAGGCTGGCTTTGCGCGCATCACGGGCCTGTTTCTTATCTTCTATCTGCTGTGCTCGACGGCCGTCTGGCTGTCCGAGCCCACGACCCTCACGTTTGGCGATGGACTTTGGTTTAGCTTTGAGACGGTCTCGACGATCGGCTTTGGCGATATCCCCGCCGAAACGCCGGTTGCCCGCGGCATTACCGTTATCCTAAGCGTCATCAGTATCTTCTATATCGCCATGCTTACGGGCGTGGCGGTGAACTACTGCAATACGCTTATCAAGATGCGTCAAAAGGACACCATGGCGCGCTTTATGGATGATCTGGAGCATTTGGAAGAACTCGACCGCGATGAGCTCGCCGATTTGTCGCGCCGCGTGCGCGAGTACCGTCGCCGGCAACGATAGAACGGGTGCCGCGCGTCACGACGAGGGGGATTGCATATGAACATCACGGTGTACCTGGGCGCGAGCGTCGGCAACGACCCGGCGTTTCTGCCTGCAGTGCGAGAGCTCGGCACGTGGATTGGCTCCAATGGCCACGCGCTGGTATACGGCGGCTCCAAGTCGGGCCTGATGGGCGCGCTTGCCGATAGCGTGCTCGATGCCGGCGGGCATGTGACGGGCGTTGAGCCGAGCTTTTTTATCGAGGCAGAGTTTCAACACGACGGTATTGACGACCTTATCGTGACGAGCGACATGGCCGAGCGCAAAGCCAAGATGATCGAGCTCGGCGATGCGTTCATCGCATTTCCGGGCGGCACGGGCACGCTCGAGGAGATTGCCGAGGTCATATCCGCCGTGTCGTTGGGGCATCTGAGTGCGCCGTGCATTCTGTACAACCTGGATGGGTACTACAACGACCTCAAAGCCCTGCTCGGGCACATGATTGATAAGGGGCTTTCGAGCTCGAAGCGCCAACTCGGCATCTACTTTGCCGACGATTTGCGCGAGATTGCCTCGATTATCAACGGATAAGTCTTGAGCCTGCCCCACTATGACTCCCAATGGTGCCGTTTGCGGCGCAGATGGTTGGCTCGTTCGGACAACGCTCGCTCTACAATAAAACGTATCTATGTCGACTTTGATCGCGGGAGGACCCGATGGATAACCTTGCCAAACCCACAAACCGCGCGCTGTTTTTAGTTAGCGTTGCCGTGACCGGTGCGTTCGCAGGTGCCGCGGTCTGGCTGTTCTTTTTTGCGATGGAGCACGGTATCGACTATCTATGGACCGAGATTCCACACGCGCTGGGCGTCGCTTCGCCCGAGCTTGCCAGCGGCCCGTTTGGCTTTCTGCCGTACCCGTTTTTTGTCTGCCTGCTGGGCGGCCTGTTAATCGGTCTGTACGAAAAGATGACAGGCACCAAGACCGATGACCTCAACCAGGTGATGGCTAAGGTTAAGCAAGACGGGCGCTACCCGTACGACAACCTGGGCAAGCTTTCGCTCGCGGCATTGCTGCCGCTGCTGTTTGGCGGAAGCATTGGACCGGAGGCCGGCCTGACCGGCGTTATCGCCGGTCTGTGCAGCTGGGTCGGCGACCGCATGCGTCGCTTTGGCGCCGATTTTAGGGAGCTCACGTTGCTGGGCACCCAGGCTGCCCTGACGGCGCTCTTTACCGCGCCCGTCTTTGGCTTTGTGGCGCCGCTTGCCGGTAGCACCGACGGCCAGGGCGAAGACGCCGACGATGAGTCCGCGTCCGGCGAGATCACCATCAAGCTCCCCAAGGCGCAAAAGGCCGTGGTCTACGGCATTGCGATTGCCGGCGGTCTGGGCACCTACCTGCTGCTCGGCCAGCTTGTGGGCGGCGGCATGGGCATGCCGAGGTTCGAGGCCGCCGTGGTGGGCAACCTGGAGCTTACCTGGCTCATTCCTCTGTCGCTGATCGGAACAATCTGCGGCTGGCTGTACTTTGTTTCTGAGCACGCGAGCGAAGCGCTTGCCCATGCAATAGGGGAGCGCCCCGTCGCCAAGGCCATGCTGGCCGGTCTGGTACTTGCCGCCTGCGGTACGGCTCTGCCCTTCACCATGTTTGCCGGCGAGACGCAGGCCGACGTGCTCATGGAAACCTATCTGACCATTCCCGCCGGCGTGCTTATTGTGACCGGTCTTGTTAAGGCCATGCTGACGCCCGCCCTCATCAACCTTGGTTGGCGTGGCGGCCACTTCTTCCCGGTTATCTTCTCGGGTGTGAGCCTGGGCTATGGCCTTGCCATCCTCACCGGCGCCGATCCGGTCTTTTGCGTCGCTGTCTGCACGGCATCGACGATGGGCGCCGTCATGCGCCAGCCCATCATGGTCGTGGGCCTGCTGCTCATGTGCTTCCCGCTCAAAGGCATCGTCTGTATGATCATCGCCGCCGCCATCGCCGCCGGCATTCCGCTGCCCAAGCCGCTGCGCAAATAGCACGGTGACGCACGCCGGGGATATGCCATTTGTCACGGATTTGCGGGAGGGGGGCGATCGCGTCCTTCGTGGATTGAGACTCGCGTGGCTACAGATCGCGTTCTCGATAAACCTTGGTGCTGACAGCGCAGCTGATTGCACATAGTGCGAGCGCCAGTACTGCAATTCCTGCACACAGACAGCCAAGGACGGCGGGATCGGGATTTGCCCCGGCAATCGACATGAGCCAGTTGCTGATGGGGTTGGAGGAACTCAGCATTGCCATGGTGCCGCAGCCAAACAGGGCAAGGGAAAGGCGCAGCGCCTCCATGTGCCCAAAGCGAAAGAACAGCGGCTGTGTCAAGAATACCATCATGAGGGAGATGAGCATCGATGCCGCCGAGGCGGTTGCGATTTCAAAGATCGTCTGGCATGTCGAAGGGATGCCCATGGGGTCGAAGAGCGGAAGGGCGAGGATGTTCAGAAGCGTAGCCGCGCATGCCATGACGACCGAGAAGACAACGATGCACAGGTAGCGTGCGCAAATAATGTCTTTGCGCGAGAAGGGCAACGTTGCTCGATGACGTTCCCAGCCGTTTTGGTTATCGTAGCCAGCTAGTGAGTTCATGATTATGATGGGCGACATTGCGCTGGCCGCACAGGCGCCGGCGCTCATGCCGGAATCGCCGTCTGTCGCGTTGGCAAGGGTCAATACGACGAATATGAACAGGCCGACGCCCGCGATGCTCGGGATGAGCGTGCGAACGATGGCGAGCTCGGATATAAAGGCACGTTTCATTTCGAAGACCCTTTCAGTATGAGGCGTAGATAGTCGTCAATGGTTGCCCGATCGCAGGGAATCTCGGGAAAGGCCTCGAGCGCTTCGCGACGGTTGGGCACGAGCACGTCCACGCTATAGGCGTGGTGGACGGCACGGGCGCCTTCGACGCAAGCCATAAGCTCGGCAGCCTGCGATTGGGTGCAGTGGGCGATGCCAGCGCGGTCGGTAATGTCCTCGCGCGGCAGGTCAAACACAATCGAGCCGTTATCGATGCAGATGACGCGATCAGCGGTGCGATCGAGGTCGGACGTAATGTGGCTCGAGAGCAACACGCTGTGCTGCCCGTCGGCGACAAAGGCAAGCAGCTCATCAAGCAGTTCCTCGCGTGCCATGGGATCGAGGCCCGCGGTGGCTTCGTCCAAAACGAGCAGCTTGGCCTGGTGGCTGAGCGCGCAGGCAAGTTGCAGTTTCATGCCCATGCCGCGGGAGAGGTCCTTGACCTTTGCCTTGGGATCCAAGCCAAATCGGTCGATGAATCCGGCGAACGTTTCGCGGCCCCACGTGGGGTACGCCGGGCCTACGAGCGACTCGATCTGGCCCACCTTGAGTGTGGAAGGGAAAGGACACGTGTCCAGCACGAGACCGACACGGGTGCGCAAGCAGCGCTGCGCTTCACCGGGTGCGTCGGCGCCACAGCGCTGCCCAAACAGGTGCACCTCGCCGGCATCGAGTTTGATAAGCCCAAGCGCGGCTCGAATCGTCGTTGTTTTGCCGGCACCGTTGGCACCAACAAAGCCGACGATCTGGCCGGGCTCCACGGCAAGCGTGACGTCGCGCAGCGAAAAGCGGTCGCTTACAGTGTGTGAGATGCCTTTGAGTTCTAGCAAGTTTTGCATGGTATAGCCTTTCTTGCAGATGGCTACTGCATGGTTTCGGGGGCCACCAGGTCGAGCATCTCGTGCAGTTTGTCGCGCGTGACGCCCAGGGTTTCGGCTTGGCTCGCCGCTTTCGCAAGTAGCTCTTCGATATGGCAGAGCTGGTTTTCGCGCAAAAGCTCCTGGTTGCCCTCGGCGACAAAACAGCCCTTGCCCTGCACGGTGCAGATAAACCCGAGTTGCTCTAGGTCGGCGTAGGCGCGCTTGGTGGTGATGACGCTCACGCCAAGATCGCTCGCGAGTGCACGGATGCTGGGGAGTTTGGCTCCCGCAGCGAGCGTGCCCGATAAGATCTGAGCTTTGACTTGCGAGGTTATCTGCTCGTAGATGGGCTTGTCGCTCGAATTGGATAGAATGATGTCCACAGCGGCTCCTTAGCTGTTGGGCTACACGTGTATATAACCGGTAAGCACAGTATATATACACTATGCACAGTTCTGCAAGAGGCAAATACCGATTGGCCCGGCTACCCAGGCCCCAACTGATGAATTTGTCCTGATAGGTGCCCTATGGCGGGATTTCGCGGCTACAATAGTGCGGTTACAACGACGTAATGCACTCAATGCAAGAAAGGATCCGCATGGCAAGCCTGTCGGATGAAATCTCGTCGCGCCGCACATTCGCGATCATCAGCCACCCGGACGCCGGTAAGACCACGCTTACCGAGAAGCTGCTGCTCTATACCGGCAGCATCCAGACTGCCGGCTCGGTCAAGGGCAAGAGCTCGGCCAAGCATGCCGTCTCGGACTGGATGGACATCGAGAAGGAGCGCGGCATCTCCGTCACCTCCTCGGTGCTGCAGTTCACCTATAACGGCGCCTGCGTCAATATCCTCGATACCCCCGGCCACCAGGACTTCTCGGAGGATACCTACCGTACCCTTATGGCCGCCGACGCCGCGGTCATGGTCATCGACGGCGCCAAGGGCGTCGAGGCCCAGACCAAAAAGCTCTTTAAGGTCTGCACGCTGCGCCACATTCCCATCTTCACCTTTGTGAATAAGCTCGACCACGAGGCCCGCGACCCGTTTGAGCTCATGGAAGAGATCGAGAACGTCCTGGGCATCAATACGTATCCCATGAACTGGCCGATCGGCAGCGGCCGCAATTTCCGCGGCGTGTTCGATCGTCAGACTCGTCGCGTCATTGCCTTTGAGGGCGACGGCCACGCCAACGCCACCAAGAAGGTCGCCGAGGTCGAGGCCGAGCTGGGCGATCCTTCCATGGACGAGCTCATTGGCGAGGAAAACCACAAGAACCTGATGGACGACATCGAGCTGCTCGATGGCGCCGGCGACGAGCTCGACTTGGATGCTGTGGCCTGCGGCAAGCTGAGCCCGGCGTTCTTTGGCTCGGCGCTCACCAACTTTGGCGTGGAGCCCTTCCTCAAGGAGTTCCTGCGTCTGGCTCCGACGCCGCGCGCCTATACCGATACGCTCACCAGCGAACCGGTCGATCCCTGCCGCGACGACTTTAGCGGCTTTGTGTTTAAGATTCAGGCCAACATGGACAAGAACCACCGCGACCGCATCGCCTTTGTGCGCATTTGCTCGGGCAAGTTCGAGCGCGGCATGGATGCCTTCCACATGCAGGGCAACCGCAAGCTTAAGCTTGCCACGGGCACGTCGATGATGGCCGATGACCGCGCCATCGTGGACGAGGCGTACGCGGGCGATATCGTGGGCCTGTTCGACCCGGGTATCTTTAGCATCGGCGACACCGTGTGCTCCGGCAAGCGCCACGTGCAGTATCCGCAGATTCCGACGTTTGCCCCCGAGATGTTCGCTCGCATTACGCAGGTCGATACGCTCAAGCGCAAGCAGTTCGTCAAGGGTATGGAGGAGCTTGCCCAGGAGGGTGCTATCCAGATCTTCCGCGAGCTGGGTGCCGGCATGGAGAGTGTCATCGTGGGCGTGGTCGGCGTGCTGCAGTTTGAGGTGCTCGAGCGCCGCCTCAAGGCCGAGTACCGTGTTGAGGTTCGTCGCCAGCCGCTGCCCTATACGGACATCCGCTGGATCCAGAACGACCCCGACACCATCGATATCCCGGCTCTTTCGCTCACGCGCGACACCCTGCGCGTCGAGGACATGCGCGGCGGCAAGCTGCTGCTGTTCACGAGCCCGTGGAACGTGGATTGGGCAACTGACCACAACCCCGACCTTATCCTGTCGGAGTTTGGCAACGTGGCCTTTTAACGCATCGGCGCGGTGGCCCTGCGGGGCTGCCGCGTCGTTCGCTTGCCTGATGCCGTGTGAGCGGCTATCATACCCACCGTCGTCTCAAGACCGGGGCGTCCGAGCAGTTCGGGTCCGATATCCTGCTCGTTAAACCTAAAACCAAAGGAGTACATAATGATCAAGAAGGTCATGGAGGACTACAAGGTCCTGTTGCGGAGCATTCCCGCGGCAACGGTTTCGCTGTTTTTCGTGAGCGTCATCATGATGAACCTGCTGGCCAACAAAGAGCTTATCAGCCTGCCGTATCTGGCACTCGATTGCGGCTTTGTGGTGAGCTGGGTTTCGTTTTTGTGCCAGGACATGATCTGCAAGCGCTTTGGCGCCAAGGCATCCATCAAAATCTCTATCCTCGCGCTGCTGGTCAACCTGGCCGTGAGCCTGTGCTTTTGGGCATGCTCGCTTACGCCCGGTATGTGGGGCGCCTACTACGACACCGGCATGATCGAGGTCAACACCGCCCTTAACGCCACCATCGGCGGCACCTGGTACGTGGTGCTGGGCTCTTCGCTGGCAATGCTCGTTTCTGCCGTGGTTAACTCCACGCTCAACCAGTCGCTCGGCCGCATGCTCAAAAAGAATAACTTTGCGAGCTTCGCCTTCCGCTCCTATGTGTCCACGGGTGTTGGCCAGTTTATCGACAACTTGGTCTTTGCCATTGTGGTGAGCCACACGTTCTTTGGTTGGACCTGGGTGCAGGTCCTTATGTGCTCGCTGACCGGCGCTGTTGCCGAGCTGCTGTGCGAGGTTTTCCTGAGCCCCGTGGGCTACAAGGTCGTGCGCGGCTGGGAGCGCGAGAATGTGGGCTCCGAGTACCTCGAGCGCCACGCAACCGCCTAAGGAGCAAGTATGCGGGTTTTGATCACGGGTGCTTCGGGCGGTATCGGAGCCGCATGCGTGCAACGATTTTTGGACGAGGGCCACGAGGTTGTGGGCTTTGATCTTTTGCCATCGACGATCGAACACGAGCGCTACCGCCATCTGATCGTTGATGTCCGCGAGCCGGGCTCGTTTCCAGGCGACCTTGAACCCCAAGTGATCGTGAACGTTGCCGGTACGCAGGATTCGGCCGATGATATCGCCGCCAACCTGTGTGGCACCATCAACGTGACCGAGTGCTACGCCTTTGTGGGGGAGGGGCTTGCCGCCAAGCCGGCGCCGACTATCAAATCCGTGGTCAATGTGGGGTCCGCGAGTGGGCATACGGGATCGGAGTTTCCCGCCTATGCTGCCAGCAAGGGCGGCGTTATCGCCTACACCAAGAACCTTGCAAACCGTCTGGCGCCGCAGGCTATCGCCAACAGTGTGGACCCGGGTGGCGTTATCACGCCGCTCAACCGTTGCGTGATGGAAGACGAACACCTGTGGAGCCAGATTATGGAGCTCACGCCGCTTAGGCGCTGGGCCACTGCCCAAGAGATTGCCGAGTGGATCTACTTTGTGGGCGTGACCAACCGGTTTATGACCGGGCAGAGTCTGCTAATCGATGGCGGCGAGGCCGGCCGTACCCAGTTTATCTGGCCCGAGTAGCAAAATGCGCCCGATGGCAAGATTGCCGTCGGGCGCGTTTTTGATGTATCGATTATTAGTCGAGGCAAGTCCAGTTGACGGGGGTCGAGCCGTGCTGTTCGAGTAGCCGATTGGCAGCGGAGAAGGGGCTCGACCCCATAAAAGCGGGGAGTTCTGCCGTGGCACGGTTGGCTGAAAGCGGCGAGGGGTGCGTAGAGGCCAGGCAGAACTTGCCGGTTGCCTTGCCCGCGCCGGTCGCGGCGAGCTTGCCTTCGACCATCTGCTGGGCAAAGCGACCCCATGCCAAAAAAACTACCGGCTGGGGCAGCTGGCAGCAGCGTTCGATAATGTAGTCGGTCAGGGTGCTCCAGCCCAGCTTGGCGTGCGAGTTCGCGGCATGCTCGCGCACGGTGAGCGTAGTGTTGAGGAGCAGGACGCCCTGTCGTGCCCATGGTGTTAGGTCTCCCGTGGCGGGAATGGGGCAATCCAGATCGGCATCGAGTTCCTTGTAGATGTTGCGCAGGCTCGGCGGCAGCTTGGTTTGTGTCGCGGGGACCGAGAACGACAGCCCCATGGCCTGGTTGGGTCCGTGATAGGGGTCTTGACCCAAGATGACAACCTTGACCTGGTCGGCCGGCGTGTAGGCGAGAGCATTGAGGATGTCGTCTTGTGCCGGGTAGATAGTCTGCTCGGCACGCAAAAGGGCGATGCGCTCGAGCAGCTGGTTCGTAGTGTCACGTATCAGCTGTGGCGCATCGCCCAACCAAGTTGCTATGTTGCGGTCGCGAGTTGCGGTGTCCATGGGGCTCCTTTATGGCAGATACTCTGTTGGCATCTATTGTAAAGGCGCACCGGTTGCCTTTACGCCACGGCTGTATGAAGAGTGGGGTCTACGAGACGTGCTCGGGCGCTCCTGCCATGCGAGCTTGTCCATGTGCGCGGAGGCGCGGAAGCTCGACGGTTGCCACCATGACGCCGGTTAGGATGAGGGCGGCGCCAAAGAAGGCGATGGGGCTCAGGACCTCGCCAACCAGGAAGAACGAAAAGACAGCGGAGCAGACCGGCTCAAGCGAGAAGGCGAAGCCGGTGGTCTCGGCGGGCACGTGGGGCTGCACGAGCGTCTGGGTGATAAAGCCGTAGGCAGAGCAGATGAGTGCGAGCGCGACGACGACCACGATCTCGCTGGGCGTACTGGGAAGTGTGAAACCGCCAAAGACGCATGCGGCGATACCCGAGAACAAGCCGCCGAAGCCCAGCTGCCAAACGCCCAAAGCCAGCGGGTCGACATCTTCGACAAAGCGCTTCGCCACAATGATATGGCCGGCATAGACAAAGGCGGAGAGCAGCATGATGATCGCGCCGGGATTCAGGCTGGTAAAGTCTGCGCCCGAGAGCAGCAACATACCGCAGGTGACGATGGCGGTGCCGACGAGCACTTTGCGCTCGGGGGCGCGACGCAGCAGGGCGGCGTTGGCAAACGGCACAATCACGACCGTCAGGCTCTGCAAAAAGCCGGCGGTGGAGGCGGAGGTGAGGCTGGAGCCCAGGCACATGCAGGTGAGCTCGGTTGCCATAATGGCGCCGATGATGGCGGCACGGACCATAAGGTCGCGGTTGATGCGCAACGCGTGCTTGTGGAAGAGCAGCAGGCAGACCACAAAGGCGATGATGCAGCGTAGCGCGACGATGCTCGTGGCGTTCATGCTGTCCATGCCGATCTTCATGAGGGGGTACGAAAAGCCCCATGCGACGGGAACGGAAAATGAGAGCGCGATTGCTTTTTTGCGGTCCATGGGACTCCTTTTGTTACAGAACGGTTTCGTAAAAAGGATTCTGCTCCCAGATATTGATGTAGTAAAGCGAATGTATCTTCAGTATGATTAAGAAACGCTAATGTTGGCAGAAAAAGCGCTGGCAAAACGTTTTGCGGCTGCATTGATGTGGAGGCACGATGGCATCGCGGTATCAGATTGTTTGTATGGTGGTCGATTGCGGCAGTCTGAAACGTGCGGCCGACGAGTTGGGCTATACGCAAAGTGCGGTGAGCCAGGCCGTCAAGGCGCTCGAGCGCGAGCTGGGTACCACGCTTATCGAGCGCGGCAAGCAGGGTGTATCGCTTACGCGCGACGGCAAACAGTACCTGCCGTATCTGCGCCAAATCGTAACTGCCGAGGCCGAGCTCGAGGGCAAGCGCCAGGAGCTGCTGGGGCTTTCGTCGACCGATATTCGCATCGCGACGTTTACCAACGTGAGTCGTACTGTGCTGCCGCGTGTGATCCGCGACTTTGGGGCTCTGCACCCGGGCGTGCACTTTACTCTCAAGCAGGGCGATTACACGCGCAACGCCCAATGGGTGCACGATGGCGTGGTTGATTTTTGTTTTACGGCGCGCGGATTTACCGCCGGGCTCGAGAAGCGCGTGGTCTATCACGACGAGTTGGTAGCATTGTTGCCGGCCGCGCATCCGCTGACGGCAAAGGAGAAGGTGACGCTCGCCGACCTGGCGTCTGAGCCGTTTGTGCTGTTGGATGAGGGCGAACAGAGTCTGGTGCTCGATGCATTCGCGGCGCATGGGCTGTCGCCGCACGTGACGAGCGAGGTGACCGACGACTACACCATCATGGCGATGGTGGAGGAGGGCCTGGGCGTGAGCATGCTCTACCGTCGTACTGTGGAGGGCATGCGGGCCGATATTCGCGTACGTCCCATCGTGCATGCCCCTTCGCGCGACGTGGTGGCCGCCTGGCGCAGCTGGGACACCATGCCTATCGCCACGAGGCGCTTTATCGACTATATGAGCTCACATATTGTCAATTAATGACTGGCGTGGCGTTGAGTGCGGTGTTTAGCGGGCTGTCGCTTTGGCTTGGGTGGCGCGATAGGTGCGTGCCGGGTGGCAGAGTAGCACCGCCACGACCATAAAGAATGCCGTGGTGCCCAGGCTGATGGGGTAGACCATCATGATGTTCGCAAAGGTGCGGAAGTGCGGGAACACGCAGAACACCCAATAGAAGCGGATGCCGCAGACGCAGATCATGGTGATGAGAGCGGGCGTGAGCGAGATGCCAAAGCCGCGCAGGTAGCCTGACATGTTTTCGTAGAACATGCTAAAGGCGTACGCCGGGAAGATCGAGCACACGCGGATATAGCCGATCGAGACGATGTTGGGATCGCTGTTGAACAGCGACAAGATCTCGCGTCCCAGACCGACAATAACGATAATCGTGGTGAGTGCAACGATGCCGCCTTCGACCAGGCAGACCTTGAGCGTCTTGGTGCAGCGGTCGATCTGACGGGCGCCGTGGTTTTGCCCCACAAAGGTGGTGCAAGCCTGGCTAAAGCTGTTGAGCAGGTTGTAGCACACGTACTCCAGGCTCATGGCGGCGCTCGATGCCGCCATGACCTCGGTGCCCAGGCTGTTGATAGCAGACTGGATGATGATGTTGGCGACGGCAAAGACGGCGCTTTGGATGCCGGCGGGCAGGCCGATCTTGACGATGCGCTTGAGGGCGACGGGGTCGATAGCCAGGTCGCGTAGGGTGACGCGGACGACGGAGTCGGTCTTGAGCAGGCGGATAAAGAGTGTAGCGGCACTGACGGTGTAGGCGATGGCGGTGGCGATGGCGACGCCCGCGACGCCCCAGTGGAGTACGGGGACAAAGATGAGATCCAGGCCAATGTTGAGGACGGTGGACACGGCAAGCGCCTGCAGCGGCATGCGGGTGATGCCGACGGAGCGGAAGATCGCGGCCTCAAAGTTGTAGAGCAAGATCGAGGGCATGCTCAGCAAAAAGACGCGCAGGTAGAGCGAAGCGAGCGGCATGGTCTCGGCGGGAACGTTGAGCGCGGCGAGCATGGGCTCGGCAAAGATCTCGCCCAGTGCGATGACGACAAAGCCCACGAGCGCCATTAAAATCGAGGTATGGACGGCGCGTTTGACCATGTTCTGATCGTTGCGGCCGATAGCGTTGGCGATGACCACGTTGGAGCCAAGCGACATGCCAATAAACAGGTTGAGCATAAGACTGGTAAGCGGAACATTGGAGCCGACCGCCGCCATGGCGAGGGTTCCCTGGTCGCCCGAGAAGTTACCGATGATGACCGTGGCGATGAGGTTTGACAGCTGCTCCAAGATGCTCGTGGCGGCCACGGGGAAGGCGAACAGGGGAATATTGCGCCACAGCGAGCCGGTGGTCATGTCAATGTGCTTAGATACGGTATCAGCCATACGCTCTCAATCTCTAATATGCTCTTTCGTGCTTATTTGCGCAGATGATGATACTCCTAATCGACTAGTCATTGGGGACGTTCTTAAACGACTAGTCATTCAAAAACGTCCCCAATGACTAGGTGGGGAAGGCGTGAGACAATGGTGGGCGTTGTGTTGTTCGCGCTAAGGAGTTGCCATGTTGTTGTGTCCCGTTTGCCATGAGCCGTTGGTGGACGATGAGCGTGGGGCCGCATGTGCGGGCGGACACCGGTTTGACCGTGCGCGCGAGGGTTATCTATATCTACTGCGCTCGTCCAAGAGCGGCGACTCCATGGGCGATCCCAAGTCGCAGGCGCGCAGCCGTCGTGACTTTTTGAACCGTGGATACTACGCGCCGTTGCGCGATGCGATGGTCGAGCTGGTGCGCAAGCAGGTGTCTGGGCGCGCCACGTCTGCGAACGGCCCCATGACGCTGCTCGATATTTGCTGTGGCGAGGGCTATTACACCAGTGCCATGGGCGCGGCGCCGGGCGTAGATGCTTACGGTTTTGACCTGGGCAAGGAGATGGTGCGCCTGGCCGCCAAGCGCGGCGATGCGACCTACTTCGTGGCCAACATGAAGGACATCCCCGTGGCCGATGGCGCCTTCGATATGGTGACCGAGCTCTTTGCCCCCTTTAACGAACGCGAGTTTGCCCGCGTGCTGGCGCCGGAGGGTTCGCTCTACACCGTGGTGCCGGGTGCTCGTCACCTCTTTGGGCTCAAGGAGGTACTCTACGACACGCCGTACCTTAACGATGAGAAGCTGCCGAAGACCACCGAGCTCGAGTTGGTCGGAACGCAGCGGGTGTCTGCGAATATTACACTTCAGACCCAGGCCGACATCGAGGCGGTGTTCCAGATGACGCCGTACTACTACCGCACGCGCCCTTCCGACAAAGAACGCCTGGCAAATTTGGACACCCTTCAAACCGACATCGACTTCATCATCGCCGAGTACCGCCACTAACCTACCAAAAAGGGACAGGTTTATTTTGGCAGGTTTTATCTGGG
>URTL01000001.1 GCA_900550785.1 uncultured Collinsella sp. | reverse complement strand
TTTTGTTTTCCGCTCACAACCTTGTATAGATATATCGTTCCAGCAAAAGAGAAGGTATCGTGGCTATTTTAAATCTATATGGCCAATTCGAGCCCTCACCATGGCAATTGTTGCAGCAGGGTTTCTTTTCATTATAATTTCACTTTGGTAAATCCCCGCCCCCTAAGCATTAAATCCGAAGTCCACCGAGTGGGCGAATCGGCAACAAAAAAGCCGCCCGAAGGCGGCTATCTTGTGCAATGGAGCCAGCGACCGGGCTCGAACCGGTGACCCCCGCTTTACGAGAGCGGTGCTCTACCAACTGAGCTACGCTGGCGGCCATGTGATGACGCAACTGAGGCGTCAACGGCTGTCAATGATACGGGACATCGCAAATCCGCGCAAGTGTTCTGACGGCTTTTCTCACTTTAAATGCACTAATATTGGAGGCGTGATGTCTCGCTCTTACGAGTCTCAAACAGAATGGGACTGCCATGGCTCAACCCAAGATCCTTCTCACGCGTATCGATGACCGGTTTATTTACGGGCAAGACGTTGAGCTGTGGAACGAGGCTATGGGTTCCAACCTCGTCCTAATCGTCAACGACGAGATTGCGGCGGATTCGCGCAAGTGGGCGCCTATGAGGGTCGCGGCGCCTGAGGGCGTGTGGACGCGGTTTTTCTCGGTGCAAAGGACCATCGACATCATTCATACCGCAACGCCGCGCCAATGGATTCTCATCATGGTGGCGTCGCCCGCGGATGCGCTCGCGCTGGTTAAGGGCGGTGTGCCGATCACCAAGATCAGCATTGGCCATATGCAGGCAGGGGAGGGCAAGCGTTCCGCAACGCCCGCCGTTGCCGTAGACGAGGCAGACGTTGCCGCCTTCAAAGAGCTGCAAGAACTCGGCATAGAGCTAGAAATCCGCTACCTCCCCAGCTCCAATCCCGACCCCATTCAACTAGTCGTTGGGGACACCCTTGGCACTTGGGGAGGTTCCTTTTAATATGAGCA
This sequence comes from uncultured Collinsella sp., assembly GCA_900550785.1. GTDB lineage: Bacteria > Actinomycetota > Coriobacteriia > Coriobacteriales > Coriobacteriaceae > Collinsella. Next base: position 52,961 of record URTL01000001.1, on the reverse strand, counting down.
GGACATTGTCAAGAGGCAAAATCGGGCCTGGCCCCAACGATATGGGGTCAGGCCCTCTCCCTATATCAGCCCGTCCGCGGCGACCTCGGCGTGTCTTACCGACGCTCGTCTTTGCAGTTTAATATCCGCCCGCGGCGATCTCTCGCTGGGCAATCCGTTGCTACGGCTGAGGCTTCTACGTCGAACCGACAGTCTGTGCACGCGTGTGGCGCCCTGGGCGCTCGCAGAAAAGGGACCTGAGGTTCGCCTCAACGGCTTCGGATCGAACCGCTTCCGGGGTGATCGGCTTATGTGCGGGGGACCGCCCCCCTACGCCTCCTCGGCCATGAGGCCGACCGCCCATACCCAGCAGGCGAGCTCGCGCGCCGTGGCCACGTTCGCCTTGTTGCCGTGGACCCCGCGCGCGAGCAGCGCCTCCCGCCTTTCGACAAGCCTCCGCACGCCCTTGGCGGCATGCCTCCGGGCGACCCGGTCCGGGGCCTGGACCTTGGCGAGGCCCTTCGGCCGCCCCGAGCACGTCAGGTAGTGCCACGCGGCCTCGACCAGCGTCTTCCTCAGGTGCTTGTTGCCGGCCTTGGTGATCGCGCCCCTGCGGTCGCTCTCCCCGCTGGAGTGCTCGGAGGGCGTCAGGCCGACCCACGCCGCGAACGAGCGGGCGTTCCTGAACCTCGAGAACTCGCCGGCCTCGAACACGAGGTCGGCGGCCGTCGCGGTGTCTACGCCCTTGAGGCAGCGGAGGGAGTCGACCCTCTTCCTCCACCTGGGCTTGCGGGCCTCGGCCTCGACGAGCCCCTCGAGCCTCGCCTTCTCCTCCGCCGCCCGCCTGACCGCGTCGACGTAGTAGGCGAGCACGTCGTTGTCGGCCCTCTCCGCGAACCTTATCGACTCGATCCAGGACCAGTGCGCCCGGGTCCAGTTGCCCTTCCTGCGGCCGGTGGGCGTCCTCTCGTCGAAGACGAGCCCGTGCCTGAGCAGGAACTTGGAGAGCCGCTGCTTCGAGCGCGAGAGGTCGTCCCTCGCGTCCTCGAGCGCCCTGGTCAGGTCGCGGGCGGCCTCGCACTCGTCGTCGGGGACCCACACCTCGACCACGTTGCCGACCGACAGCATGCGGGCGAGGAACTCGGCGTCGTTGCGGTCGTTCTTCCTGCGCCTGTCCGCGCTGGGCTTGATCATCTTCGAGACGGCGCCGACCACGCAGTCGACCCCCAGGCCGGAAAGCCTCTTCTGCAGGTCGAACCCCGTGACCCCGGACTCGTACACGCACTTGGCCTTGGGGTCCACGGACCGGACCCACCCCGCGACGGCGCCGGCGTCGTAGCCGAAGGTCGCGGCGCGCACCTCCCCGGTCATGACATCGAGGGAGACGGCCTTTATCGAGCGGGCGTGGACGTCGAGGCCGACGAAGGTGGTAGTATCGAGCATGGGAGCCCCTTCCATGAATGCGGCGTGGCCGCCGCGGCTGAATTAGACACTCACCATTGTCGGCCTAATCCGCGGTCTTTCATGCAGCAGGGGCTCTCAATGTTTTTATGTCCTGCTCATATCGTCTGTGCCGGGCGGCGAAAGAGCGCGCCCAACGACCAGCCGTTTAAGAGCGCCCCCGATACATAGTTGTCGGAACCTGGTCGTCTGTTGATAAAAAAGAAACCGCTAACGGACAAAATGGCGCCTTTTGCGGATTAGTCGCTGTGCCGGAAAAATAATTGTCAGAACTAGGCGATAATTAAATTGCCGCGGCTGTCGTTACATATGACACGTGACAGGAGGACATGATGAAAAAAATGCCCAAGTTGTTGTTAGCAATGGTTGTCCTATTTTTCGCCACCGGATTTATTTTATTGCCCTCCGCAAATGCTTCTGAGTATTTGACGCCTGCCGACGCATGCTTCGATTTGAATGATGGACCGAAACAAGAACGTACTATCGAGCTGCCAGATGGCTCTACAGGTGTTTTTGGGATAGAGAAAGAGCAAGCTGATGTTGCCCCGATTTGGGACGGCTACTACAACGCTACTGATGGGAATTGGAAGGTTTACTTCTATACTGGAGTGCTCGATGCTGAGTACTGGATATCAATCAAGAACTACAACATTACATCGTGGTGGGGCCATAAGGCATCTTCCGTTGGTGCTGCCTTATCGAATTTCAGTAAGAGTTTTTCTTCCAAACGAACAAAGTGGAGCTTTCTTTTTACCGGTGTAGGCGGTATGGCGTCTGCGACTTATACTCTTGGAGCTGAAATAAATGGCTCTCGACTGCATACATATCTAGCGTGATTCAATATGGGCGTGTTGGGTAAGATCAACATTGGCGGAGAGGTTTCCCTCCTGGCTATAGTTCTGGTTGAGGTCGGAATCACCGCTGCGGTGATCTATCTCGTTTACAAGTTGATAAAGGCTCTCAAAAAGGTTATTGAACGAACCAAACAAGAGTAGGCGGTCAGCCCACTCGATTTCGAACCCATTTCAGCGGGTGCCATCCTCTCTGTCTGCTTCTCTGTGGGCGGAGAGGATTTTTCTATGACTGAGACCGCATCAGCGCCAAATCCACGCCTATCCTCGACCCGTCACCTGGGGACGTTCCTTTCCAGCCGGTGCTTGGGGAGGCTCCTTGCCACCCGGTCGTCGTGGATGTTCTTAAACGACTAGCGATCGGGGACAGCCCTTGCCGATTGGCCGGTTTGCCGTCCGGGTTGGCAAGGACTGTCCTTTTAATATGAGCAGGACATTGTCAAGAGGCAAAATCGGGCCTGGCCCCAACGATATGGGGTCAGGCCCTCTCCCTATATCAGCCCGTCCGCGGCGACCTCGGCGTGTCTTACCGACGCTCGTCTTTGCAGTTTAATATCCGCCCGCGGCGATCTCTCGCTGGGCAATCCGTTGCTACGGCTGAGGCTTCTACGTCGAACCGACAGTCTGTGCACGCGTGTGGCGCCCTGGGCGCTCGCAGAAAAGGGACCTGAGGTTCGCCTCAACGGCTTCGGATCGAACCGCTTCCGGGGTGATCGGCTTATGTGCGGGGGACCGCCCCCCTACGCCTCCTCGGCCATGAGGCCGACCGCCCATACCCAGCAGGCGAGCTCGCGCGCCGTGGCCACGTTCGCCTTGTTGCCGTGGACCCCGCGCGCGAGCAGCGCCTCCCGCCTTTCGACAAGCCTCCGCACGCCCTTGGCGGCATGCCTCCGGGCGACCCGGTCCGGGGCCTGGACCTTGGCGAGGCCCTTCGGCCGCCCCGAGCACGTCAGGTAGTGCCACGCGGCCTCGACCAGCGTCTTCCTCAGGTGCTTGTTGCCGGCCTTGGTGATCGCGCCCCTGCGGTCGCTCTCCCCGCTGGAATGCTCGGAGGGCGTCAGGCCGACCCACGCCGCGAACGAGCGGGCGTTCGACTGGATAGAAAAACGCCCGTCGGCGGTGGTGCCGGCGGGCGTTGCTGTGCAATATGTTGCATTGTGGGCTTAGTGCCTCATAAAGTGGTACTCGATCACATTGCTGTAGGGGTGACCCGGGCCCACAATGCCCTGCGGGAACAACGGCTGGTGCGGCGTGTCGGGGTACATCTCGGCCTCGAGAGCAAAGCCGGCGCCCCAGCCATAGTTAGCATCGTCCTTGGCGTGCTCGTCGCCCAGCCAGTTGCCGGTGTAGAGCTGCACGCCCGGGGCAGTGGTGTAGTAGTCCAGCTCGCGGCCGGTCCACATCTCCTCGACGTGCATCGCGCGGCGGAGATTGCGGCCGTACTGATAGCCATCGATGCACAGACAGTGATCGTAGCCACGGGCCTGCTTAATCTGCGGGTCGTCGGCCTCCATGCCGGGAGCGACGGGGCGCAGCTCGCGAAAGTCAAACGGTGTTCCCTCGACCGGAGCGATCTCGCCGGTGGGGATATTCTGCTCGTTGATGGGCAGGTAGTGGGCAGCGTTGGCAACAAAGAAGTGCTCGCAGTCCATGCCGGCGTTATGGCCGGCAAGGTTAAAGTATGTGTGGTTGGTCATGGACACGTAGGTGGCGCGGTCGCTCTCGCAGCCATACTCGATGCGAAAGACGCCGGTGCGTGTAACGGTAAACACGGCCGTAAAGGTGCGTTTGCCGGGAAGGCCCAGTTCGCCATCCTCAAGCGAGGTGGTCATGCGCACGGCGTTGTGAGTCTCGTCGAGCTCAACGTCCCACACGCGTTTATGCAGACCGTGCTCAAGATCGCTGTGCAGGTTGTTGGCGCCCTCGTTGGCGGGCATATGCCAGTCCGTACCGTCGATGGTGATCGTGGCGCCCGCGGTGCGGTTTGCCACGGGGCCGATGGTCGCGCCAAAGCAGGCGGGGTTGTCAAAGTAATCCTCGAGCTTATCGAAGCCCAGCACCACATCGCGCACGTTGCCGGGAATGTCGGGCACGTCGATACCAAGCACGGTGGCGCCATAGTCCATAATGCGAACGCAGATCTCGGGCCCGTTGAGGGTGTAACGATGAACGGGGGTACCGCACGGCGCGGTGCCGAAAAGCTCGGAAGTGATCATTTGGTTCCTAACATCGAGGTATTTCCGACAAACTGTAGCGCGAACAGGCGAGATTATCACTACATCCCACTAAAGCAGGGGGTATTTTTCTCAAAAAAGTGATGATTGGAGCTGTGCGGGCGTTCATTTCTGACGCGCGCGAGTCTGATACAATTTGTTCGTTATTGTTTGAATTGACGTGAGCGTGGAACAGCGAGGACTCATCGTGATTAAAGCGGAGCGACAGGATAAGGTTCGGCAGCTGCTCGAGGAACAGGGAACGGTCTCGGTCAAGGAGATTTCGGATGCGTTAGGTGTCTCGGATATGACGATCCGCCGTGACCTTGAGGAGCTTGCGAGCCTGGGCGAGATCGAGCGCGTGCACGGCGGAGCCCGCAGTGCGCAGGGCCGTCCACACGCTATGCTGCGCCATGAGTATTCGCACAGCGAAAAGCGCACGAAGCATGCCGAGGAAAAGCTGCAGATCGCGCGCCGCGCCGTTGGGCTCATCGAGGAGGGCTCGACCATCTTTTTGGGGACGGGCACTACAGTTGAGCAGATGGCCTCGATGCTGCCGGCGTGCCGCCTACGTATCGTGACTAATTCGCTTTCGGTGTTTAATCTGCTCGAGGCGCGCGAAGACTGCGACCTGTGTCTCGTGGGCGGTATGTACCGTCGCCGCACTGCCGCCTTTGTGGGCCCCACGGCCGAGGACACCTTGCGCGCACTGGGGATCGACGCAGCCTTTATCGGCGCAAACGGCATTCTGGACGGCGACGTGTCTACGTCTAACATGGAAGAGGGCCGCATCCAGCAGCTCGCTTTTAGCAAGGCCGACTCGCGCTATCTGATCGCCGACTCCAGCAAGATCGGCAAGCGCGACTTCTACACCTTCTGCCGCCTGGACAGTTTGGACGCCGTGGTGTGCGAGCCGGGTATTGCCGCAGAGGACCGTGCCGCCATCGAGGAACACACGCAGATCATTTGCTAGCTATCGCTGCGGGAGATCGGACCAAGTATTCAGTTTGTGGGCTAGACCAGGCGGCCGTAGTCCTGTGACTGATGAAAGACATGGGCGATATAGATCGTATCGCGCTCAAACTTGTAAAGACACACGTATTTGTTGACGGTAAACGATCGATAATTGCGTGCCGCCAGCTCTCGTATGTGGGAGAGGGGCCGTAGGAGCGGCTGCTCGCGAAGCAGATCAAGCTGATATTCAAACTCAGCAACAAAATTGCCTGCTGCACGTGGGTTCATAAGGATTTGAGCAAGGTATCTGACAATAGCCTCGTATTCATATTGTGCGCTTTCGAGTATTACGACGTTATAGGCCATATTTGTCTCGTATCGCGGTCGCGAAGGAGTCGTAGTCGCTGTAGTCGCCTTGCGATATCTCGTCTTCTGCCAACATCATACGAGACAGCAGCTTGGCTTTGGCGATTTCGTCTTGCATGAGACGATACTGGTCGCTGCTGATGCAGTGCATGGCCTCATAGCCGTTCTTAGTTACGGTGACGTCGCGCTCGGACTCAACAAGCGCGGTAAATGCAGCGGTGTCCTTCATGTCTCGGACGGGCACACAGGTGGGCATAGGTACCTCCTTTGCGTTGGGACACAATTGTACCACGCCTTGACAAGAATTCGGTACCGTCAAATTGTCTCAATCTGTAACGGGTGGGTGTGATCGGAGAGTCTGAGGGTCTTTATGGGTGGAGCAAACGGCGTGACATGCGCTGTTGAATCCGTACGCCCGCTTGCGTTTTCGAGTGAAGAGGCAGCAAAGTTGATTGGCGTAAGCGCGAAGACCCTTGCAAATTGGCGCTGTCCTAGTAAGGGGCCGGAGTACATTCGCCTCGGCAAATCCTCGCGATCCCATGTTCTTTATTGTTACGATGATCATGAGGCTTGGCTGCACTCTCTGCGCCAGCAGGCCAAGGTAAATTGATTGATAGCTGTTGGGCGCGGACAATATCGTTTGGACGGGTATAGCATGGTTCCATGCTCCGCGTTGCTAATTGCGCCGCTGCGTCATTTGTGAAATGGAATGATTGATGATGGAGAGGCGTGAGGTTCTCGGCTTGCCGCTTTTCACTTGGACTAATGACTGCGGCGGCAGAAAAATGTCCTGGCGAACGACTATCGTATAGAACGCAGCGGTGGTTAGATGGGTCTTCGCGGTTTGAGTGGTACATGGATTGTCGGATGTGGGAGACGTGAGAAACCCATGGTTTGGGGCAAGGTTGCTATTCTGACGAGTTTATCTCTTCATCCCTGTGGCAAAATGAGGACATATTGTCCTGTTATCTATCCAGAAGGTGCGTCATGCAATTATCAGCAGATGAGGTAAAGGCCAAGAGACAGGAGCTCGGCTTGACTCAGAAGGAATTCGCCGCTGCCCTAGGCATGGGCCCCAACGGCGAGCGAACGGTGCGCCGCTGGGAGGCAGGCGAAACAAGGCCCACCGCAGCCGAGTCGAAGTACATCTCCACCCTCGGCCATCGCGCCCCCTTTGCACCCGCAGGGGAGGGGAAGCCTGCCTTCACCTTCATCGACCTGTTCGCGGGCATCGGCGGGATCCGCATGCCGTTCCAGGAGCTGGGCGGCAGGTGCGTCTTCTCCTGCGAGTGGGATAAGTTTGCGCAGAAGACCTACCGCATGAACTACGGCGAAACCCCGGCGGGGGACATCCGTGAGGTCGCCGCTTCAGACATCCCCGACTTCGACGTGCTGCTCGCTGGCTTTCCATGCCAGCCGTTCTCGCTTGCGGGTGTGTCCAAGAAGCGCTCCCTTGGTCGCGCTACGGGCTTCGAAGACAAGACGCAGGGCACGCTCTTCTTCGAGGTTGCACGCATCCTGAACGAGAAGCGCCCGAAGGCGTTCCTGCTCGAGAACGTGAAGAATCTGATCAGTCACGACAGGGGCAGAACGTTCGACGTCATCATGCAGGTCCTCCAGGACGAGCTCGGTTACCACGTTCACTACAAGGTTCTGGACTCCAAGGGTTGGACATGCCAGCACCGCGAGCGCATCTACATTGTTGGCTTTCGCGACGATGTGGAGTTCTCTTGGGACGACCTCGACTGCCCGAACAGTGGTCAGAAAGCCGCGGAGATTCTGGAGGAGGATGCGGACGCGAGGTACGTGCTCTCCGACAAGCTGTGGTCATATTTGAAAGCATACAAGGCCAAGCACGAGGCCGCCGGCAACGGGTTCGGCTACGGTCTTATCACTCCATCGGACACCACGAGGACGCTCTCCGCACGCTATCATAAGGACGGTAGTGAGATCTTGGTCTCGCGCGGCGAGGGCGAGAACCCCCGTAAGCTGACCCCTAGAGAGTGCGCGCGCTTGCAGGGATTTCCCGACCGGTTCATAATCCCGGTCTCCGACACACAGGCCTACCGCCAGTTCGGCAATTCGGTGACGGTCCCTGTAATACGGTCGGTGGCCAAGCTCATGATGGGAGCGTGTCAGGATGGATTACGGGGCGCTTAGCAGCTACTTCGACGGCGCGGTCTCGAAGACCCTCGCGGACGTCGATATCGACGCAGGTAGGAGTAATCAGCACGAGTTCAACGGCACGCTGCCGCTGAGGTCGCTGTTCGGTGACGACGACATCCGCGACATCCGCACCACGTTCGCCTACATGTGCGACGAGGCGGAGCCGGAGATGTGCGACGGGACCGTGACTTGGTACGATGCGCGCCGCAAACATCCCACGAGAACCGAGTACCGTCTCTACTACAAGGACAACCCCGCCATCAGGCAGGCATCCGCTGGCGACCTCATGGTGGTCGCCAACTCCGATGACCTCGGGCTGCTCATCATCTTCGCTAAAAAAGGCTCGACCATCGAGTCGCAGCTGAGGTGGCTGTTCGGCTTCGAGGAGCCCGACCGCTCGGGCTATGCCGTATCAAAGGGCGAGCGCAACCGTATCGGTGCGGTGGCCTCGCGCATCCTCGGCATGATTGGTATCGAGACGCGCGCTCCCTTGAGCGCGGATATCTACTTGGACGATATGGTCAAGAGGTTTGGACATACGTTTCCGAAGGGCATCGACTTTACGGAGTACTCCATCTCAACCCTTGAAGGTCTCGACTGGGCGGATGACCCCGATCGAAGCCTGCTCGCGTGCTACGAGCGCGAGGAATTGCTGTTCAAGGTGTTTGAGCGCCATCTGCTTGAGAGAGACCTTGCGCCCTATTTGAACGGCCAGCTCGACGTCGACGGCATTCTGAAGACCACCATGTCGACCTTCCAGCGCAGGAAGTCCCGCGCGGGCACAGCGTTCGAGCACCAGCTTGAGTTCCTGTTCAAGGGTAGGGGAATCCGATACTCCGCACAGCCCTACACCGAGGGAAAGTCGAAGCCGGACTTCATTTTTCCGTCAATCGAGTGCTACCGGGATGAGGGGTTCCCCTCCTCGAGCCTTACGATGCTCGGTGCGAAGACGACCATCAAGGAGCGCTGGAGGCAGGTGCTCGAGGAGGCGAACCGCATCGAGCGTAAGCACCTTATCACGCTGGAGCCCGCCGTGAGCGTGGACTACACGAACGCCATGCGTGACAGCAAGCTCCAGCTCGTCATCCCCTCCCAGCTTTTCCCCACCTACACGCCTTCACAGCAAGAATGGCTCATGGATGTGGGAGGCTTCTGCGAGATGGTCGAGGAGAGGCAACGGGTACTTGACTAGGCCGGGACAATAAGAGCGTTGAGGCGGCGCGCAAGCGCATGACCATCCTGAAGGGCTCCGAAAAGATTGTGGCATCGCTCAATCAGTTCGGCGTTGTCCGGCGCGTGAGGCGGGGGCACTACGTGATTGCAGAGCCCATCGAACTGAATGACGAGCTTACGCGGTTTTTGGTCTTTGCCGACATGCTGGTAAACCGGTCGAGTTACCGGACGTTCCTGGAACTGCAGGACGTGGCCGAGTTGTTTCCGTTCGCGTGCCGTGTGAGCAAGGAGGGACTTGTGGCTGACGAGCGGTTCGAGGTGAACAACTTCGGCGGGGAGTTCTCGGTGGGGATACGGGAGTAGGAGAGTACAGGTCACTCCTACGACGCAACACCTTTGCCACGCGTGAAAAGCATATCGTCAATCGAAAGCTGCAGGATTTGCAGTTTACCCTGCTCCTCGGCTGGTATCAGCGACGAATCGAGCTTCTCCTTAAGGACTGCGACTATGTACTGGCAGTTGATTGTGCTGGCGCGTGCGATTATGTCACGCAACACCTTACCCTCGATGTTTTCAAGGACGTCATGCACTATGAAGCGCGGAGTCTTGATGCCCTTTGATTCTGCAAACTGCTGATACGCTAAATCAAATGCGGCGATGAGTGACTTGCGTGTGCCCGTGCTGGAGCCAGCGGTATCACGTATTGCAACGGGGAACTTGTTCGACTCTTCATAGTAAACGAGCAGCGGCGATTCGTTGTTGAACTCCCTGGCAAGCGGAGTGAAGAATGCGTTAAACGCAAGCATCATTGCAGCAAAATCGTTGGATTGCGGCTCGTCGCCATCATCAGACGAGCCAAGCGATGCGATTTTTCCCTCAATGCTGGTCTGTTCTACCTCAAAGCTGTTGAGCGTATCTATTACTTCTCGGCATTTGCCGATACTGCTCGAAAGCTCAACTAGGCGTGCCTGAAGCGACTCGTACTCATCGATGAGGTCTTGCTCCACCAATGACATGAATTGGCTGTTCTGCGATGACAGTTGGCTGATTTCACGTTGCACAGATGCACGCTCGGCCTTCAGTTTTTCTGCCACACTCGCGAAATAGGCAATCTTGTTGTCGCAGAGCTGGTTGTTGAATGCGACCATCTCTTCGAAAGTTGCATTCACCATCGGGATCATCGAACAGACTTCCTCGAAAAACCGTCTGCTCAAATTAACGTCGGCTTGTCTACCGCGCTCTTGCATAGCAGTCTGCAGGGCCTCTTCATTTCGTTGCAGCCTGTAGTCTATGTCTGAGAGTTGCAGTGTCAGAGATGCGTATCGGGTGCGTGTAGCCGCGATTTCATCGCGGTTGGCCCTGTAGACATCGGCGTCGATGATGCTGTTGAGCTTGCACTGGACTTCTTCATGCTCGGCTTCGAGCCCTGTAAGTATCTGCTGCTGCTCGCTGACCGTATCGACGTTCTGGACTTTCTTATAGCGTTTGATGGACTCACGCGTCTTGTTCAAGTCCTTGTTGAGGTCGTCACGCTTTTTGTCGAGCGCCGGATCTGAGATGCCGAACAGAGCGTTGTAGACACTCCGGTAGATGGATGTGCTGCCGCTGGGAACGGTTTTGAGGAAGGAATTATCATCCCCGCCTACGGACACGCGGACAAATGAATTGATCAATTGGCGAAACGTGGGCACATTCGCTTCGTTCCCGAAAAGCAAGACATTGAGTCGTTGCTGGTAAGCTTTCTGCCCCATCTTTTCGCCGTCTATGTAGTACCTTCCATTCGGGAAGAGGTCGATTGTGAGAATCACGTCATCGCCATCGGGAAAATCCGATGTCAGTGTCATGTCGACGGCGATCTTGTTTGTGACGATGAAATCGCGTAGCTCCTCGGTCACCGTGCCCGTGTCGGCGTCTGTGTAAATGAGCTTCCTGTCCTTGGCGCCCATTGCGATATCAATGAGCTTGAGGAAGGTTGTTTTTCCAACGCGATTGTGCGATTCGGAGTCCTCGGTATCGACGATGAGGTTGGCACCCTTGTGGAATAAGACCTCGCGAACTATTTCGTCAGTTGTTGTCTTGCGAATTCTAAGCGACTTGATGAACATGTAGCCCTCCCTTCTCGTCTATTGACACGCGTCCGAGGAGGAAGAGAAAGTCCAAAGCCATGACAAAGAAGTCGTAGCTCACTTCTTTCTTGACCAGAGTGTTCGCCGTTACCTCATAGAGTTGACCGGCGTCCAAGCCTGGGTTCTGGTCGATGTAGCCATCCAAGGCGGCAGCGATGTAATAGACCGTGCTCGTCGGCTCATTATTGCGATCAAGCAGCAGCATCGTCATCACCTGGCCTCAGAAGGACTCTGCATTTTGCCACGGCAACGGCAATCAACGCAACGCAGAACTGGTTGATGATTTCTTCGGGGACCTCGTCAGCCTGAAAGCTTGCGTCATTCACAATCATGTTATAGATCTCGTTCTCGATGAGCTTGAGCTGTGCATCGCCGTTTCCTACGCACAGCTTGCCGTCATCGCGAACGTCTGCCACATTGACAAACATCTTGTTCAGCCTTTGGATGATGGCTTCGCTGTCGGGGAATTCCTTGATCACGCTGTCGAGACGAGCGTAGTTCTCAGAATACTCGTTGATGATGTTTAGGTAACGCGGTGCGTGGTTGTAAATCAGCTTCTTCTCTATAGGAGGCGGAGGCGTAAGGGGGAAATCTTCGCCCGTTGGCTCAGTCGACGAAATCATGATTTGCAGGAGTTTATACATGAGCGTCTTTGTAAGCGGCCGGTGCGGGCCAGACGAGACGGGCTGGTAGATGTTTATGTCATGTGAGTCATAGCTATTGGAGTCGCCGGTTATGTTCGTGGCGACCTTTCCAATTGCGCTCTGGCTTGTCTGCGTTGGCTTATCGCGAAGCATGGATGTTCGCCGAGTTGTTGCTGCCTACGACGTTTGTGGCAACTTTACCTGTAGCGGTCTGCGAGTTGTCGCTTAGACTCTTTTTGATTGACTTGATCTCTTGCTTGTTTTGGAGCGAGATGACGGCGGCGGCGATGGATGCGATAGACGCGATAATTCCAAGGATAAGGTTCACAGTCTCCATCTTGCCTCCCAAATGTCAAGTCCAATATTCTAGACCATTATCGAGCGTTCGCTCGTTGCGTTGCCTCTAATTCTTGCTAATGGTCACAAACTGCCGAACGGACTGGATGACCTCACTTTGTGACCGACCTTTAGCCTATTTGCATGGTTAAGGGACGGTTCGTTTGTGCTGGCCTATGTCAATCGAAAGGCAGGCCGACATGGACGGAGACGACCATAGCATCGACGACGAGGAAGAGGTCGCAGCGCAGGCGGGCGGCCAAGAAGGGGTCGCGCAGGCGGAAGAGCCGCAGGCAGTGGACTCGGAGAGGGGCTACCAGGCGCTTCTCGCCAAGCAGGAGGCTCGCATCAAGGAGCTTGAGGGGCAAGTGGCCGAGGCTGCCAAGAGCGCCGAGGTGGCGGACGCCCTGCGCGACGAAATCCAGCAGGTGAAGGCCAGGCGGCCGATGAGCGCATCGCCTTCGCGGCAGACATGGCGGCGTTCGCAACCATGAACCTGACCCACCTCTTCTACTTATGCACGGCGCTGGAGGTGGTCTCCGGTTTGGGCAACCTCGCAGGTGTCAAGTCGTGCGGTTCGCGTTCGCTTCGCGCTCGTCGCCCGCCGAGCTGGACTTCCGAGGCTTCGACCCGTCTGCGCTCACCGACCTGACCTACTGCTTCTCGGGGTGCTCGTCGCTGGTGACGATCTACGCCGACGCCACCTGGGCGCTGCCTTCGAGCGGGGTTTCGGACTCGCAGTGCTTCTATAACTGCTACAAGCTGACGGGCGGCAACGGAACCACGTATGCAAGCAGCAGGACGGTTTATACCCACTTCCGTATCGATACGACGGCTACGCCTGGTTACCTGACTGTCTCTGCTTGACATGCTCTTTGGCTACGGTATTTGCGTCAGTCTGGGTAATATCCGAGAACATTTCATCAACGATGCGGACATGGCATTCATAAGCTGCATACCTGCTGGACCTCACCGCATTTTCCGCTTCCTGCAGGCGTGTTGCAGCATCCCTGAATCGGGATTTTGCCGCCATTTGCCCCATGATGGAGTCTGGGTGGTTGTCACTGAGTACGTCTGCGTCTCTCAGTTCTATTTCCGCACTTGCAATGCGTTCCATAAGCAGATTGTATTGGGCATCGCCGACCTCAGACAGGCAGAGCACAAGGTCTTTAAACGCTGCTGCGGTCAGCATTCGATTGAGCACTGCCCTGCAAGCTTCTGGCTCGGCATTCGCCTTCGCGACCATATCATTCACGAGGTATTTTTCCCATTCCTCATGGTCTCCGCCGTTGCCGCCAGACTGTTCCGGAAGCCACTCCGCACTAACTTTTCTCGTCATACGCTCGATGGACAGAACAGCCTCGCCGCTGAGACCAAGGAAGTCAGCAATATCTTGGAGCTCGTACGTATCACAATCGGTCTCCCCGATGAGAAAACCTACTGGCTTTCCGAATATGTCAGCCAGATCTACGAGGTCATCCCATTGAGGAAACTGATCTCCTTTTCGAAATCGGCTGATCTTTCTCGCAATCGCCTTGCGGCCGTTCTCCCTTTCCACTGCATAGCGGTCATCGGCTAGCGAGGCATCATCGGCACCGTTACGCTTTTGATAGAGCAGACGCGCAAGGCCGATATTGCTAATGCCTCTGCGCCCCTTTTCTATTTCATAGCTTTCCATCAAACCGCTGAGTCTCTTTGGAAAAATGTCCTTAGGGCGATCTTTGCGGACGTACATTGTCTTAATCATTCCTCATTAACAACAGATAAGACAATTATAGGACATATACCGTCTTATTTACCGATGGCATGATAGCACTGTCGAAAGTGAGCACCCCAGTGGAAGCGGTGCTGAAGTGAAAGAAAGTGAGGAAAAGGCAATGACGACTTGGGACTATGCGCAATTGTCGCATCTGGCGAAAGAGCTCGGTGGGCCTCAGGCGCTGATCAGCAATATCAGAGCGGGCGGGATTTCCGTTGGAAGAATCCAGGGTGGAGTAATCGGTTCTGTAGCCACGCTAGTCGCAGGTGGAATCGGACTGTATGCCTACGACAAGCACCAGAGGAAGATCGCTCTTGCTGAACAGAGTGCAACCATGCTCAAGGCGAACATCGAAGTATACGAAGAGGCACATTCGTCAACAGAAGTTGATGAGGCTACGAGAGAGACGCAACATAGTGAGGAGGAAACGGTAACTGAATCCAGTGGCGGCGAAGAGGCCTAGCCACCAGATTCATTAGACAGCCACTACCACGAGGAGCCCCGGTATGTACCAGGGCTCCAATTCGTTCTTATACCTTGCAGCGGATACTTAGATCTCTCGGGACTTGCAGTAGAGCGGGTCGCCCTCTCCGACCAGCACATCCCACCGCCATTGCGGGGTCTCGGTGCCGGACTGGCAGAGCGCATCGAGGGGCATGACTTTTTGCTCGGGCGAGCAGGGGCAAAGGTCTGCCTTGATGTGGGCCATGTCTTCGGCCTGGCCGGCGAGCTTTTTTATCCGGGGACCATGCTTTCGGCACGCGATCCCCCATCCTCAACCTCCCAAATCAAAAACTCAATCTGTAACACCTAGACTCGATTTGAGCAGATATCTGTTACAGATTGAGACGTTTCGGCAGAGTGATTCCCGTTTGTCTTGATTTGTAACAGGTAGAGGCAAAAAACTCGACTTGATGTTACAGATTTAGACAAACGGCTGCCGACCCGCGCGAAAACAAAAAGGCCGCATGCGAACCCGTGGAGGGATTCGCATGCGGCCGACAGGGGTATGCGGCGGAAACTAGGCCATGAGCAGGCCGGTCTCCGCGACGTTCTTGTACCAGTACGCGCTCGCCTTGGGATAGCGCTTCTGGGTCTCAAAGTCGATGTAGAACAGGCCGTAACGTTTGTTATAGCCGTTGGTCCAGGAGAACTGGTCCTGCAGCGACCACACAAAGTAGCCGTCGACGTTTACGCCGCCGTCGATTGCCTTGAGGATCCATGCGAGATGTTGACGCATGTAGTCGATGCGAGGGGCGTCGTCGATAAAGCCATCCTCGAAGTCGTCCTTATAGCCCATGCCGTTCTCGGTGATGTAGATCTTCTTGTAGTTGGGGTAATCGTTCTTAATGCGCAGCAGCAGGTCGTAGAGGCCCTCGGGATAGATGATCCAGTCCCAATCGGTGGTGGGTACGCCTTCGCGCACGCATGACTCGCCCACGCCCTTGAGGAACCAGCGCGAGGAGCCCTTGTCGCCGGTGCCATTGTGGTTGATGTCGTTTTCGCCCTCGGCGGCACGCAGGAACTGGCACTTGTAGGTGTTGACGCCCAGGCAATCGTTGTAGGGGAGCGCGGCGGTCAGCGCGGCGATGTCCTCGTCGCGGACGTCGAGCTCGCCGCCGGCGATATGGGCCAGCTTGGTCGCAGCCTCCATGGTGTCGGCTGCATAGTGGCCGCGGAAGGTGGCGTCGAGTACCCAGCGGTTGTTGATGACGTCGGCCATGCGAGCTGCCTCGCAGTCGGCGGCGTTGTTGGGGTCGAGGGGATACTTGGGCTCCAGGTTCTGGACAATGCCGATCTCGCCCTCAAAGCCGCCCTCATGGAAGGCGACGACAGCCTTGGCGTGGGCCACCATCATGTTGTGCATGAGCTGGAAGGCCTTGTCCAGGCGGTACTTCTCGCCGTGCGGCCAGTTGCCGACGATAAAGCTGCCCTCGGCGGTTGCGGGAATCTCGTTAAACGTGAACCAGTGCTTGACCTCGGTGAACTCGGCAAAGCAGAACTTGGCGTACTCGACGAAGGCGTCGATCGTCGCGCGCGTCAGGAAACCCTCGCCGCCGTTCTGGTAAAAGGCCTCGGGCGTATCGAAGTGATCGAGCGTGACATAGGGGATAACGCCAGCTTTGTTGCAGGTGGCGAAAAGCTCGTGATAGAAAGCGACACCCTCGGGGTTAATCTCGCCGGTGCCACTGGGGAAGATGCGGCTCCAAGCGATGGAGACGCGAATGCCGTTAATGCCAAAGCGCTGGCACAAATCGATATCGACCGGATATTTGTTGTAGAAGTCGCTTGCAGGATCGGGGGAGAAGCGACCCTGGGCTGCCAGGAAATCGTCCCAGGGCACTTTGCCCTTGCCGTGCGTACGGGTCTCGCCCTCAACCTGGTAAGCAGCGGTGGCGCCGCCAAAGACAAAGCCGTCGGGGAACTGCATGGGGTTGGTCATGAGTCATCCTTTCTGTGGGATACGAATAGGGAGAGGTGCCCGAACTGGGGATCCGGGCACCAACAGAGGGAGGAAACTAGTCGAGGTTCTCGCGGAGCCACTTAATGGCGCCGGCGGGGTCGCGAGTAAGGTCGATATATTCCTTACCGCGCGGGGCGAGCAGCTTAATGCCCAGGCGATCGGTGTCGGCCTTCATGTCGTTGTAGTAGCTACGAACCTGCGGGGCAAGCACGATAACGTCGTACTGATCCATGATGGCAGTGTGCTGACCATAGGCGCCTGCGGAGGAAGCGATGTTCTCTCCGGTCTGCGCGGCACCTTCCTTGATGGCGTTGGCAAGCATGGCAGAGGTGCCGGCACCGGCGCACAGGACGAGGACCTTCAGGCCGTCGACATCCTTCTTAGCGGATGCGTCGGCGGCAGGCTCGGGCTGATCGGCGACAGGCTTGCTTTCGGCGGCAGCGGCGGTCGTCTCGACGGAAGCGGTGGCCTGCTCGACAGCGGGCGCAGAGGCGTCGGCGGCGATGGCAGCGGCACCATTGGACTCGAGACCCAGCTCGGCGGCGCGCTCGGCCTCCTGGTCGCAGAGCAGCTTATCGTATGCCTTCAAGAACGGCAGGTAGATGATGGCGTCCAGTAAGATGATGATCGCGACAAATACCAGGGCGATAAGCTGGAAGTTCGTGGTGATGAAGATGCCGATGGGGGCGGGGGTGGCCCAAGGCACCACGAAGGAGAAGCCGTTCATGCCTACGTTATCGATAAAGAACTTGGCAACGCTCACGTTGACGCAGCCGGCGGCAACAAAGGGGATGAGCATGTAGGGGTTAAGGATCATCGGCGCGCCAAAGAGCAGCGGTTCGTTGACGGCAAAGGCAACAGGAACAATCGAGGCCTTACCGACGGCTTTGAGCTGCTTGGACTTCATAAAGAGAATCAGCAGAAGCGGCACGATGAAGGTGGCGCCGGTGCCGCCGAACTCACCTACGAGCGACATGTTAAAGGTGAGGGAGTGGGCGGGGTGGCCACCGGCCAGCAGAACCTGCAGGTTCTCGGCCTGGTTGGCAAGACGGATGGGGTCGATGCCCGGCTGGACGATCGAGGGGCCGTGGACGCCGATGAACCAGAAGAACGCGGTGGCTGCCTGGATAAGGATAAGGCCAGGATAGGTTTCTGCAGCGGTAAAGAGCGGGGAGAGCAGCTTGATGAGCAGCTCGGAGAACGGAACGCCCATGAGGTTGCGCACAACCACATCGATGATGCCGCAGATGATGACGGCGCCGCCAAAGGGGATGATGTCGCGGAAGTTCTGAGCGATGGCGCCCGGGACCTCCTTGGGCAGCTTAATGGTCAGATCGCGCGAGACGCAGAACTTATAAACCCACACGGTAATGAACGCGGCGATATAGGCCGAGAACAGACCGCGCGTACCCATGCTGGTGCAATCGAAGACCGAAAGCTCGGAGCCGTCGAACTTGGTGGTGAACTGCGTAACGGCGAGCAAAAGCATGCTGCACTGGGCGGCCACCATGGTGGAACCGTCGTTGAGCACTTTGCCGGCGGGCATGCGACGGTTCATGGATGCCGTGAAGTTCTTGGCGGTGGTGCCGGCAACCATGATGCCCATGACGCCCATGGTGAAGTTGTAGAGCTTGTTGCACCAGTCGATGAGCGGCTGGGGCAGCGTGATGCCGACTACGCCGGGAAGCGTGGCGATCAGCAGAAAGATCGAAGAGGTAAGGACGATGGGCATGCACCCAAGGAATCCGTCCTTGATGGCCTGGAGGTAGATGTTCCTCGAGATCTTCTCAAAGAACGGTTGATGCTTTTCGAGCATCTTTACGATGGCGTCCATAGAGCTCCTTTGCTGCTTGATGCGCGATGCATGTGGATGGAACTGGTCGTCGATGGATGGTCAGGACTGCCCGGAAACCTTCCTGGGTAAGGAAGGCATTGCGAAATGACAACGTTGTCATTTCGTTAATGACAACGTAAGACATTTTTGGAAGAGCAACAAGGATTTACGGGTGAACGGTCGATATTGTCCGATAAACGGCTGATTTGTCAGTTGGGCAGGTAGTGTATGCTAGAACACAAAAAACAAGCGATGCAAAACCGACTGGAGAAGTAGTGGCAACGATGGACAAGAAAAATGTCTCAATGAACGATGTGGCAGTTGCCGCGGGTGTTTCTCTCAAGACGGTGTCGCGCGTGATCAACGAGCCTGATAGCGTGCGAGAGTCGACGCGCGATAAGGTCCATGCGGCCATGGAGGCGCTCGGGTTTCGAACCAACTTTGCCGCGCGTTCACTCAAGTTGGGCCGTTACGGGTGCATCGGCGTGGTGATGTTTCACTTGTCGGGCGGCGCCGTGGACATGATTGACGGTATCGCCGATGCCGCCGAAGAGCGAGGCTTTGCTCTCACGATGATCAAAAAGCGCGCTGGGGAGAAGATGACCCTTGCCGATGCGGCGCGCAGGATGTCGCAGCTGCCTGTTGATGGCATGATCTTCAACCTGCGTCAGATGGTCGATGACTTTGATACCTTTGAGGCGCCGAAAGACCTCAAGACGGTGATTATCACACCAATGGAACATCCTACCTGCTCCACCGTCAGTGACGATCAAGAGGGCGGCGCGCGCATGGCGTGCGAGTACTTCTTGAACCACGGGCACAAGAACGTGTACTTCGTTTCGGGTAAGAAAGAGTCGCTGTCGAGCCAGTGCCGAATGAAAGGCTGGCGAGCGGCGCTCGAGGCGCGTGGCATTGAGCCGCCCGAGCCTCTGCAAGGCGATTGGAATGCGGATAGTGGCTATGCCGCTGGCCTTGTGCTTGCCGATAAACCCGATTGCACGGCGGTCCTCGCTGCTAACGACTGCATGGCAAACGGCGTGATGATGGCTCTACGTGACAAGGGTCTGAGTGTGCCCGATGATGTGTCCGTGATCGGCTTTGATGACGAGCTTTACAAGACGATTCCCAACTCGATTCTGACGTCGGTGAAGTTTCGCCACCGCGAGCTGGGCGTCCGTGCGCTCAACGAGGTCGTTGCGGGCCTAGAAGCTCCGAGCTCCAGAAGCCGTACGCTCGTCTCGGGCGTGTTGGTCGAACGTTCCAGCGTAAAGGACCTGCGGGCGTAGGGTTTTTCGGCCCGTTCGTCTCAATCTGTAACAGTTAGGACCGAAAAACTCAGCTAAATATTACAGATTGAGATATTTCTGCTCGGGCGTTCTGTTTGTCTCGATCTGTAACAGCTAGGATCCAAAAACTCGGCTAGATGTTACAGATTGAGATGAACAGGAGGGCGGGTGCGGTCTAAACAAAATGGCCCGCGCATCACGCATCGATGCACGGGCCATTTTTTGTCTGCGAGCGGCAGGTGGCGTCAGCGTCTTATGCCTTGAGGTTTTCCTCGATCCAGGCGACGGCACCCTTGGGATCCTTAGTGAGGTCGATGTACTGTTTGCCCTTGGGCGACAGCAGCGTGATGCCCAGGCGGTCGGTGTCGGCCTTCATCTCGTTGTAATAGGTGCGAACCTGCGGAGCCAGGACGATGACGTTGTACTGGTCCATGATGGCGTAGTGGCTGCCGTAGGCACCGGCGTTGGCGGTAATGTCGATGCCCAGCTCGTCGGCGCCTTCCTTAAGCGCGTTGGCGAGCAGTGCAGAGGTGCCGGCGCCAGCGCACAGAACCAGAACCCTCAGATCCTTGCCCTTAAGGGCGGACGGAGCTGCGGAGGCCTCGGTGGCAGAAGCGGTCTCGACAACAGGAGCCTCAACGGCGGGGGCGGCAGCGGTCTTGACGGCCTTGGTCTCCTCGGCCTCTTCTTCGGCCAGGGTCTCGGCCTCCTGCTTGCACAGGACGTTGTCGTAGGCCTTGCAGAACGGGTAGTAGATCAAGAAGTCAACGACCAGCAGGACGACAACCAGGACCAGAGAGATCGGCTGGAAGTTGGTGTCGATGAAGGTGCCGATCGGTCCGGGGAGTGCCCACGGCATGGCATAGATAAAGCCGTTCATGCCCAAAAAGTCGATGAAGAACTTACCAATGAGGACGTTGGCCACGGGGGCAAACAGGAACGGGATCAGGAAGTACGGGTTGAGGATGATGGGCGCGGCGAACAGCAGCGGCTCGTTGACGGCGAACATCACGGGTACGACAGAGGCTTTGCCGACGGCCTTGAGCTGCTTGGAGCGCATAAAGAGCAGGAAGATGATCGGGACAATGAACGTGGCGCCGGTGCCGCCGAGTTCGCCGATGTAGTTACCGAAGTTCTCGGTCAGGGCGAGGGCGGGGTGACCGCCGGCCTGCAGCGTGGCGAGGTTGGTGGTGATGTTGCCAAACAGCGCGGCGTTGAGGGCAGGCTTAACGACCGAGGGGCCGTGGATGCCCATGAACCAGAACAGCGGGATCATGAACCAGATGAGGGCGAGGCCGGCGTAGGAATCGGCAGCGGCGAACAGCGGGCTCACCAGCGTGGAGATGACGTTGGCAAACGGGACGGCCAAGCAGGTGCGGCAGATAACGTCGATGACGGCGACAAACAGGATGGAGAAGCTGAAGGCGAAGATGTCGCGGAAGTTCTGGGCGATGGCGCCGGGGACTTCTTTGGGCAGCTTGATGGTGATGTCTCGCTTAATGCAGAAGGCATAGATGTTGACCGTGGCAAATGCGGCGACAAAGGAGCTCAGCAGGCCCTTGGTGCCCATGTTGTCGGTAAAGAACACCGAGACATCGGCGCCGTCGATCTTGGCACTCGTCTGGGTAACGGCCAAGATGAGCATAGCGCACATGGCGGCGACCATGGTGCTCGTGGCGTTGATGGCCTTGCCGGCAGGCATGCGGCGGTTCTTGGAGCCGGTCAGCGCGCTTGCGGTGGTGCCGGCGACCATGATGCCCACGACGCCCATCGTGAAGTTGTAAACCTTGTTGCAGAAGTTCACGACGTCGACGTTCCACCAGTCGGGCAGCGTAAAGCCGCCGACCGTGGCGACAACGCCCGGCAGGGTCGAAATAAGCAGGAAGACAGAAGAAGACAGGATGATGGGCATTGCTGCCAAAAAGCCGTCTTTAATGGCCTGAAGGTAGATGTTCTTAGAGACCTTGTCGAAGTACGGCTGACCTTTCTCCAAGAACTTAACGATCGATTCCATAGTTCACGCTCCTCTTTGCATGAAATCTTAATGGCATGGACGTTGAAAACCTATATGGTCTCCCGCTTGCTAAAAGCCCGGGTGCAGGCGGGGTCGGTCCCAGGGGGAGAGAGGGGAGCGGCTGGGTTTGTATCGCATAGGGCCGCTCCCTTCTCGGGGGAAAGCGAGGCGATGCGCTACTGCGCGTCCGCCATAGTGTCGGCGAGCTCCTTGTACCAGAGTGCCGACTGCTTGATGTAGCGTTTTTGCGTGTCGAAGTCGATGTAGAACAGGCCGTAGCG
This sequence comes from uncultured Collinsella sp., assembly GCA_900550785.1. Taxonomy (GTDB): domain Bacteria; phylum Actinomycetota; class Coriobacteriia; order Coriobacteriales; family Coriobacteriaceae; genus Collinsella. The sequence goes on along the minus strand of URTL01000001.1, from coordinate 31,054 downwards.
CTTGTTATAGCCGTTGGCCCACGAGAACTGGTCCTGCAGGCTCCAGATAAAGTAGCCCTGGACGTCGACGCCCTCGGCGCGCGCCCGGAGCACCTTCTCCATGTGCTGGTCGACAAAGTCGATGCGCTCGGGATCGGCGACGATGCCGTTTGCGCCGGGCTCGGGGTCCTTGTGGCCCAGGCCGTTTTCGGTGATATAGATGACGGGGAGGTTGGGATAGGTGGCGCTGATGTGCTTGAGCGTGTCGTAGAGGCCTTGCGGGTAGATGAGCCAATCCCAGTCGGTGGTGGGGATACCCGGCATATCGACCTGCTGCCCGACGCCCTTAAACTTAAAGCACGAGGTGCCCTTGTCTCCGGTGCCGTTAAAGCTGTTGGTGGACTCGCCATCGTAGGCGGCGATAAACGCCGACTGATAGTAGTTGAGGCCGAACATATCGTTGCGGGGCGCCGCCTTGGCGAGCTCCTCCATGTCGCTGTCCTCAACCGTAAGCGTGGCGTTGTTGGCACGCAGAATCTCGTTGATGAGTGAGAGGGTGCGCGCGGAGTAGTGACCCAGGAAGGCGCCGTCCATGATGAAGTCGGTGTAGAAGGCGTTGTACAGGTCGGCGGCGTGCTGGTCGGCGGGCGAGTCTGTGGCAGGATATGCCGGCGTCAGGACGTTGACCATGCCAATGCGTCCGCCCAGGTGCTCGGTCTCGTCAAGATCCTTATACAGGTTGACGGCGCGGGCGTGGGCAACGAGCTCGTTGTGCTGGCTCTGGATGCCGCTCGTCACATCAAAGTGATGGTTGGGCGGGAAGTTGCCTTGGATGTATTGGGAGTGCGAGAGGCTGATGAGCTCGTTGATGGTGAACCAATTCTTGACCTCGCGGAACTCGCGGAAGCAGAACTCGGCATAGCGCACATAGGCGTCGACGGTCTTGCGGTTGAGCCAGTCGCCCTGGTTGAACAGGGCGGCGGGGGAGTCAAAGTGATGCAGGGACACATAGGGCTCGACGCCATACTTTTTGCAGCAGGCGAACAGCTCGTGGTAGTGCTTAACGCCCTCGGCGAGGGGCTCGGCATCGTCGCCGTTGGGGAAGATGCGGGTCCAGGCGATGGACACACGGATGGCGTTGAGTCCATGCTCGGCAGAAAGGCGGATATCCTCCTCGTAGCGGTTGTAGAAATCACTGGCCGGGTCGGGCAAAAAGCGACCCTGGGCGACAAGGTAATCGTCCCACATGGTCTTACCCTTGCCTGCCACCTTCGTGGAACCTTCCGTTTGGTACGCGGCGGTTGCGGCGCCCCAAACAAAGCCCTTCGGCAGCTGCTGTACGCGGTTTAGCAAAGACATATGCATACACCCTCTCGTCTCGCTGTTCGATATTGTGCGTTTGCGCTCAGGAGGCTCCCTGGTTAGCGTTCAGCGGTGAAAAAGCCCGATAAACACTATCTTAAAATGATTAGAACCAAAATGAGCACGTGAACATTTGACAATGAGCACGTTAACATCCGGCTGGGATGTATAGAAACAAAACAACTTCAAACAGCCGCGAACGGTTGTATTTGTTCGGTAAGCGGTTTTGATTGACAGAAGTTTTCATGTTGTGGTATATGGCTCGGGTATCATGAGCACGTTATCGATGTATGTACGATGCGCCATGGGCGCGGGGAATAGTTGGGAAGCAGGTTAGCGTGGAAGGCATGGCTCAGCAGACAAGGAATGGTCATTCGGCGAGCGCGGCAGAGGTTGCGGCGCTCGCTGGCGTGAGCCGCCAGACTGTGTCTCGCGTGGTCAACGGTGTGCCCAACGTGACGGAAAAGACGCGCAAGCGTGTGCTGGCCGCCATGGAAGAGCTGGGCTTTCGTCCCAATTTTGCTGGAGCGGCGTTGCGCGGCGGGTCGTATCGTTCTATTGGCCTGTGCATGTACAACATCACACGTGTCGGTAACCTGGCGACGCTCGAGGGTATCATGCAAGCGGCGCGCGAGCACGATTTTGCCGTCACTATGATCGAGATGGGCGGCGACAAGCCCTATACACTTGCCGATGCCTCGCGCCGCATGGTCGAGCGACCCGTCGACGGCATGATTCTCAACATGAACCGCATGGCTCCCGATTTTGAGGAGTTTGTTCCCCAGCCGGGAGTGCGAACGGTCATCCTGTCCATGTATGCGCATCCGCGCTGCACGACGATCGACTCCGACCAGTATGGTTCGTGCGAGCTGTTGACCAATTATCTGCTGGAACATGGTCACTCGAATATGCGGTTTGTGGCGGGTCCGGAAAACTCGATTTCCTCGCGTTTTCGTGAGGCCGGTTGGCGCGATACGCTGGGTCGTGCTCATGTCGATGCCGCTCCGATGCTGCGTGGCGATTGGAGTGCGGACAGTGGGTACGCCATGGGCGAGCGGATTGCGGCCGAGGTGCTTGCCGGCGGGTCGCAGGCGCCGACTGCCGTGCTTGCGGCAAATGACCAGATGGCGCTGGGCGTTATCGCCGCGCTCGAGAACGCGGGCCTGTCCGTGCCCGACGACGTGAGCGTGGTTGGTATCGACGACGCACTCGAGGGACTTGTTCCTCACAATCGACTGACGACGCTGCGATTTGATTTGCGCGGTGTCGGTAAGCTTGCGTTTGAGGCGGCGATTGGAGAGAGCTCGTCTATCGAGGCGATTCATGTGCCGAGTACGCTGGTCGAACGCTCGACTGTTAGGGACATGCGGGGTTAGGTCCTACTCCGTTTGTCTCGATTTGTAACAGGTAGACGGTCAAAAGCGGGCTACGTGTTACAGATTTAGATTCTTCGGAAAGAGCAATCCTGTTCGTCTCAATCTGTAACAGCTAGGACCAAAAAACTCGGCTAGATGTTACAGATCGAGACAAACGTGCGACACGGTCCGCCCAAAAAAGGCCGGGGGCGGCGCGCCGTGTGACGTGCCGCCCCCGGCTGAGAAATGGGGACAGGTTATGTGAGCGGGCAACCCCGCCAGTCACTAGTCCAGACGACGGGTCTGCGCCACGTGCTTATACCAGTATGCGCTTGCCTTGGGTGTGCGCTTCTGGGTTTCAAAGTCAACGTAGAAGAAGCCGTAACGCTTGTTGTAGCCATTGGTCCAGGAGAACTGATCCTGCAGGCTCCACAGGAAGTAGCCGCCCACGTTGACGCCCACCTCCATGGCCTTGAGCAACCAGCGCAGGTGCTGCTCGATGTAGTCGATGCGCGGCTGGTCGTCCACAAAACCGTCCTTGTAGGGGTCCTTGTAGCCCATGCCGTTCTCGGTGATGAAGATCTGCTTGTAGTTGGGGTAGCGCTGCTTAATGTAGACGAGCAGATCGAACAGACCCTCGGGATAGATGATCCAGTCCCAGTCGGTGGTGGGGATGCCAGGCTTGTTCACGTGCTCGCCAATGCCCTTGACGCGCCAGCGGCCGGTGCCCTTCTCGCCCGTACCGTTGTGGTGCAGGTCGTTCTCGCCATCGTAAGCCTTCAAGAAACGGCACTGGTAGTTGTTAACGCCCAGGTAGTCGTTGTAGAGCGCGGCCTCGCGCATGATTTCCAGATCCTCGTCTAGGATCTCGATGGTGCCGCCCGAGACGGCAGCCAGGCGGTTGGCGCACTCGAGGGTGTCGGGCGCATAGTCGCCGCGGAAGGTGGCGTCGAGCAAGAACTGGTTTTGCAGCACGTGCTCGTTGTTGGCGGCCTTGATGTCGGCGGGGTCGTTCTCGTTGAGCGGATACTTAAACTCCAGCGACTGAATGACGCCGATCTTGCCCTTAAAGCCGCCGTTGTGGAAGGCCAGCACGGCCTTGGCGTGGGCGAGCATCATGTTGTGCTCGCACTGGAAGGCCTCGGCCAGATGCGCCTTGACGCCACCGGGGAAGGTGCCCTCGATGTAGGTGTTGGAGGCGTCGGCCCAGATCTCGTTAAAGGTGAACCAGTAGGTCACCTGGTCGGCGTACTCCTTAAAGCAGAAGGTAGCAAAGTCCACAAAGGCGTCGATGGTCTCGCGGTTGAGGAAGTCGCCCTTCTCAAAGAGGGACAGCGGCGTGTCAAAGTGATGCAGCGTGACAAACGGCTCAACGTGGTGCTTATGGCACTCGGCGAAGAGGTCGTGATAGAACTGCACGCCCTCGGGGTTAATCTCACCGGTACCGTTGGGGAAGATGCGGCTCCAGGCGATAGAGAGGCGAATGCCGTTGATGCCGAACTCCTCGCACAGCTCCAAATCGACGGGGTACTGGTTGTAGAAGTCCGAAGCGGGATCGGGGGAGAAGCGCCCCTGGGCCTCCAGGAAGTCGTCCCAGGCGACTTTGCCTTTACCATGGGTGCGGGTCTCGCCCTCTACCTGGTAGGCAGCGGTAGCGCCGCCAAAGACAAAGTCCTCGGGAAACTGCGCAGGCGGGTTGGTGACGCTAGCAGGGTTAACGGACATGATGATCCAATCGTCTAAATCGAAGGGCCAGCCGGTCTTGGATGGTCGGCTGGCCCTGAGCGTTACTTACTTCGAGAGTTGCTCGCTTACGAAGGCGAGAGACTTATCGCCGTTTTGGGAAAGCTCGATGTACTGCTTACCGCGGCAGGCGACGCACTTGTTGCCCACGCGCTCGCAGTCCTTCTGCAGGTCGGCCAGGTAACTGGCGGCCTGCGGGGCCAGGACGACCAGATCGAAGTCGGGGAGCATGTCCACGTGGTTGCCATAGGCCTCGGCAGCGGTCTCAAGATTGATGCCGCGCTCCTTGGCGGCCTTGGCCAGCGCGTTGGCGAGCAGGCCCGAGGTTCCGCCGCCCTGGCAGAGCACGAGCACGCGCTTGCCGTTGAGGTCGCTGGCGGTCGTTGCCTCGGTGGCGGCGGGAGCGACGTCGGACTTCACGGCCTCGGCAGCAGCGCCGGCGGCAACGCTCTTGGCGTCAGCCTTGCCCTGGAAGGCATCGTTGAGCTTAGCGGCCTTCTCGGCGTTCTTGGCTGCGAGCTCCTCCTGGGAAATCTCGGCCTCCTCGGCGCACTTCTGGGCGTCATAGGCACGGAAGAACGGATAGTACAGAACGAAGTCGACGACCAGGATAAGGGCGAGCATCACAAAGGCGAGCGGCTGGAAGCCCAGGCCCATGATGGTGCCGATGGGGCCGGGGACGGTCCAAGGCAGGGTGTACATAAAGCCGTTCATGCCCAAGAAGTCGATAAAGATCTTGAGGATCCAGATGTTGGCGATCGGGGCAAAGACAAACGGGACAAAGAAGACGGGGTTGAGTACGATGGGCGCGGCGAACAGCAGCGGCTCGTTGACGGCAAAGCAGACGGGGACGATGGCGGCCTTACCGACGGCGCGCATCTCCTGAGACTTGGCCAGGAAGCAGAACATAAAGACCAGGACGAGCGTGGCGCCGGTGCCGCCCATGCAGACGACGAAGTACTGGGCACCCTGGGTCAGGACAGCGGAAGCGTGCTGGCCGGCCTGGAACGCAGCCAGGTTGTCGGTCATGTTGGCAACGAGAGCGGCGGCGATGGCGGGCTCGACGATTGAGGGGCCGTGGACGCCCACGAACCAGAAGAGGCTCATGGCGCCGTAGATCACAGCGAGGCCGATGTAGCCATCGGCAGCGGTGAACAGGGGCTGGAACACCTGGATGACACCCTGGGCAAAGCAGAAGCCAAAAGCAGCGCGGAAGACGATGTCAAAAACCCAAAAGACGGTGATGCAGACGGAGAAGGGGATGATGTCCTTAAAGGTCTGCGAGATGTTGGGCGGAACCTGCTCGGGCATCTTGACGGTGATGTTGCGCTTAATGAAGAACTTGTAGATGATGCCAGTCACAAACGCAGCGATGAAAGCGGTCAGCAGGCCCTTGGAACCAAGGTAGGTGGTGTTGAAACCGCTGGCGGCGTCCGTGGCGATCGTGTCGCTCGAAAGGAGCAAGAAGCCGATGATGGCCGCGCACATGCACGAGATGAAGTTGATCTGGTTGTTCTTGGGCAGATCGCGGTTCTGAGCGTCGGCGAAGTGCTTGGCCGTGGTGGCGGCGCAGGCGATGGCCAGGATGCCCATGGAGTAGTTGTAGCACTTCCACAGGGCGTTGTTGATGTCATCGGGCCAGTAGAAACCCCAGATGTTGGGGACCGAGGCTACCAGGCAGAAGATGGACGAGAAGATGATGATGGGGATGACGGAGATAAAGCCGTCGCGGATCGCCTTGAGGTACTTGTTGCGGGCGATCGCGTTGAAAAAGGGCTGGCCCTTTTCGATGATGGCGATGAGTTGCTCCATGCAATGCTCCTAAGAGTCGGTGGGTTAGCAACGATGGTAGCTTTTGACTTTCGGTTGCCAAAATGTTGACGTTGCCATTTTGTGACACAAAAAAAGAAGCGAACCGGTGGTTCCTGTGCCTGCGAACCGTCGATTCCTTACGCGTAAACGTTTGAGCCGCCCGGTGGCTCTGTGTTTGCACAATGGCAACGTTAACATTTGGTCGACAAAAGCCGTTTGGGGAAGCAATAATGTCGGTGAACGGTAGGTTTTGGGTGGTGAGCGTATGGTGGGGGAGGCGTTGGATATACTTGAAGGCGGTAAAAATGACTGCGCAAGGTGCCATCAATGGCATCGTTGACATAGAAAGATCGACCTATGGCCGCTGTTAAAAAATCGGTATCCGTTAAGGATGTGGCGCGTCTCGCGGGCGTCTCGGAGCAGACGGTCTCGCGCACCGTGCACGATTCGCCCAGCGTGCGCCCCGAGACCAAGGAACGCGTGCGTGCCGCCATGCGCGAGCTGGGGTATCGCCCCAATTTTGCCGGTCGATCGCTGCGCCGCGGTAAGTTTAAGACCGTCGGCGTCGCCATGTTCAACATTACCGGCACCGGCAATCTCGACCGTATGGAGGGCTTTGCCGCCGCGGCCGATAAGCACGGCTATGCCATCACCCTCACTAAAGTAGACGGGCATCCGTATACCCTCGAGAGCGCATCGTCGCGCATGAGCGCACTGCCAGTGGACGGTATGGTTGTGATCATGAATCGCATGCCGGCAGACTTTGGCACTTTTGAGCCGCTGCCCGGCATGCAGACGGTGCTCGTTACGATGTTGGAGCACCCGCTCTGTTCAACGGTCGATAACGACCAGTTCGATTGCTCGCGCCAGGTGGTCGAGTACTTGCTGGAGCGGGGGCACAAGACCGTGCACTTTATCTCGTGTCCCGAGCGCTCGCTTTCGGGCATGCGGCGCGAGGAAGGCTGGCGCGAGACATTGCGCGCGCATGGCATTGAGCCACCGCGACTTATCCGTGGCGATTGGACGGCGCAGAGCGGATATGCCGCAGGTCAGGCCCTGGCGGATGATCCGACCTGTACGGCCATTTATGCTTCCAACGACGCCATGGCCTACGGCTGCATTCGCGGGCTCGAGTCGCGCGGAAAGCGCGTGCCCGAGGACGTGAGTGTGGTGGGTGTTGATGACAGCCTGGGCGATATCGTGCCCGACCGTCGCCTGACCACGGTGCGCTTTGACAACAAGCGCGTCGGCATGTGGGCGGTCGACAAGATTGCCGGCGCCGAGGGCGTTGCGCCCGGTGTGGAGCACATGCTGTTTCCGGGCGTGCTCGTCGAGGGCGATACGGTGCGCGATGTACGCTAGGGGCGCAGGTCTGTTTGGGTTGCCGCTAATTGTGTTCGATATTGTTCAGATTGGTTTAAAAACCGTTCACGGGCGAAAAGCGACCGTTCATAGCTCGAAATCACGTTTTGCGCTGTTCTTTTTTGTTTGAATGTTAATGTTTCTGTCATACAGAACGCAGCGCGTATGCCCGGACGCGATGCTCTCCATTGGTTCATATGTGAAAGGAACGCAATATGGCAACCAAAGAAGAAATCTCGATGGTTGGATTCGAGATTGTCGCATACGCAGGTGACGCCCAGACCGATCTGCTTGCAGCGCTCGATGCTGCTCGCGAGGGCGATTTTGAGAAGGCCGAACAGCTGCACAAGGATGCCAGCGATGCACTTATCGGCGCCCACGACACGCAGACCAAGCTGCTTTCGCAGGAGGCCGGCGGTGGCGAGATGGAGATGACCTTCATCATGGCTCACGCTCAGGACACTCTCATGACCACTATGATCCTGGAGAAGCAGGCCCGCTTTACCATCGATGCCTACAAGCGCATCGCCGAGCTCGAGGCCAAGCTCGCCTAACGAGCCCTCACAACCAAGTCCCCTTCCAAAAGCTCTGCCGCTACCCGCGGCAGGGCTTTTTCTGTCCTCCTCCAAGTTGCGGTGAAATAGGGACTGAATAGGGGCCGACGGGCGCAAAACAATCCCTATTCCACCGCAACTCATCCGGAGATAGTCATTGGGGACAGTCTTGGTGCGCTCTGTTCGTCTTCCCGTTCGTTTTTTGCTCGGTGGGTATACTTCCTTTCGCATTAAGCCCCGGACTGAGGAGGTATCCAAATGCCGGATAACGGGTCAATACAAAAAAGAGACGCGCACGAGATGGCTCATGGGCGTCCTGTCCAGATAACCGAGCACACGACGGTAACCGAGCTGCAGCCCAGTCTGTCCGATGTCGTGTGCGCAAACAAAAAGCTGCAGATTGGCTTTATCGTTGCGCTCGTGGGACTGGCGCTGCTGTCGGGCTTTGTAGCTCGTCCGCATTTCGCCGATACCAAGACTTGGGACTCCACCATCGAGGTCATCGATCAAAAGAAGGGCAATGTTTTGGCGCTCACGACCTCGTGCGTCGCCCTATCTGCGGGTATCACTGCGCTGCCGGGCGATACGGGAACGCCGGTTGCCGAGCAGCTCGCGCAGCTTTCGGGTAACTTGGGCATCGTGCTTGCCGTGCTCTACCTCGAGAAATACCTGCTGACCATTTTGTGGTCGGTTGGCCTGGGCATCCTGATCCCGTTTGCGCTGGTGCTCCTTGCGGTGTCGCTCGGCATTCACGGGCGCTGGAGCACGAGCGCCGTCCTGCGCCGCGTGGCGACTCGCGTGCTGGTGGTCGCCACGATCGGCATGGCGTTGGTGCCTGCAAGCGTATGGGTGTCGCAAAAGGTCGACGAAACGTATCGAGTGAGCATCGAAGCGGCCGAGCAAAAGGCGGCCGACGCTGCGGGTACGGCAAATAGTGATAGCTCCAAAGCAAGCAAGAAAAAGACCGAGTCCACAGAGTCCAAGAACGTGCTTGAGCAGCTTGCCGACGGTGCCTCAAGCCTGGTCACGTCGGTAACCAGTGGTGCCAAGCAGATGACCGACGAGATCGTGCAGCAGGTGACCGACCTTATCGAAGGCGTCATCGTGATGATCGTGACCTCGTGCGTGATTCCATTGCTGGTGCTCGCGGCGTTTTTGTGGCTGGGGCACACCCTGCTGGGGATTGATATTTCCGGCCCGGCGAACTATTTGACGGGTCGCTTTCTGAGCGCTCCGTCCAAGCACGCCAAAAAGGGCGGGCAGTCCGAGTAGCTAAAACAGCTGTATATACCGGGGAATACCGCCGAAGGGCGGCCGAGACACGTTCTCGGCCGCCCTTTTGTTTGTTGAATACGTGGCAGGGTGGGCTTTCCCCGATTCCAAACGGTCAGCAATCATCCGCGAACGGTATTTGTTCAAAAAAGAACAAAGACAAACAAATAATTCTTGCAGTTGATGTTCGAATGTGTTCAAATAAACATGAACAGTGAAGAACCGCACATTCAGATGCCCGGACCTGAACGCGATTCAACACTTCCAAACAGAAACTACGCACCTGCGTATCTCTCAAGGAGGATGTCATGAGGGTTGTAATCGCTTCCGATGCCGACGGTATGTCGATGAAGGAGTCCATCAAGGAGATGCTCATCGCCGACGGTCACGAGGTCGTCGACTATTCCGAGACCCCTGCCGCGGACTTTGTCGATTCCGCGACCGCCGTTGCCAAGGACCTGCTGGAGCACAAGGATTCCCAGGGCTTCGCATTCGATAAGTACGGCGTCGGCTCCTATATGGCCGCCGTCAAGATCAAGGGCATGGTCGTCGCCAACATTTCCGACGAGCGTTCCGCTTACATGACCCGCGAGCACAACGGCTCGCGCATGGTCACCATGGGCCCGGGCGTTGTGGGCACCGAGGTCGCCAAGAAGATCGCCCGCGAGTTCCTGCGTGCCCAGTACGCCGGCGGCCGTCACCAGATCCGTGTCGACATGCTCAACAAGATGGCCTAACGAGAGCCACCGAGAACTCGAACTTCTACCTCAACTTGTGAATTCAGACGAAAGGACGTTCTGATGAAGAAGACCATCGCAATCGGTTGCGACCATATCGTTACGGACGAGAAGATCTATCTGGCCGACCGCCTGGAGCAGGCTGGCTACAAGGTGCTCGACTGCGGCACCTACAGCCACACCCGTACGCACTATCCCATCTACGGTAAGGCCGTGGGCGAGGCTGTCGCCAGCGGCAAGGCCGATTTTGGCGTGGCCCTGTGCGGCACCGGCATCGGCATCACCAACGCCGTCAACAAGGTTCCCGGCGCCCGCTGCGCCCTGGTCCGCGATATGACCTCTGCCCTGTATGCCCGTCGCGAGCTCAACGCCAACATCGTGGGCTTTGGCGGCAAGATCACCGGCGAGTTCCTGATGGCCGATATCATGCTTGCCTTCCTGGAGGAGCCCTACGAGAAGACCCCCGAGCACGATGCCCTGATCGCCAAGATCGATGCCTGCAATAAGGCCGATGCCGAGGCTCAGGCTGACCCGCACTTCTTTGACGAGTTCCTCGAGAAGTGGGACCGCGGCGAATACCACGATTAGCGGGTATCCGGCGTAATTAACTAGTCCGTTGACGGCTCGCGTTTCTGTGAGGGGGCGCGGGCCGGTTTTCTATCAGCCCTATTGACTTGGCGGGCTGTCGTAAGAAAGGGAAGGCTCCTATGGAGTTTGTTCTTGATAACGGTTCTGTTCGCGTGGTACTGAGCACGGCTGGCGGATCGTTCACTTCGATTAAAGCCAACGGTCGCGAGTACCTGTGGCAGGGCGATCCTTCGGTCTGGTCGGGCCAGGCACCCATTTGCTTCCCGATCTGCGGCGGCCTTCGTGATGGTCACGCAATGACCATGGGCGGCCGCGAGGTAAAGTTCGCCCGCCACGGCTTTGCGCGCAAACAGGAGTGGAAGCTCGAGGAGCAGAGCGACAACATGGTTGCGCTGAGTCTAAGCTCTGCCGACCATGCCGAGTTGCTCGAGCAGTACCCGTATCCGTTTAAGATCGTTGCTCGTTACACGATCGATGCGGAGAAGGTGGCCGTGTCGTACGAGGTGACCAATGAGGGCACCGAGGACATGCCGTTCTTTGTGGGCGGTCACCCTGGCTTTAAGTGCCCGCTTGACGAGGGCGAGTCCTATGACGACTACGAGCTCCGTTTTGAGCAGCGCGAGGCCGCCGAGCTCTGTACTGCCGTTCCCTCGACGGGCCTGATTGATGTTGAGCATCGCAGCAAGAACCCGATGGTTGGCCATGACCTGCCGCTGACCCACGAACTCTTTGACTTCGCGGAGACCATCTTTGACGTGCTCGAGAGCCGCGTGGTTACGCTGACCAAGAAGACCGAGGACAAGGGCGTGCGACTGACGTTCCCCGATATGCCGTACCTGATTGTGTGGAGCAAGCCCGAGGGTGACTTTGTGGCCGTGGAACCGTGGGGCGGCCTGTCCACCTGCTCCGACGAGGACGATATCCTGGAGCACAAGCGCGGCTGCCTGGTGGCCAAGCCGGGGGAGACCGTTACCCGCGGCTTTGAGATCGAGATCCTTTAACGAGCTATCGTATGTTTGGGGCCGCGCGTGTCGTGCCCCGGAAACAGGAGTTCAATATGATTCTGACCGTTACCATGAACCCGTCGATTGATACGCGCTATCAGCTCGACAAGCTGATCATCGACGATGTAAACCGCGTGACGCCCGAAAAGACCGCTGGCGGCAAGGGCCTTAACGTGAGCCGTGTGCTGCTGCAGTTGGGCGACGATGTGCTCGCGACCGGTCTGCTCGGCGGCCACATGGGTGCCTATATGGCCGAGCTTATGGATGCCGACGGCGTCAAGAACGACTTTGTGCCCATCGCCGGTGAGACGCGCATTTGCCTGAATATTCTGCACGAGGGTAATCAGACCGAGCTTTTGGAGAGCGGCCCGCAGATCGCCCCGGCCGAGCTCGAGGCCTTTACGGCAAAATTCGCCGAGCTTGCAGCAAAGGCGGACGTTGTGACGCTTTCGGGCTCGCTGCCGCGTGGTGTCGATGCCGGCTACTATGCCGAGCTCGTCAAGATTGCCGAGGAGGCGGGCGCCAAGGTGCTGCTCGACACCTCGGGTGCATCGCTGGAGGCCGCGCTGGAGTCCGACGCTAAGCCTGAGCTCGTAAAGCCCAACCTGACCGAGATTAACGGCCTGCTGGGTACGTCCTTTACGACTGATGATGTCGATGCCCTGCGCGAGGCGCTTGCCGCCGATGACCGTTTTGCCGGTATCCCCTGGGTTGTCGTTTCGATGGGCGCTGCCGGTTCGGTGGGCTTCCATGAGGGCCGCGCGTTCCGCGCCAAGACGCCCGCGATTGCGGCTGTGAACGCGACGGGTTCCGGTGACTCGACCATTGCCGGTTTTGCGCATGCCATTGCTGCTGGTGCCGACGACGTCACGGTGCTCAAGACCGCCAATACCTGCGGCAAGCTCAACGCCATGGATCCCAAGACCGGCCACCTGGTCATGGACCGCTGGGACGAGGTCTACAACAGCGTTGTCGTGACTGAACTGTAGGGTTACGCGGTTTTACCAAACCGCGTAACGGCTCGACGCTGCAAACGCCCCTAAGCGGCAATCTGACGTTCAATCGTCGGTCGCGTACCGAAGTACGCTTCCCTCCTCTTTCACGTCACCTTGCTCGCTTAGGGGCGTTTTCGCTGACGTATGCTCGACCTGCAACGTAATTCAGCCCCAAGTAAAAAGGCCGAAGCCCTCATCCGGGGCTTCGGCCTTTATTTTTGCAGCGTCCAAGCGCAGTTTATCGATTCTCAATTGACCCGATATTCTTGAGCTCGATGGAGATGAGGCCGTTGGGCTCATTGACGAACTCGATGTACTCGGAGTTCGAACCCATCTCGGCCGGGAAGCTGATCTCGATGCCCGTGTCGGTACGGATCTTGTGATTGCGCACGGCCGCGCGCTCAACTTGCTTGCGCTCCACGGGAACGCGCTCAGGCACCTTCTCCTCAGTCAGTGCCGCGCGCACGCTCTCCTTGATAACTGGTTCGTCCTCAAAGACCTCATCGACGATATCCCAAGGCGGCAGCTCCTCGTCATCCTCGACTTTCTCGGCAACGGCAGCCTTAACCTTGGCGAGCGCCACGGCCGTGTTGGCACCGTGCTCCTCGGCGACTTCCTCGACCACACGCGTCACGGTGTCGATGACCTCCTTGCCCGATACCCCCGTGTCGCACTGCAGCAGGCCATCGGGAATGAGCATGCGATCCTCGCCGGCAATCTTGCGCTTCTTATCCACATAGCCGATCTCCATGGTGCTTGCACGCACGATTGCATAGCTCGGCACCTTTTGCGAGGGGTTCGGCAGAATGGCGTAGTGGCGCGCGATGTCGTTGCGCACCTCCCCCTCTTCGCGGCCCACTTCGTGCATAAAAGCCTGCTTGGAGCCCAGCAGCATCACGGCAAACCAGCGGGCATCCTCATCGTCGTCAAAATCAGCCACGAGCACGTCGGTGGACTCGGCTTTCTCGGCTTTGGTGAGCTCGGAGGAGATAAACTCCGCAATCTGCTGCGACAGGTCCACGAACTCGCGCTCGCCAAAGAAATAGCCCTTGAGCTCACCACTAAACGCAGAGTTCTCGGCAAACGTGGCGCGTTTGTTGTCGGCCGAGGTACGAGCGCGCCGCAGGTGCGTGGTTACGAAATTACGCACGGTGCGGCTCTCGATATCCAACTCGCGCTGGCTCATAACGTTGACGGCAGAGTCAAAGTCCAGGATATGCAGAATCGCGTGATTGATTTTCATATACGGCATTCCGTTCTAGATCGATTTCGGCACGAACCAGTATAGCGGTCGAGCCCGCCCCAGGCGCATCGAAGATTGGCGCATCGGGGACAGGTTGCTTTGTATCAATGGCTAGCGCAGGAGCTCGGACTGCCAAGCCTCGAGCTGTTCTGCCAAACTCTTGCCGGCAGCGGGCACGTCGATCTGGGGTCGTTTGGGCAACAGTGCGCATTTAAGGATCGCCACGATGGTCTGCGAGATAAAGCGTCGCGTATCTTTGTCAAAGCCTTGCGCAGCCTGGAGCATCACGGGCAGACTCTCACGCAGATTTCCTGCGATATCCGCAAACCGTTCGGCGTCCGTAGCCTCAAACACGGAGAACAACGCATCTACAAAACGCTCGCGCTCGCTAGGTGACACTGCAAGCAGCATCTCGCGAATGGAGCCATCAACGTATCGAGCACCGGCGGACAGGCGCTCACAGTATACGAAGTCGCAACCATCAACCACCCAGCTAAAGGGATTGTGCTGCAGCAGGCTGAACTCGGTGCTCTCAACGATGGCATAGTCCTCTTGTGTCTCGAACATCATGCCGAAGATCGACGACCGAGGTAGCGTCTTGTCGATTCGACCGGAAAGATCGGCAAAGGCGTTGCCGTTCAGAAACTCCTCGACGAACCCTGGACCATCATGGGAATACGCCCGTTCGATTCGCTCACGGGCGACATCGGAGCACATCGCCGCACCGTACACCGCAAGGTTTCCGCCCTTGGAATGACCTCCGCACAAAAGCGGCCCGTCGATCGCATCCGCCGCCTCGTCCACATAACGCGCCGCGGATTCCTGGGCCGGCACAGGACACCGGAACGCCATGTTAAAGTCCTCTTTCCAGCCCACAATCGTGCTGTCGGTCCCCCGGAAGGAAAGATAGCTAAACCCCGCCGGAAACCGGAACGCCATGGCTGCAAACTGCTCCGTCGCCACCACATCGCTCACGGCACGATAGCCGCAAACGTGCACGCCGCGGTATCTGGGATTTGCTGCCACGGCCTCCAACAAGGCCCTGCTTCCCTCTGGGTCCCACAAGTCGTCAATCATGTCCCGGTAGCACTCGGCACGCAGCAGTTCGCGTACGTCTAGGCCCTGCCAGTTCGTCAGCCCCGCCATATCACCCGGCAAGCGCAAATAGGACAACCACGCAAAGACCAGGCTATCCACCGCGCAGAACGGCCGCTCCTCAAAGGGATCAAACGCCGTCTGGACATAGGTCAAAAAATTAGGCGAATCCGACATGGCCCTCCCATCAACTATGGTGCATTGGAGTCAGGTTACTTTGCACCAAAAAGGCGCCCGGGCCGTGTGGACCCGGACGCCTTCATTGTAGCTTTTCGCTCTAGCGAGCTTGATTTAGCAGGAGAAGTCGACGCTGTCGATGATGTCCTTGAGGGCCTTGGCGGAGACGGTGAGCTCATGCTGCTCGTCGTCGTTCAGCGGCACGGGGACGCGGCAGACGACGCCGTCGCGGCCAACGACCGTCGGCATGGAGATGGCCAGATCGGACAGGCCATACTCGCCCACCATGAGCGAGGAAACGGGCAGAACGGTCTGCTCATCACGCATAACAGCGGTGCAGATGCGCTTAACGGCCATGGCGACGCCGTAGTAGGTGGCGTGCTTCTTCTCGATGATGGTGTAGGCGGAGTTCTTAACGTCCTCGGCGATGCGCTTCTCGGCAGCCTCATGCTCCAGGTGGCCGTGAAGCTCGCAGAAGGTGTTCAGCGGCACGCCGGCAACCTGGGCGCTGGACCAAGCGACAAACTCGGAGTCGCCGTGCTCACCCATGACATAGGCCTGGACATCGCGCGGGTCAACCTCGACGTGGGCACCAAGCATCTGCTGCAGACGGCCGGTGTCGAGCACGGTGCCGGAGCCGATGACATGGCCCTCGGACAGGCCGGACATCTTGATGGCAGCATAGGTCAGAACATCAACCGGGTTGGAGACGATTAGCAGAATGCCGTCGAAGCCGGACTTCTTAATCTCGGGGATAATGGACTTAAAGATGTTGACGTTCTTGTTGACCAAGTCCAGGCGGGTCTCACCGGGCTTCTGGGCAGCGCCAGCGGTGACGACGATCATGGCGGCGTCGGCGACATCGGAATAATCGCCGGCGTAGATCTTCATCGGCTCGGCAAACGTCATGCCGTGCGCGATATCCAGGGCCTCACCCTCGGCGCGGTTCTTGTCCACGTCGATGAGGACCATCTCGGAGAACAGACCGCTCTGCATCAGAGCGAACGCCGAAGACGAACCGACGAAACCGCAGCCGACAATAGCGACCTTCTTCTCGTTAACCATTAGAAACTCCCATCTCTCTCCACAAACAAGCCGCCCGGGAACGACCCGAGCGGCTTGTCGTAATCCCAATACATCCAATCGGGACTTTGATTATGCTCCTATTCGCAGCCAAAAATCGACCGTTTACCGAAATTGTTTGCAGAATTCGTAAAATAACTGCACGAAATCGGTTTCGAGCTATTGACGAGTCGAAATAGGTTTCTAATACAGGCCCGCCTCGCGAATGGCCTCGACAGCCAAAGCGATCTGATCGGGCGGCAGGACCAGTGCCATACGCACGTGCCCCTCGCCCGAAGGGCCAAAGCTCGCGCCCGGCGTCACCACAACGCCGGCCTTCTCCATAAGCTCCTCGCAAAACGCCATGGAATCGGTGCGACCACCGGGAAGCTTGGCCCACACAAACATAGAGCCATGCGCGTTGGGACGCTCCCAGCCCAGGCCCTCAAGACCGTCGCACAGGGCATCGCGGCGTTCCTGGTACTTCAGACGCTGCGCCTCGACCTCATCGCGCGGACCGTTCAGGCACGCGATAGCGGCCTTCTGAATCGGGAAAAACATACCGAAGTCGATCTGACCACGCAGCTTGGCAAAGGCCGAGACAACATCCTCGCGACCGACCAAAAAGCCGATGCGGGCACCGGTGACGTTAAACGACTTGGAAAGCGAGAAGAACTCCACGCCCACCTCAAGCGCACCGGGATACTGCAAGAAGCTGCCGCCGGGCTCGCCGTCAAACACGATGTCGGAGTACGCGTTGTCGTGAACGATGAGCAGATCATGCTCGCGGGCGAAAGCGATAATCTCCTCGTAGACCTCGGGTGTGCCCACCGAGCCCACCGGGTTCGCAGGCAGCGACACGATCATATACTTGGCACGATCGGCCACCTCGGGATCGATACCCGCCACATAGGGCAGGTAATTATGCTCGGCAACCAGCGGATAGTACTCGAGCTTGGCATCGGCGATCTTGGCACCCGCCTCAAAGACCGGGTAGCACGGATCGGGAACCAAAATAGTGTCACCCGGATCGAGCAGGGCCAGGCCCAAATGGCCCACGCCCTCCTGCGTGCCGTTGCACGACTGCACCATAGACGGCGTAATGCCGGAGACACCAAAGCGACGCTCATAGTAATCGCACACGGCCTGCTTGAGTTCGGGCAGGTCGCGCAGGGCGTACTTCCACATCTCGGGATCTTGGGCTGCTTGCGTGAGCGCCTCGACCACGTGGTCGTACGGATTAAAGTCGGGCGTGCCCACGCTCATGTTGTAAATGGTCTTGCCCTGAGCCTTCAGCGCGAGCAGTTTGTTATTGAGCGAGGCGAAGACCTCCGCGCCAAAGCGGTCGAGACGCTGCGATGCCTGCATGGTGCCACCTTTCGATATGAAAAACGCGGCGCTCCGACAAGAGCGCCGCGCGATACGGGCCATCAGATTGCAAAAGTGTAACGCTTGCAACCCCCGTATTGGTTCAATTTAGCCAACCTTAGTCAATCGGATTGAGCGCGTCGATCTGCGCAAGCCACAAACGTGAGCTGGCGTCACTCGGCATACGCCAATCGCCGCGCGGGCTGAGCGTCACCGAGCCCACCTTGGGACCATCGGGCAGGCAGCTGCGCTTAAACTGTTGGGCAAAGAAGCGACGATAGAACGTACGCAACCACGAGTGGACGGTCTTGGCGTCGTAGACGCCCTCGAAGCTCTTGAGCGCCATGCGGTAGATCTTGCCCGGCTCAAAGCCAAAACGCAGCAGGTAATAGAGGAAGTAGTCGTGCAGCTCGTACGGCCCCACCAAATCCTCGGTCTTCTGTGCAATCTCGCCATCGCCCGTGGGCGGCAGAAGCTCGGGGGACACCGGCGTATCGAGGATGTCGAGCAAGACCTCGGCAATACGCCCGCCAAAGACATCGGCGGCATAGCGCACCAGATGACGCACGAGCGTCTTGGGAACGCTCGCGTTGACGGCGTACATGCTCATGTGATCGCCGTTATAGGTAGCCCAGCCGAGCGCCAGCTCCGACAGGTCGCCCGTGCCGATGACAAAACCGCCAGCCTGGTTGGCCAAATCCATCAGAATCTGCGTACGCTCGCGGGCTTGGCTGTTCTCGTAGGTCACGTCCTGCACGGCCGGATCGTGCTCGATGTCCTTGAAGTGCTGCTCCACGGCCGCGTGGATCGAAACCTCGCGGAAGCTCACACCCAGGTCGCGGGCGAGCGACTCGGCATTCGACTTGGTGCGATGCGTCGTGCCAAAGCCAGGCATGGACACGGCCGTGATACCGGTGCGCGGCAGCCCCAGTGCATCGAAGGCACGCACGGTCACAAGCAGTGCCAGCGTGGAGTCCAGGCCTCCCGAAAGACCGATGACTGCAGCCTTGGTACCCGTATGGGCAAGGCGGGTCTTGAGGCCCGCAGTCTGCAGATCGAGGATCGTCTCGCAGCGCTCGGCCAAGTCGCCGTGGTCGGCCGGCACAAAGGGCGCGCGGGGGAAGACACGGTCGATGTCGAACGCATCCCGCAGGACAGGCTCGTCTGCCAGCACGCCCTCAAACGAAAACTCAACGGTTGTGGCCTCCGGCGCATCGTCCGCGCGCGTCCACGTCGTCGAGCGACGGCGCTCGGCAACCAGACGGTCAAGGTCAACATCGGCGACGGCCATATCGCAGGTAAGGAGCTTCGTTGCCGCCAGCTTAGAGCCGTTTTCGTAGACGAGGTTCTCGCCCGCAAAGACCATATCGGTCGTGGACTCGCCCTCGCTCGCGTCTGCATAGGCATAGGCACAGTACAGGCGCGCGCTCTGATTGGAGATGAGGCTGCGGCGATAGTCTGCCTTACCGATAATCTCGTCCGAGGCCGACGGGTTGAGGATCACCGTCGCACCGGCAAGCGCCATCTCGGTCGAAGGGGGCGCCGGCACCCACAGATCCTCGCAGACCTCAACGCCCAGCACCATATCCTCGGCACCTTCATCACAGCAGCGGTAGAGAAGCCCCGAACCCAGCGGAACCGGACCCTGACCGGCAAACTCGACCCACACAGGATCCGCAGGCGCCGGAGCAAACCAGCGGCGCTCATAGAACTCGCCATAGTTGGGCAGATGCTTCTTGGCCGTGAGGCCCAAAAGCTCGCCCGCGCAGCACACGGCGGCGCAGTTGTAGATATTCTCGGCAACTGCAACGGGAAGGCCGATGGTAAAGACAATCGGCAGCTCGCGGGTTTCATCGAGAATGTGCACAAGTGCCGCCTCGCAGGCATGCAGCAGTGTGCGGTTATGGAACAGATCAGCCGCGGTATAGCCAGTCAGGTTAAGCTCGGGCAACACCAGCGCGCGAACGCCGCGCTCGGCAGCATCGCGAACAGCCGCCAGCGCAACCTCGGCATTGCCCTCGACATCGGCAACGCGAATCCGCGGCGAAGCCGCCGCCACACGCAAAAAGTCATCGTTCTTATTAGCCGAAACGCAGCATTGCCTTGTTGATCTGGACACTGGAGGCCCCTTCTACCCTGAGATTCAGTCTAACGGACGTTCACATATCTCTAACTAGCCAAAGCAACCTCCCAGTTTACTGAGAGGCCAACCTGTGCTAAGAGCATGTATTTCAAAAATATCTTTAATTAAAAAAGGAGAAATCGATAATCGACTTCTCCTTTAAGCGAGGCGAGTAAATTCCGAAACTAATGGCAGAATTTATCCATGTAGTCCTCAAAGTCGAACACTTCCACCACGACGCCCTCTTCCTGAAACTCTTTCAGTTGCTCCAAGAGATCTTTGTTAATAACGTCCATGCAGAAACCTCCTCTATCTAATCAATTGTAGTATATCTGCTTTCATGCAATTATCAACCAACTTGTTTAATTGCTCCTCGTTTGCCGATAGTCCCTCTTTTTTCAAAATGTCGCGCACCTCGTTCTTAGTAATCGGCTTTTCAAACAACGAAAGCAAAGCGAACGAAAAATCATTAACCGCACACATTCTATGGGTGGCACAACTCAGCAGTACTCTTAACCCCTCTTTTGAGCGTCCGACTTCTTTCACAAACGAACTTTTAACCAATTGAAAACCATTATCGTGCATTACATAATCGGCATCGATATTTGTATTCAGCAATCCATAATGCAACAGTTCTTCTATCGCCCTTGTCAGCTCGAGGTCGCCCTGATCAAGGATAAGAGAAATGCTACAATCGGCCTCCAATAAACGGGCCAACTTAAGGTATACCAACTGGGAAACAGCATAGACATGATGGTATTCAGAATTATAGAAGTAGGCAAATGGCTCAACGAGCACGACAGAGGTCTTGGAATCCAGCCAGATTCGATCAGCTGGATTTAGACTAGTTAGCCGTCGCTTTACTTTGGTCAAATGTCCCTTATACCTGACAGCGTGAATAGAATCTAGGATCCAGGTCACCTCTGAAATATGAAGCCGCTGGGGCAAGTCAATTGTGTCGCTACCGTTTATGACCTCTTGCATATAAAAATCAATATGATGCTCATCAGATAAGGATTTTGCTTCATTTAAAGTTAAACCAGTGCCTGAAACATAATCCACTTCGAGGCGCAAATCCTCATATTGGGACTTCGGCATTACAGAGACACCATACTTATCGGGATGATTCCAAACATCCGACCCCATAACGAGACCAAAATTCGTAAATCCTCTCGTGGAATATGGAACACCACATACCTGTTTTGAATAATTCAAAACATTCTCTGTATAAGCTAAGGTGTTCAGAGCCTCTTCTTTAGTTTCGGTCGGAAAGCCAATCATAAAGAATAGATGAACAGGAATACCCGCATTGAGACAATCATGGATATTGCGATCAATCCAATCAACTCTCGTGTTCTTCTTCATTAGATCAAGAACTCTTTGGTTGTATGACTCGAGGCCAAACTGAATCTGCCTACATCCACTTTGGTATATCTTGTTGAAAACGTCTGTACTTAGGGTTGGAGAGAACCTCGTTTCTCCATGCCAGAAAAACGTTTTTCCCGATGCGTTTATTTCATCCGCGAGTTGCTCCATTCTTTTGCCTTCGAATGTTTCATCCACAAAAGAGAAAACTCTCGTGCCGTATTTTTCATTTAACCGACACATTATTTCAAATACTCTCGATATAGGCATCTTTCGGTAACAACCACCGGTAGCACCGGGAATGGTGCAGAAGGCGCAATGATTAAAGCACTGCCTAGAGGAATAAACCGGCAATATTAACTCAGGCATGAAGTATTTAGAAAGGGCGAAGCCATCGAAATCGGGAACTGTATCGTTGATAAATGTTTGCTCAATCCGATGGTTTTTATATATCTTTCCACCTTTAGCATGGCAAAGGTTTGGAACACAGTCGAGATTGTCATCACCAGAGTCAAGAGCCTCAAGAAGACGTGCAAGCGGCTCTTCGCCGTCATACATCATTATCGAATCAATGTATTCAAAAAAGGGATGCCATTCTTTCATGCAGTCATCTGCTAAACGGGTAATGTAATTGCCGCCCAATGAGACGTGTTTAACAGATGGACATTCTTCTTTAATCAGTTTCGCTAACGTAACTGCAGAAATCAATTGGAAACAGCCGCTCACCGAAATCCCAATAAACTCGATTTTTCCCTCTGAATACGCTTAAGAAAGGCAGTTTCATAGAAGGAAATAAACGGATTATGCAAGGTATCCGCAAGCGATTTCATTATTTCTGGTGTCGAATAATAATCATAGGGCAAATCTATGGAGTTGAACGTGTATTTAACTCCATACGAGACGTGATTTATGATATAGAGTGCATTTCTAAAAATGTTTTCAGCATATTGTCTTTCTTTTAGATTAAAGTATCTCTTCGATCTGAAAATATCTTTTGCCTCGTCAACATTAAGTGCTGACTTTTGTATCAACTCGATTGTTAATTGAACATTCGAACTAAACGAATCCTTTGATTCCCGATACCTTTTACAGCACTCTTCGACATGTCTAAAAGATAGGAGGTCATCGTAAAATTCCACGTTTAAGTCAACAATGTCAACTTTATATTGTTCAACCTCTTGAAGATATGACTTCAAAACAGGCAAGGCAAGATACGGCCCCACTGGACTCCATCCTGGGGGAAATACTAAAAGCGTTTTAGGCATATCAACGTCACATCTTTCGCAAATAATTCAATTGAAACGCAGCTACCATCATAATTGAAAATACACCAAGTCCTGTAACGAGAATTGAGAACATCGCGATGCTCGTGAACAGCGAAACAAGGAGTGTTGAAATAACAACAGCAACCGATTGCAAAGACTCCCTAATTGAAAACAGGCTTATCGATTCAGATTCGTCTCTCGCCAAATCCTGCAGCGATGTTATGAGAAGCACATCTTGAATGGCGTTTCCGGCACCGACGATAAAAAGGAAAATAAACGATATCCCAGACGCATAGCGATAGCCAAACGCCAGATACGCACCGAGCGCAAGATACGTCACAAAACAATATGATTTAACGCAATCGGAACCACTAATTAAACGACCATATATTGTATTTCCGAACAACAGTCCGATTGTAAGACTACTCTGAAGGAATCCGTATTGTATCGATGACGAGTCAAATTGCAATTGCGCTATAGCTGGCAAAAGAGAATTCAGAGAGCCGAATGCCACGCCACTAGAAATATCGATTAATAGGAAACCAATTGCCAAGTGCTTCGCGCTAAGATCACTAAATGCAGTCCTGTTTTTTTCATTTTTGCTTATCCCCTCTTTATCATTAACCTCGATAACCGACGGAACATCTCGCAGCAACCAGAACGACGCGGCAAAAGAAAGCGCGTCTAATGCAAGAACAGCCTCCGCCCCAAATTGAGCGACAACAAAACCGCCGGCAACTGGCCCCAGAACCATCATCAAATTCTGCAGAAACCCAAACGAATTATTAATTACGTCGCGATTGATACTATTCGTATTGGCTCTTAACAACGAGTAAAAGCAGGGCATTTCAACCGTTCGGCAAAGCGATACCGCGCACGTAATAGCAAACATACTCCATTTACTATCAACAAAAATATAGCAAACGAATAATCCCGCGCGAATTAAGTCTGCCAATCTCATGGCCTGCAGTGTCCCGATACCCATCTTCTGAGGCAGCTGCGCGAGCGAAACTGAAAACAGAGAGGGGGCAAATCTGCAGCAGACCATCAAAGCAGTTGCAGAAACATCGTGAGTTACCTCGTAAATCAGCATTGGCAAAGCAATATTCGCACACCAATTGCCTATTTCGCTTATCCCTCTAGCAATATATAGGACCCGAACCGGATGGCTAGCTCTCAATACCGTGAACATCACGATTAACCTCGTATTTCAGGCCTCGTTCATCCCTTAATAGGAATCCATAATCAACCAAGTACCGCCTCAACACGGCATAATCAGGATAGAGCTGTGACAGCACACGATTAACCTGAAGCTCCGTATAACTTGTATTTAATTCAAAGAAAGAGACGGCCCATAGCAGCATGATTCTTTTATAGCTTTCCTTTTTTGGAATTGAAACCAGCTCGCCATTCTTGAGAAATCGTTTTTTAAAGTCTATTAGCTCATCCATTCACATCCTCCATTTCATACGCATCTAATACTAAAAATGCATACGCTTCAGGTCATCGCATTCGGCTTCTTTATTCGAACTAAACTCGAACTAATCTAAATGATTTGCTCAAACACTCTTCGAAAGCTCGTTTTTCACTCTGAGTAAAATGCCCTTCCCAGTCAGTCCACGAACAGGAAGGCAACTCACAGCGAGCGGAGTCGAAGCCCTCTGCCGTCGGTCGTTCAAAATGCACGACAACCTTTTCGATATCCTCATCTGCAATCAGGCCAGAATGAACGACCTCGGTACCGTCTTCGAATGTCATATACGGGTACATCACGTAAACCACCTCGCAATCGTAAATCCAGTTTAGCATCAAGCTATTGCACCAAAGACAGCAAGCCCCCCCTTGATGAGTTGATGGTATCTGTTAAATGTCACGTACGATTCACATCTGGTGGGTACCCTGATGGCTACACGAAACGAAGCAGATTTACACCGGGAGGACCCCGTATGACAACCAAGTACACCGACGCGCCGCGCACGCGCGTCATGACACCGGCCGCGCTCAACAACGGCGTGCACGAGAACCATTCCATTGGACAGACCATGGCCATCGCGCCCAAAAAGGGCCTGTTCGATGACATTTCCATTCCTCAGATCATCGCTGGCGCCGCAGCCGCCGCCACAAGTGTCGCGCTTGCTTCCAAGATTGGCATCGCTGGTTCAGTAATTGGCGCCGCCGTGAGCTCGGTCATCACCGTTGTGTCCTCGCAGGTCTACCGCCACTTTATCTCTGCCAGCGCCAAAGCCCTCAAAGGTACGCACGCCGACGTCGACTACCCCGCCGGCGCCTATGAGCCCGTTGAGCTTAATGCCGAGGAGCACCTGGGCGGCGCCGCGACTACGCAGGAGATGCGCCAGGTTGCGGGGCGTGCGACCACGGCGCGCGTCGCCCCTAACAGCCTGCGCGCCAAGGCCGCGGCAGAGCGCAGCCAGACGCAAAAGAAGGTCATCGTCTTCTCGATCGCCATCGCCATCGTCGCGGTCATCGCCTGCACCGGCGCCATCCTTATAACCACCGCCGGTGAGGGTCTGGGCGAGCGCCCCGAGCCAATCCTTTCGTCGCGCACGACCGAGAGCGATGCAAATGGCAACACCCAGTCGCAGGATCAGCAGGCGCAGACGGACGATACGCAAGACAGTTCTACCTCTGCCAATTCGTCCTCGAACACCCAAAACCAATCGCAGGGCACCGATTCCTCTACGGCCAACAGTGGCACGCCGTCCGGCACGACCGACTCAAGCCAAACGACTGGCGGTTCGCAGCCGAGCACGGGCGGCCAGACGAGCGACACCACTTCGGGAACGGGCACAGCAGACAGCAACAACACCAACAGCTCGAACAGCTCGAGTGGAACCGCGTCCGGCACGGCATCTGACAACTCGAGCCAAGGCACGACATCGGGCAACTAAGTACATTTGCCTCTCATAGATAACCGACCTGTACAACGGGCGCGAATCGAAAGCGGTTC
Source organism: uncultured Collinsella sp. (assembly GCA_900550785.1). Lineage (GTDB taxonomy): Bacteria > Actinomycetota > Coriobacteriia > Coriobacteriales > Coriobacteriaceae > Collinsella. The sequence continues at coordinate 5,626 of URTL01000001.1, read as the reverse complement.
GCGCCCGTTTGCCTTGGGCGCCGCCATGGCGAACGCTATGCGATGGTAAGATGCTTTACATGTGTAAAGAGGAGATTTGCCATGAGCAAGACAATAGTTAAGCCCACGCTATCGCTGGGCAACCACATCTACCTGTATCGTCTGCTGCGCGATGCAATCGGATGCGGCAAGCAAACGTTTATAACGCAGGTCGAGGAGGCACTCGCCACTGGTGACATGGCCGCTTATGACCTGGGCTTTGAGTCCACGCGCGAGTTGCTCGAGGAGCTCGACGACTGCATTAAGCTGACCGTCTTTAAGGGCGGTCGCCTGTATGCCACCGTCATCGCCAACGATGCCTGGGATACCGCCCTTGCCAAGGGCGAGGATAAGCCCAAGGCAGCCAAGGGAGCCAAGCAGTCCTACAAAAAGAAAAAGCGCGGCGAGAAGGACCTCAAGGCCGTGCGCCCTAAGCACGTTAAGCGTCCCGAGCCCGAGCCCGTGGCCGAAGTCGCTCCGGAGCCCGAGCCCGAGACAGAGATCGAAGTCGCTATTGAGGTAACGGCAGAAGCCGAAACCGAAATCGCCGCCACGACCGATCCCAAAGTCATATCCGAGCAGGAAGCCACTACGGAGCTCAACGAGGCTCCCAAGTCGACACCCGAAGAAGCCGCTAGCCAACCTGAGGCGCCTGCGCTCCAAAACAGCGATGTCTTTGGCGACGAGGCCGAGGACGATCAGCCCGAAGAGCCCGCAGAACAGGACGCTGCCGAGGCGGCATCGGAGCCCGAGGCACCGCAGCCTGCCATCTCACTCACGGTCGTCTATGACCCCGAGAACGCAAACGCCGGCATCACCACCATGGCATCCACGCCCATCGAGGCAAAGTCGAGCGTCGAGAACGAGAACGCGACGCAGGTTGAGGTTGAAACCGCAGTTGCAGACGCGCCCGTCACCGTGAAGCCCGCAGATTCCACAACCAAGCCGAAGACGACGCTGGAGCCCGCAGATTCCACGATCAAGCCGGAAGCGACGCCGGAGCCCGCACCCGTCATCGAATCCGTGCCCGCCGCTGTTTGCGACCAAATTCCCGCACCGGCACCGTCTCCGGCCCCCGCTGCAGCACCGGCCCCCGCACCCGCAGCACCGACCATCCCCAAGGACTTCCCCATCGATTTCGCAACCGAGGTCTTCTGCCCCGGCCCGCTTCTGCACCAGCTGTCGACCTATCTCCCCTACGGCGCCGACACCCTCGGCATTGTCGGCGAGTACTACTGGATCGCCCGCGAGCGCGGTACCATCGAGGCCGCGCGAAACCGCGCAAGCTTCCCCCTGCACTACACGCAGGCCGGCGAGCGCCACGAAGTCACCGTGCGCATCCGCCGCAACACCACCGGCGGCCTCGGAGCCACCTGGGTCATCGACAAGGTCGAAGCCCCGGTCGAGTAAAAAAGGCCTCGGATAGCCAATTGACCATCCGAGGCCTTTTGAATTCAGGCCTTTTAGTTGTCATCGGTGCATATAGACACCAGAGAAGCAAGCTCATCCTCAAGTTGCGGAGCAAAGTATCTAAAAGAAACCTGCGCTCCAGTCGGTATCGACTCAATCATATTCGCAGCATTATCTGAGACTCGGTACGGTGCAGTTTCACCTGTCTTTAAATCCTCTATTGAGCAGACAGCGTCTTCAGCATCAACCGACCTAAGCACGCCTTTTCCTTGTAACATCACATCGGCATGCCCGCCAGCTATTTCTAATGAACCTGAGTCTGTCGCAGTCACTTCTCCGGAACCTCCGCGCGATATCTCTTCCTTTGTTGAACAGCCCACCAATGAAGCCATCAGCACCAAAGACAGGGCTAGACGAATCGCCCTACTTCGAAAAAGTCGTTCCATAAGTCCACGCATAATAGCTCTGATCATACTTCAGGAAGGATAAAGATGAATTCCAGCCGTCCGCTATGCCAATCATCTGCCTTGTCTCTCCAGTTTTCTTACCAGTAAGTGTGGCGTAAGCCTCCGCTGTTACAGAATGGGCTGATCCGTTGTACAAACTCGCATGTAAAACATTCGGTCTATTAGAGTTAATCTCATTTTGAATGCTCGCGATAGCCGGAGAGGAGACAGTGCGGGCGATAAGAGTACTTCCTCTGCTTGCGCAGTAATTTGTAAACCCCGTTGCACAGGTTGATATCGGCGTTCCACCCAAAACAACGCCGGGAACAGTCTGTTCTTCATCGGAAAGAGCATGGGTATTGGTGTAACTCCATATCTGCATATATTGCGAAGGGTCGCTATATAAATTGGCAATGCCATACAGTTCCGCAACGTTCGAAAAAGCTGTCACCATACAAGCATAGTGGGCGGTAAGCCTCTTAATCTCGCTTTCATCATATGACATAAACTGAGAAATGGAACGAAATCCAGATACTGTGTAATCCTGCATTTGAGTTGCGTAAATTACAACATCGTTCCAGCTTGAAGGTTTATTCGATAAAACGACAGGCCGTCCTTCTATGGAAACAGCCGGGATTGTTCTTCCGCAATTTGTTGTTATTGAACCGTCCAAAGATTGCACGCCGAATTCGAATGGATTGATCATTACGACTGGGTTATTGAAAGAATAAGACTCGACACCAAGATCTCCTCCCCGATCCATAGGGCTGACTAAGCCGTCTCCAAAACGATATCCCGTAAGTATTTCATCATCTGAAGCATCTAAAACCAAATAGCCCGCGGCTCTATTGGATGTCACAACCGGAACAATGTAACCAAGCGGGGACCCATCAACATCTACAAAAGGAATAGGGTCAGAAGGCGTATACGAATAGCCGAGGAGTCCCTTTATATATTTATCGGCAAGCTCTTGCGCAATTTCAGAAGTAAATTGTATCTGCTCACCATCAATATTGCCCGTCGAAGCAAAAACCTCTTTCGGACGTGCGGCTAAGGCGACAATTGAAGACGCGACAAGTTGCAGAAAACGACGACGCGAAAGCATATGTTCTTCTTTCTAGAGAAGCGACTTATAAGGTACTCCTATTCTATAATCTTTTTTGTAACGTTACAGCACTGGTTATATTTCAATTCGATTTGCTTATGTCCTTGCAACCCAATGCGTCTTTACGTTTTAAACGGAATTAGAAAATCGCTCATAGCAAAAACGGGCTTTAATCCCAAAGAGATAACTTTGATTATGAATCAAACCAGCAGCCAGGGCATAGCTGCAGTGCAATTGCTACAAGAAAGGCCGCCCTTGGTGGCGGCCTTTCTACTTGCTACTAGTCGCGCGTCAGCTTACGGTGAATACGATGCGGCTGGGCCGCGTCCTCACCCAGGCGCTCGATGCGGTTGGCCTGATAGGCCTCGAAATTACCCTCGAACCAATACCAGTTGCCCGGATTCTCGTCGGTGCCCTCCCACGCCAGAATGTGCGTGGCGACGCGGTCCAGGAACATACGGTCGTGGCTAATGACCACCGAGCAGCCCGGGAACTCGAGCAGCGCCGCCTCGAGCGAGGACAGCGTCTCGACGTCGAGGTCGTTCGTGGGCTCGTCGAGGAGCAGCAGGTTGCCGCCCTGCTTGAGCGTGAGTGCCAGGTTCAGACGGTTGCGCTCGCCACCGGAGAGTACGCCAGCGCGCTTCTGCTGGTCCTGGCCCTTAAAGCCAAAGCTCGCCACATAGGCGCGGCTCGGGACCTCGGTCTCGCCGACCATCATGTGGTCCAGGCCGTCCGAGACGACCTCCCACAGGTTCTTGTCGGGGTCGATGCCGGAGCGGTTCTGATCAACGTAGCTAATCTTGACGGTCTCGCCCACCTCGAGCTCGCCCGAAGTCAGCGGCTCCAGACCCACAATCGTCTTGAACAGCGTGGTCTTACCGACACCGTTGGGGCCGATCACGCCCACGATGCCGTTGCGCGGCAGGGTGAACGAAAGGTCATCGATGAGCACGCGACCGTCGAACTCCTTGTGCAGGTGATGGGCCTCGAGCACCTTGTTGCCCAGACGCGGGCCCACAGGGATGCGGATATCGGTCCAGTCGAGCTTCTGGCTTGCGCGGGCCTCGGCCTCCATCTCCTCGTAGCGAGCCAGACGAGCCTTGTTCTTGGCCTGGCGAGCCTTGGGTGAACTGCGTACCCACTCGAGCTCGGCCTCCATGCGCTTGGCGAGCTTGGCGTCACGGTTGCCCTGCGCCTCGATACGCGCGGCCTTGGTCTCCAGATACGTGGAGTAGTTGCCCTTGTAGGGATAAAGGTGACCGCGGTCGACCTCGCAGATCCACTCGGCAACGTTATCCAGGAAGTAGCGATCGTGTGTGACGGCAAGCACCGCGCCCTGATAGTTATGCAGGAAGTGCTCGAGCCACAGGATCGACTCGGCGTCCAGGTGGTTCGTGGGCTCGTCGAGCAGCAGCAGGTCGGGAGCCTCGAGCAGCAGCTTGCACAGGGCAACACGACGGCGCTCGCCGCCGGAAAGCACGTTGACCGGCATGTCGGAATCGGGCAGCTGCAGGGCGTCCATGGCCTGGCCGAGCTTGGAATCGATATCCCAGCCGTCGGCGGCATCGATCTCGTCCTGGAGCTTGCCCATCTCGGCCATGAGGGCGTCCATGTCGCAGTCCGGGTCGCACATCTCCTCGCCGATCTTGTTGAAGCGATCGACCTTGGCGATCATGTCGCCAAACGCCATGCGCACGTTCTCGATGACGGTCTTGTCATCGTCGAGCGGCGGCTCCTGCTGCAGGATGCCGACCGTGAAGCCCGGTGTGATGTAGGCCTCGCCATTGCTGACGGTCTCCAGTCCGGCCATGATCTTCAGCAGCGTCGACTTGCCCATGCCGTTCGGGCCGACGACGCCGATCTTCGCGCCCGGCAGGAAGCTCAGGGTCACATCGTCAAGAATCACTCGGTCGCCGTAAGCCTTGCGGGCCTTGATCATCTGGTAAATAAACTCAGCCAATGTTGTGTTCCATCCTTAAGAAACGTTGGAATTCCAGCGTTTTGCGTATGTCGGTCGACGGAAAATCGCACTTGTTCGCCGTGCTGTGGCGCGTTGCCGGCGCGACTGGTTGCGGACGAATCGCAAGTCTGCTGCGAACTCATCGAAGCCAAGTGTTTTCGGACCGTGTCCATACGCAAAGTACCATCGCCGATTATCCCATATCCCGTCTACACAGAGTGGCGGTTACTCGTAGGAGGCATGGGCGCCATTCGACGAAGGGCGATCCGGCATGTTCGATAATCCGACTTTGGCGAAAATCGGCGAAACCCATGGCAAGTCGGTCGCCTAGGTGATTCTGCGCTGGCTGGTGCAGCGGAACATCGTGGCGTTGCCCAAGTCCACGCATCGGGAACGAATGGAACAGAACATCGATGTATTCGACTTCACGCTGAGTGATGAGGAGATGGCGGCCGTCACCGCCCTGGTTACCAAGACCAGCCTGTTCTTCCGCCATGATACCCCGGAGGCCGTCGATATGTTCGTTGGTTTCATCAAGGAACGCGCGGGACGGGAATGACGCTGACATACTGAGAAAAAGGAAGTCCCGATGTTGCCCCCCCCGTAGGTGCTGCGGCGGCGATTTTCCTTGGTTTTTCCGCGCTTTTCGAGTGCGAGGGTGGTGGGTTGGCTGTTTTCGGCGGGCGG